>NZ_JBNQFT010000024.1:0-81633 GCF_050321925.1 Rhodococcus sp. IEGM1339
ACACCACATCCGACAACCGCCGATCCGAGACCGGCTTCACCCATCCACTCCGAGGCACACCTCATCGTAACGCAAACCCCCCTAACTGAACGGTATTGGATTTAGCCTCAATGCACCGATCGGCTGATGCGGTCGTCGTGACTTCCTTTGCGCACCTTCGGACAGAGTCTGGACACAGCTGACCGCCTGACCGCTCGTGCCGGGTTGTTCCACTGGATCTTTCGTGTCGTAGACAGGCAAGGACGAGCCGGTTAGCCGACGATCGGCCGGTTCCGCCCGAACGCTGTGTCGAACAGGGAGTTCCACGCCGGTTCCCACGGCCCGCGCAGGGGTAGATGCAACGTCAACCGGCGCGCCGACGACGCGATCCGTGCGGGAACCGACACGAGGGTCCGCCGGACAGTTCCGGTGGTTGCCCTGACCGGCTTCGGATCGCCGGTGGCGGCGGCTGCGGCGCGGGTGAGGTTGAACGCCATCACCGCGCAGACCAGCCACGCGGCATTGGCAGTGAACCGAGACGACGGCACACGAGCAAGCGCGGAGTTCTTCAGGTCCGCGTGGACCTGCTCGATGATCGCGTGATGGCGGTGGAGCTTGACGGAGGCGACGGCACCCGAGTTGCCGGACGTGTCCGAAGGTGAAGGTGCGCAGGAACGATCCCAGGGTCGAGGGTGCATACGGACGGTCGAAGAGTGTTCCCATCGCCCCGTGCCGTAGTAGTGCCACGTCGGCGATGCTGTCGGCGCCGGTGATCAATCCTGCGATGAGTGATCCGATCTTGTCGCCGGAGTGCGCACCCTTGTCGATGGGAACGCTGAGATGTTCGTCGGCGAGAGCCTGCAGGCCGCAGTTCTGTGCCAAACCCATGATCGGAACGAGCCCGGCGGCCGACACGAGATTCGCATCGTCGAACCTCGCCGCGGTGACGGGCCGGGAGGTTTCCCCTTCGTCGATCGTCGATCGAAAAACGCGGTGATGCCGCACTCTCCGGACACGGTGGCGAGAGTGGGTGTCGAACACGCCGGACACCGAGGACCGGAGTGGGCGCGGGGCGGGCTCGATCGCCCGGGGCGGGACACGCCCGGATATGACCTGAACCACAGTGTGGCTAGGGTGACGGTCATGACGGAGAACACGACACGACGATGGGGCCTGACCGTCCCGCTCGACGGCATCCCCCTGCCCGACCAGCGACGCATCATCGAAGAGCTCCCCGATCTCGGGTACACGGACGTGTGGTCGTCCGAGGCCGGCGCTGCCGATGCGTTCACCCCGCTGACCCTCGCGAGCGTGTGGGCTCCCGGCCTGCGCCTGGGTACCGCGATCGTCCCCGTCTACACTCGCGGCCCCGCGACGCTGGCCATGTCGGCCGCGAGCCTCGCCGCCGCCGCACCCGGCCGCTTCGTGCTCGGGGTGGGCACCTCCTCCGACGTCATCGTGGAGAAGTGGAACGGCATCCCCTTCGAGGAACCGTTCAAGCGTGCCCGTGACACCCTGCGGTTCCTGCGTGCGGCGCTGGCGGGGGAGAAGGTCTCCGAGAAGTACGACACCTTCGCCGTCGACGGCTTCCGGGCCGGCGTCGTACCCGACCCGGCGCCGCCGGTGCTGCTGGCGGCACTGCGCCCGGGCATGCTGCGTCTGGCCGGGCGTGAGGCCGACGGCGCCATCATCAACTGGCTGTCCGCCGACGACGTCCGCACCGTGGCGCCCTACGTCCACGAGGGCGGCGAGAACAAGGAAATCGTCGCGCGGATCTTCGTGCTCCCCGGCTTCGACACCGAGACCGCCCGCGCCATCGGCCGCCGCATGATCGCCGCCTACATGAACGTCCCCGTCTATCGGGCCTTCCACGAATTCCTCGGCCGTTCGGACGATTTCGCCGGCATGTGGAAGGCGTGGGCGGAAGGCGACCGCAAGGCCGCCCTCGAAGCGATCCCGGACCACGTGGTCGACGCCCTCGTGATCCACGGCGAACCCGAGGCCTGCCGCGAGCATGTGGAGCGCTACGTCGAGGCAGGCGTGACCACCCCGGCCATCGCCCTGGTGCCCTCGGGCGATCCCGCACCGATGATCCGGGCGCTCGCCCCGCGCTGACGACCGGACGTCACGATTCGATGTCGGCGGTTAACGGCACCCGAGGGCGACGCGACAACTCCTGCAGATGCGCTGTGCAGGAGGCGAGATGGCCGAGCCGACGTCGAGTACGGACCCGAACACGATCGCTCGTGTGACCGTGGTTGCCGACGACGGAGTGCCGTTGGCCACCACGGTGACCGGATCGCGGGATGCGGGTCTGACCCTCGTGTGCCTGCACGGCCACTGCCAGGACGCCGCGAGCTGGGATGCCGTCTGCGAATCGGTGGACCTGCCGGGTCTGCGCATCGTCCGCTACGACCAGCGAGGACACGGTCGTTCCGGGACCGGCGACGTCACGGCGTGCACGGTCTCCGGGATGGCCGACGACCTCGACGCGGTGCTCCGGACCCTCGCGCCGGACGGACCGGTGGTGCTGGCGGGATATTCGATGGGCGGCATGGTCGCACTGTCCTACGTCCGTCGTCACCCCGACGCCGTCGGCGACCGCATCGTGGGTGTCGGCCTGTTCGCCACCGCAGCATCGGGGCTCGCGGACGGCGGTATCGGACGCTATCTGCGGCATCCGGCCGCCTTCATCGTGCACCGGGCGGTGTCGCGTGCACCGCGCGTCATGGAGTTGTCGAAACGCGCCGGGGGCCGGGTGTGCACGGTTGCCGCACGCAGGCGCACGGAGGAATCGTGGCTGCGGGTGGTCGGATCGGCGCTGTCGAACGAGACCTCCGTCGTCACCTGGTCGCGACTGCTGGCCGACTTCGCGGTGCTCGACGAGTCCGCCGCCCTCGATGTGCTCGCCAGAGTGCCGGTGGTCGTCGCGGCGGGCACGGAGGACGTCTTCGTGCCCTTGTCGTTGTCGGAGATGATGACGGCGCGGCTGCCGCACGCGAACCTCGTGCGGTTCGTCGGTGCCGGTCACCGCGTGCTCGCCGACCGTCCCGAGGAGGTCGCCGGTGCGCTGTCGGATCTGCTCGAGCAGGTGCGCGTCCAGAGTCCCGTCGGCCTCGCTCAGCGCGAGCCGACGAGGGTCGCTTCCTGATCGGCGAGCAACTTCCGGGGGACGAGCGCGAGCACGAGCAGTGCCACGGCGACCGCGAAGCATGCGACGAACCCGACGTGGGGTGCGGCGAGCGAGATGACGAAGGGCACCGCGAAACCCAGATAGATCAGGCAGTAGAAGACGGCGACGGTCTGCGCCAGCTCGTCCGGCGGAGCGATGTGCTCGACGGTGACGAGACCGGAGACGAGCAGCATGCCGTAACCCCCGCCGAGAAGGACGGCGGTGACGAGGACGGCAAGCACCGATACCGGGCCGTCGACGAGCACTGCGACGCCGGCGGTCACGAAGCCCAGCACACCGAGACCCACCCCCGTCCAGACGCCACGGTCCTCACCGTGCCGGGTGATGCGCCGGGCCACGGGCTGGATCAACGCACCGGTGAGCAGGGTCAGGGCGGCGACCACGCCGGTGAACGCGACGGCCACGCTGTCCACGCGGCCCGAGACGATCGGCGGCATCGTGGCGAACGAGACGGTCGCGCATCCGAAGACCCACGGGGCCCACGGCACGACACCCCAGCGGAAGCGCGGGGACGACAGCGTCGACAGGCGCCACGAGCCCTGCACGGTGCGGGGCCGGTGGGCGTCGGGGACGGTCCACACCAGTACCAGCGCGACCACCATCAGAGCGATGTGCACGAGATAGGGCAGACGGTCGGGGGCGGGCAGCCACTGCGCGATGAGACCGGCGAACAGGGCGCCGCTGCCGAATCCCGCCGACAGTGAGACGGCGGCTCGGCGCGCTCCCACACCTGGACCTTCGCTCAGTTCCTTCATCCACGCGGTGCCTGCTCCGAACGCCATCCCGGATGCCAATCCGGCGAGGACCCGGCCGAGATACAGCAACGCCGGGATATCGGCGCCGAGAAGCAGGACGATCGACGACACGATGCTCACCGGGATCATCGCCCGGATCACCGGACGACGCCCGATCCGGTCGGCCACGCGCCCGAAGTAGAGCAGGGCGGGGATCAACCCGACGATGTAGGAGCCGAGCATCGCGGTGAACGAGTCGCTGCCGAGTCCCAGGTGGTCGCGGTAGACGAGCTGCATCGGAGCGAACTGATTGGCGCCCCAGCTCACCGCGAATACGGCGAACGCGAGACGAGCCCAGGACGGAATCATTCCCCGATCCTCTCAGGCCCGTTCCGGCGGGAAAGTATCAACTCTTCACACCGCGGCGACCGGCTTCCTGTGGAGTGTGGACGTAGGAGGGACCCGGAGCCGGCCATAGCGTTCTCGTCGAACGCAGACCAAGGAGGGCCAGTGGCGGTAGACGGTCGATCCCCGACGCTCGACACCGAGCGCACCGGCACGTGGACCGGCGCCGACGCGCGGTCGATCGCCGCCGTGGTCCGCAACCGCGAGGTCACCGCCCGTCGGGTCGTCGAGGACCATCTCGCCCTGATCGCCGAGCAGAACACGCGCCTCAACGCGATCGTCACCGTCGCGGCGGAGAGTGCCCTCGCCGAGGCCGACGCCCTCGACCGACGCCTCGACCGCGGCGAGGTGGCCGGTCCGCTCGCCGGGGTGCCGTTCACCGTCAAGGACCTCATCGCCACCGCAGGCGTGCGCACGACGGCCGCCTCGAGGGCGCTGGCCGACAACGTCCCCGTCGTCGATGCACCGGCCGTCGCCGCGATGAAGGCGGCCGGCGCGATCCTCGTCGGCAAGACCAACACGCCCGAATTCGGGACCTCCGGGCTCACCGACAACGAGATGTTCGGACCGGCCGTGAACCCGCTCGGCAGCCCCGAGTCGCCGCGCTCACCCGGCGGATCCAGCGGGGGCGAAGCCGCGTCGATCGCGTCGGGCATGAGCGTCCTCGGATTGGGCACCGATTTCGGCGGGTCCGTGCGCTGGCCCGCGCACTGCACCGGCCTGTGCTCGATCCGCCCCACCGTCGGCCGGGTGTCCGCGGACGGCCAGTACCCGGGGGTGCTCGTCGGCGATCATGTACGTGCCAATCCGACGACGGTGCACGGCGCGCTGCAGACCGTCGGGCCCATGACACGGAACCTCGGCGACCTCGTCCTCGCCCTGCGCATGATCTCCGAACCGCACGTCGCGTGGACCGACCCGGAGACCGTCGACGTCGACACGCTGACGATCACCTGGGCGCCCGGGGAGGGCACCGTGCCCGTCGACGACGAGATCGAGGACGTCGTCCGCGAGAGCGCGCGGCGCCTCGGTGCCCGTGAATACCGCGGGTCGGCCCTGGTAGAGGGGAACGAGTTGTTCGGGCGGCTGAGGGCCACCCAGACCCACGCCGACATCGACGCGCTGGCGAGGACCGACCGCTTCGGTGCTGTCATCCGCGACCTGCTGTCCACGGCCGGTCGCGCCGAACATCGGGAGGTGGAGGGCCTCTGGGCGTGGCGCACCGCGCTGATCCATCGCCTGCTCGACGAGATGGGCGACGTGCTGGTGCTGCCGGTCGCGTCCATCGGGGCGCCTCCGCTCAGCGACGATCGTTTCGCTGTCGGCGACCGGCTGCTCACCTGGCAGGAGGCACTGGCGAGCTGCCGCACGATCAGCGTCACCGGCCTCCCGTCCGTCGTCGTCCCTGTCGGGCGGACGAGTGACGGCATGCCCATCGGCGTGCAGGTCGTCGCGCGCCCCTTCCACGACCACGTCGCGCTGGCCGTCGCCGCGCGTCTGTGACACACCGGTAAGGAGACCGCTGTGCGGGACATTCTCGACGAGCTGTCGCGATGGTTCGACGACGGTGAGACGTTCGCGCTCGCAACCGTCGTGCGCACCTGGAAGTCGTCGCCGCGCGAACCCGGCGCCGCGATGGCCGTCTCGCGGTCGGGCGAGGTGGTGGGCAGTGTTTCGGGAGGGTGCATCGAAGGCGCGCTGTACGACATCGCGGGTGACGTGCTCGCCGACGGGCGTGCACGGACCGAGGTCTTCCGCGTCACTGACGACGACGCCTTCGGAGTGGGTCTGACCTGCGGCGGCACCATCGAGGTGTTCGTGCAGCGGGTCGATGCCGCGACCTATCCCGAGTTCCCCGAGGTGGCACGGCGGATCGGGGCTGGAGAGCCGGTCGCCGTCGTTACCGATCGGGAGTCCGCCGACCATCGTGTGGTCACCCTCGACGGGGACGACGGCACCGACGTCGGGGACGAGGTGCGCCTGCGCCTGTCCTACGGCGATTCGGAGGTCTATGTCGACGAGGGGCGTGCGCAGATCGTGGCGATCTTCGCGCCGCGACCGAGGATGTACGTCTTCGGTGCCATCGACTTCGCGTCCGCCCTGTGCACGCTGGGGAAGTTTGCCGGTTACCGCGTGACGGTGATCGACGCCCGGCCCGTCTTCGCGACGCCCGCCCGATTCCCCGACGCCGACGAGGTCGTGGTGGCGTGGCCGCACGTCTTCCTCGAGTCGGCGCCGATCGACCCCACCACGGTCGTCGCGGTGCTCACCCACGACGAGAAGTTCGACATCCCACTGCTCGAACGGGCCCTCCGCTGCGAGGCCGGATACATCGGGGCGATGGGCAGCCGCTCCACGCACGAGCGCCGGGTCGCCCTGTTGCGCGAGGCCGGTCTGTCCGCCGACGAACTGGGACGGCTGCACTCGCCGATCGGACTCGACCTCGGGGCGCGCACCCCGGAGGAAACGGCCGTGTCGATCTTCGCCGAGGTCCTCGTGAGCACGCGCGGTGCCACCGGACGCAGCCTCGCGACACTGCGCGGACCCATCCACCGGGTCCCGGCGGGACGTGCTGCCCGACCTGCGGCTTGTCCGCCTGCGATTGACGGTGTTGCCACAGCCCTCTAATGTCACGTGTCTCCCACGCAGGGGTGAACGACTGGCAGGTGGACGGGTATTGCTGTGACGGTGCGCAAGGCTGAGAAACCGGGGCCCAGCGCAGCCGAACCGGATCGCAGCGCAGCCGAACCGGATCGCAGCGCAGCCGATCCGGAGGACAGCGCAGCGGTCGCATTCGAACCCTGCCCGCTCACGGACGTCGTCTCCTCGGGCTTCCTCGTCGCACCGACGGTGATCGCCGGTGACGTCTCCACGGCGCGAGCCGTCACCGGGGTCGCGGTGATGATGCTCCCCGAGATCGGTCCCTGGTTGCGTCCGGGACTGCTGCTCGTCACCTCCACCACCGTGCTCGCGCGACTCGCCGTGCCGATCGCCGACTTCCTGGCGCGGCTGGACCGGAGCGAGGTCTCGGCTCTGGTGGTCCGACTCGACACCGGACACCCGCTGCCGCAGGGTCTCACGGACGACGTTCCCCTCCCTGTGCTGACGACGCCGGAGGAGGTCGTCGCGGATCACCGTCTCGCGCGGGATCTCCGCGACATGGCCGTCGCTCAGGTGGAAGCGGTCTTCGAGGCGGATCACCTCCGTCGCGGGCTGCTCGAGATCGTCATGGCGGGTGGTGGGCACAGGGCGCTCGCCGAAGGCATCTCGCGCCGGCTCGGCGGGGCGGTTCTGATCACCACGCCCGACGGACGCCAGACCTACAGGGCCGGAAAAGAGTCCGATTTCGCCTGGCTGTCCTCGACGGCGGCTGTCGACGCGACTGGCCGGGTGCGGACCGATTCGATCGAGGGCGGGCTCGGTCTGCACCGATTCGGCAACGAGTACGTGGCGATCGCCGCGATCTCCGCCAATGGCATAGACCACGGCCGGCTCGTGTTCTTCTGTCCCGCACGCGATCTCTCCGCGCCGGATCTGTATCTCGTGGAGCAGGCGGCGACGGTGTGTGCGCTCGTCGTCAGTCGTGAACTCGCAGTGTCGGCGGTCGAGGAGAAGCACCGGGCCAACTTCGTCCGGGACCTGTTGCGCGGCCGCGCCGGTGAACCCGAACAGGTGATCGTGCACGCCCAGATGTTCGGCTGGAATCTCGACCGCCCGGTGGTGGTGGTCGCCGTCGAACCCGATCGCGTGGACGACGATTCCTCGGCGGCACCGGCGCGACTGCCCGTCGTGGAACGGCAGGCCCGCGCGTTCGCGGGTGCGCTCGCCGGCCGCGATTCCGGAGCGTCCGTCACGGCCCTGGCGACCGAGACCGTCGTGCTCATGGGTGAGGGCAGCGACACGATGACCCTCGTGCACGAACTCGTCGCCCAGGTGCGCGGGGCCGGTGGGGGAGGACGTCGCCCGTTCGGTGTGGGGGTCTCGCGTGCGTCGTCGTCCACCGACGACCTGCCGGTGCTCTACGCCCAGGCGCGCACGGCACTCGAAGTGGGGCGCAAGATCTCCGGGCCGTGGGCGGTGACCCATTTCGACGATCTGGGTGTGTACCGGTTGCTGAGCCTCGTCGAGGACACCGAGGAACTCGAGTCGTTCGCGCGCGAGACGCTCAAGGAACTGACCGACGGCACGGCCGAGGCGCAGGACATGTGCCGTACCCTCGAGGTGCTCCTCGCCACCAACATCAACATCGCAGAAGCCGCGCGCCAGTTACATTTTCATTACAACACTCTGCGCTATCGTGTGGCGAAACTCGAAAAGATCCTCGGTCCCTTCACCGAGCAGCCCGAACTGCGGCTGGACCTTTCGCTCGCCCTCAAGATCATCGCGATGCGCGGGATCGATTCCTGACGATCAACCACCGATCTTGCCAATTTCGGAAGGTCGCTCCTGGCAGATTCCTCCCACGCCGGGCCGGAGCTGCTCCGTTAGCGTTTGCGGCTACCGAAGTACACGTGTGATCGGTAACACAGGCGTAACGATCCACGTGAACGCTATCGGCACCCACACTCTGCTGAAAGGTCCGATATGCCCATCTGGACAGTGCACGGAGACGGCAAGAACATAGAACCGGGACAGGTCGTGGCGCCGATGGAGCGCCTGAGTTGGGGCCGCACCATCGGCCTGGGCGGCCAGCACGTGGTGTCGATGTTCGGCGCCACCTTCGTCTTCCCCATCATCATGGGACTCAACCCGCAACTCGCAGTCATGCTTTCGGGCTTCTGCACCCTGTTCTTCCTCGCTGTCGTCAAGGGCCGGATCCCCAGCTATCTCGGTACCTCCGCGGCCTTCGTCGGCGGCATCGCCGCGATCTACGCCCAGGGCGGCTCGCCGTCGGAGGTCACCGGTGCGATCATGGTCTCCGGGCTCGTGCTCGCCGCGATCGGTGTGGTGATCCACTTCCTCGGCGGCTCGCTGGTCTTCAAGATCCTGCCGCCGGTCGTCACCGGCGCGGTGGTCATGCTCATCGGCTTCAACCTGGCGCCGGTGGTGGCCGGTACCTACTGGCCGCAGGATCAGTGGGTCGCGCTGACGGTGATGATCGCGCTGATCGTGGGCAGTGTCGTGCTGCGCGGCTTCCTCGGCCGCGTCGCCATCTTCCTGGCATTGCTGTTCGGCTACGCACTGTCGTGGATCCTCGACCGGATCAGCGGACCGATCACCTCCTACGACGCCGGTGCCGACGCCGTCACCGAACACTTCCGCGTGAACTGGGACGGCGTCGCGTCCGCGCCGTGGTTCGGTCTGCCGCCGTTCACGGACGAAGCCGCCGGTGTCGTCGGCATCCATGCCCCGTCGTTCAGCCTCACCTTCATCGTGCTCGTGCTGCCCGGCGTCATCGCCCTGATCGCGGAGAACGCCGGACACGTCAAAGCGGTCGCCGAGATCACCAAGACCGATCTCGACCCCATGATGGGACGCGCGCTGGCCGGTGACGGTCTCGCCACGGCCCTCGCCACCGGTGTCGGCGGTTCCCCGACGACGACCTACGCGGAGAACATCGGCGTCATGGCCGCGACCCGCGTGTACTCGACGGCCGCCTACGCCGCGGCCGGTGTCATCGCGATGCTCCTCGGCTTCTCCCCGAAGTTCGGCGCGGTCATCTCCGCGACCCCCGGCGGCGTGCTCGGCGGTATCACCGTGGTCCTCTACGGCATCATCGGCCTGCTCGGCGCCAAGATCTGGAAGGAGAACGACGTCGACTTCGGCGACCCGCGCAACCTCATGCCCGTCGCGGCCGGCCTGATCATCGCCATCGGCGACACCAGCCTCGAGTTCACCGACACGTTCTCGCTGAGCGGCATCGCGCTGGGCACCATCGTCGTTATCGGTCTCTACCACCTGTGCCGGGTCATCGCCCCCAAGGACACCGCCCCCAAGGACACCGCCCCCGAGGATCCCGATACCCCCTCCGATCAGGGAGAACCGGTCCGGACGGAGCCCGATCCCGACGGGGAGAGCGGCGCTGGGAGGCTGAAGGAGTTCGCGTGACCTCTATTACATCTGACATGGTCGACCGGTGAGCTTTGTCACTTCTCCACGAAACGCCGATCACACTATGCGGGCAGGATCTGTTCAATGAAACCGTCGCCACTCACCTACCACCGACCGCGGTCGATCGATGAAGCCTGCGAGATCCTCGCGGGGGTCGCGCACGAGGGCAAAGTGCTCGCCGGCGGCCAGTCACTGATTCCACTGCTGTCGATGCGCCTGGCGGCACCGGCTCACCTCGTCGACATCGGCTCGATCCCGCGCCTCGACGCGATCTCCGCTTCACCGGAACTCGGCGTCACCTTCGACGCTCTCACCACCCACACAGCGCTCGAATCCGATTCGACGGTCGCGCAGGTCCAGCCCCTGCTGGGCCGCGCGCTCCGGTTGGTCGCACACCCGACCATCCGCAATCGCGGAACGACCGTGGGATCGATCGTCCACGCCGATCCGTCCGCGGAGATGCCGGCCGTGCTGTCGCTGCTCGGGGGAACGCTCACCGTTCGCTCCGTCCGCGGAGTCCGGCAGATCCCCGCCGCCGAGCTGTTCGCCGGGCCGCTCGAATCGACCCTCGAGGCCGACGAGATCGCCACCAGCGTGACGGTGCCGGCTGCGCGGCCGGGCACCGGCACCGCCATCGACGAGATCGCACGACGCCACGGCGACTACGCACTCGTCGGCGTGGTCGCGCAGGTGGAGGTCGAGGACGGCGCGGTGACGTCCGCCCGGATGACCTACGTCTCCGCGGGAGAACTCGGGCAGGTCGTCGACTACACCGACATCCTGCGCGGAGCCTCGGCGCACGACGAGCGCGACCCGCTCTGGCAGCAGGTCGCGGAGAAGGCACGCGAGACCGTCGAGACGGAGGCGGACATCCACGCCACCGACCGCTACCGGTCGCAGCTGGTGGCGGCACTGACCGGCCGTGTCGGCTTCGCGGCCGCGCAGGACGCGATCCGCGACGACACACGGGTACCGATGCACACGGGAGGAAGTCGATGACGAGCTCGATCCACAAGGGTGGTCGCGATGCCTCGCGGCGGACCGTCGCCGAACAGGTCGACGAGCTGCAGGCGGAGACCGGCGAGCATCACGTCGCCGTGACCTTCACCCTCAACGGCGTGACGCAGACCGTGGTGCTGCCCTCGCGCACGCTGGCATCGGACGCGATCCGTCATCACCTCCGCCAGACCGGGACCCATGTGGGATGCGAGCACGGTGTGTGCGGCGCGTGCACGGTGCTGCTCGACGGCAAGCCGGTGCGGTCGTGCCTCGTGCTCGCTGCGAGCCTAGAGGGCCGCTCGGTGACGACGGTCGAAGGGCTCGTCGAACCGGACGGCACCCTGCATCCCGTGCAGGAGGCGTTCGTCGACTGCCACGGTCTGCAATGCGGTTTCTGCACACCGGGATTCGTCACCACGATCGCCGCCTTCCTCGAGGAGAACCCGTCGCCCACCCACGAGGAGGCGACCGATGCGATCGCCGGCAACCTCTGCCGGTGCACGGGCTACCAGAACATCCGGGCGGCCGTGCTGCGCGCCGCCGAGATCAAGCGCGAACGGTCCGGAGGCTCACCGCTCGGCCCCGACAGCGAGGCGGCACGCGCCTCGCTCGACGCCAAGGTCCGCGGCGCCACCGCTCCGGTCGGAGGAAAGGCAGGACGAGCATGACCAGCGTCTCCGATTCGCCCGTCTCCACCTCGGTCTCGACGAGCACGGCAACCGACCTCGCCCCCGCCGACATCGGTGGTGCCACCGAGTCGGGCAAGTCGTTCGGCAAGCCCATCCCGCGTGTCGAGGACAACCGGCTCGTCAGCGGTAACGGCCGCTATCTCGACGATCTCGGGCACGGCGCGCTCGCCGCGGCCTTCGTCCGGTCGCCGCACGCGCACGCCCGCATCCTCGACATCGCCGTCGATGCGGCTCTCGAACTGCCGGGCGTGCACGCCATCTACACCTACGACGATCTCGAGGCCGACTCGCCCGAGATGGCCGAGAATCTCCCACTGCTCATCCCGCACCCCGCGATCACCGCTCCGCGCAACGGATATCCGCTCGCCAAGGACGAGGTGAACCATGTCGGTGAGGCGATCGTGATGGTCGTGGCCGACAACCGGTACATCGCCGAGGACGCCTGCGCGCTGATCGACATCACCTACCAGGCCCTTCCGGCCGTGGTCGGTGTCGACACCGCACGCAACGCCGAGCACGTCGTCCATCCGGATGTGCCCGACAACGTCGCGGCGCACCTCCAGCACGGGTTCGGCGACATCGAGGCGGAACTCGCCGCGGCACCGCACACGTTGACCCTCGACCTCGAGATCGAACGTTCGGCGTCGATGCCGATGGAGGGCAAGGGCGTCTACGCCCGCTGGGACGACGACGAGAAGGTGCTGACCTTCTGGACGTCCACCCAAACCTCGACGTCCGCCCGTGCTGCGATCGCCGCGCGACTGGGCATGGCGCACAACAAGGTCCATTGCATCGCCCCCGACGTCGGTGGTGGTTTCGGTGTGAAGATCGTCCACCCGTGGCCCGAGGAGGTCATGGTCACCTGGGCCGCCCGCAAGCTGGGGCAGGCCGGGATCTCCAGCGAGGTCAAGTGGGTCGAGGACCGGCGCGAACATTTCATCTCGAGCGCCCACGAGCGCGGGCAGGTCCACGAGGTCACCGTCGGGTTCGACGACGACGGCAGGCTGCTGGCCTTCGACTTCTCGATCTGGCACGACAACGGCGCGTACCTGCCGTACGGAATCATCGTGCTGCTCAACACCTCCACCCAGGTGCTCGGCCCCTACAAACCGCGCGCCTTCCGGGTGGACGCCTATTCGCTGTACACCAACACGGTCATCGTCACGCCCTACCGCGGCGCGGGACGACCCCAGGGCGTGTTCGCAATGGAGCGGGCGATGGACGCCATCGCCAAGCATCTCGGCAAGGATGTCCTCGAGGTCCGCGAGACCAACTTCATCCGCCCCGAGGAGATGCCCTACGACTTCCACCTGATCTTCCAGGACGGCCGTCCCCTCATCTACGACACCGGCGACTACCAGGCCGGAATGGACAAGCTCAAGAAGCTCATCGGCTGGGACGAGTTCGCCGAGTACAAGGAACGTGCCCGCGCCGAGGGCCGCCGCGTCGGAATCGGTGTTGGAGCGTACGTCGAGGGCACGGGACCGGGCCCGTACGAGGGCGCACACGTGCTCATCGAGACCTCGGGCAAGGTCAAGGCCGCCACGGGCCTGACCACCCAGGGCCAGGGACACCAGACCTCCTTCGCGCAGATCGTCGCGGACGATCTCGGTGTGCCGGTCTCCGATGTCGAGATCGTCACCGGCGACACCCGCCGATTCGGGTACGCGGTCGGCACGTTCGCCTCGCGCGGTGCCGTGATGTCCGGATCCGCCTTCCACGTCGCCGCGCAGATGGTGGCGGAGAAGGCGAAGAAGATCGCCGCGGACCACCTCCACGCCGACGTCGCCGATCTCGAACTGCGCGAGGGGCACGTGTGCGTGGTGGGCACCGAACCCGGCGCGGAGGGCACCTCGATCCCACTCGGTGTCGTGGCCGTACTGTCGAACCCGCTCCGCTACGCCTTCGACGACGCATCCCGTCGCGCAACGGGATTCGCGAACGCCGAGACCGACATGTCGGTGCCGCCCGTCCTCGAGGGTGAGCAGCCCGGCCTGGAGGCGACCGGCTACTACTCGCCGCCCACCTCGACGTTCGCGTCGGGAATCCACGCGGCGATCGTCGAGACCGATCCCGTCACCGCCGAGATCCGGGTGCTCCGGTACGCGGTGGTGCACGACTGCGGCAACGTCATCAACCCGCGCATCGTCGAAGGCCAGGTGCAGGGCGCGGTTGCGCAGGGCATCGGCGGCGCACTCTACGAGAAGATCGTCTACGACGAGCACGGGCAGATGCTCAACGCGTCGTACATGGACTTCCTCATGCCCTTCGTGACGGAGATGCCCGACTCTCTCGAGATGGACCACACCGTCACCCCGTCCGCACTCAATCCCCTCGGGATGAAGGGCGCCGGTGAGGCCGGTGTCATCCCGACGTCGGCGGTGATCGCCGCGGCCGTCGAGGACGCGGAGGGTATCCCGATCACCAGCATGCCGATTTCCCCCTCGGAGTTGTTCGAGCTGCGTCTGACCCACGCGGCGTCCCGAAACAAGGAGAACGAATGAGAATCGCCGGTACCGCGCAACTGCAGGCACCTCCCGACGTGGTGTACGACAGCCTGCAGGACGGCCGTGTTCTCGCGGCGACGATCCCGGGCGTGCAGTCGCTCGAGCAGATCAACGACAACCACTACAAGCTGTCCATCACCGCCGGAGTGGCCTCCATCAAGGGCACCTACGACGGGGAAGTGGTTCTGTCGCAGCAGAATCGCCCCGAATCGTTCGTGATGACGGCATCGGGATCCGGTGCCCCGGGAACGGTCAAGGCCGATGTGACGGTGCGTCTCGAAGAACGCGACGGCGGCACCGTGCTCACCTACGACGCGGACGCGGTCGTCGGCGGCATGGTCGGTGGTGTCGGACAACGGATGATCACCGGTGTCGCCAAGAAGATGGCCGGTGTGTTCTTCAACGGCATCGACGGTGTGATCGCCGACGGTCTGCCGGCGGCGCCGAGTGCGGCCGAAGCCGAAGTTGTCGCGGGCGTGAACGGAGCCGAGGCGGCCGAGGTCGCCGAGGGTGCGGGTGTGAAGACCACCGCGCTGCCCGTGGCCGCTGCGTCCGCTGCACCGGTACCGGCCGGAACAACTTCGGTAGCAACCGTTCTGCTGTCCGCGGGAGTGGGCGCCGGTATCGCGCTGGCGGGCGTCGCCCTGGGAGCGATCCTCGCCCGACGCTGACCTTCTCGTCGAATCTCCACGGCACCCCCGGGCCATCACGGCCCGGGGGTGCCGTCGTCTGCAGGTGGCAGGTGCACGAACCCCGAACTCCAGGCGACGAGTTCGGCGAGATGTGACAAAGAAACACCGCCGCTCAGGGGGTGGAATGTCATCAGACGTCAGGTGGGACACCGGCGAGACGAACCCAGGAGGAAACATGGGATCCAGGAAGATTCGGGTCGGTATCGATACCGGCGGAACATTCACGGACGTGGTCGCGGTGGACGACGAGTCCGGCGCCATCGTCACCACGAAGACCCCGTCGACACCGCAGGATCCGGCCATCGGCTTCCTCGCAGGCATCGAGAAGGTCCTCGCGCAGCTCGGCGAGACCGGCGACGCGATCGACGCCGTCAGTCACGGCACCACCGTCGCGACCAACAAGCTCCTCGAGGGCAAGGTCGGCACCCTCGGATTCATCACCACCGAGGGCTACGAACACGTCCTCGAGATCGCCCGCCAGTCGGTCCCCGACGGCTACGGCAACTCCTACTTCTGGGTCAAGCCCGACCGCATCGTGCCGGCCGACCGTGTCCGCACCATCCGCGGTCGTCTCGCCTACAACGGCAGCGAGATTCGTCCCCTGAACGAGGACGACGTCCGCGCCGCCGCCCGCTTCTTCAAGGACCGCGAGATCCGCACCGTCGGCGTGTGCCTCATGCACTCTTACGCCAACCCCGAGCACGAGCGCCGCGTCCGCGACGTCCTCATGGAGGAGTACCCGGAGGCGACCGTGAGCATCTCCAGCGAGGTGCTGCGCGAGTACCGCGAGTACGAGCGGTCCATCACGACCCTCGTCGACGCCGCGGTCAAGCCCAACATCCGCAACTACGTCAACAACATCGCGAACCGGCTCCGCGAGTTCTCCTCCGCCGAGGGCGAACAGCGCGACATCCCGTTCTACGTGATGAAGTCCAACGGTGGCGTGCTGTCGGCGAAGGAGGTCGTGCACCAGCCGATCACGACCGTGCTCTCCGGCCCTGCAGCCGGTGCCCTGGGTGCGGCCCTGATTGCCGGCGTCGCCGGTGTCGACCAGGTGCTGACCTGCGACGGTGGCGGCACCTCCACGGACGTCACCGTGGTCGTCGGCGGCGAGCCGGCACTCACCACGGAAGGTCGCGTGGGTGTCTACCCGTCCAAGATCCCCATGATCGACGTGGTGACCGTCGGCGCCGGCGGTGGCTCCATCGCGTGGATGACCCCCGAGGGCACCCTGCGCGTCGGCCCGCAGTCGGCGGGCGCCGATCCCGGACCCCTGTGCTACGCCAAGGGTGGCAACGAGCCGACCATCACCGACGCCCACGTCCTGCTCGGTCGCATCCCTCCCCACCTGCTCGGCGGTGAGATCCCGCTCGACACCGAACTCGCCCGCAAGGGCGTCGAGGAGCTCGCACACCGTCTCGGCCTCGAATTCGAGGCGTGCGCCACGGGCATTCTCGAAGTGTCGGCCTGGAACCAGGCCAACGCGCTGCGCCAGATCACCGTCAAGCGTGGTCTCGACGTCCGCGACTTCACCTTGGTGACCTTCGGCGGCTCCGGGTCGCTGCTGGCCTGTCGCCTCATCGACATCCTCGGTCTCAAGGACGTCCTCGTGCCGCTCGAGCCCGGCAACGTCTCGGCCTTCGGGCTGCTGACCGTCGATGTCCGCAACGACTATGTGCAGACGCACGTCAGCCGCCACGACCGGTTGGAGATCGAGAAACTACAGGCCGGACTCGACGCCCTCGCGGCCGAGGCCGAACGTGCCCTGGAGGACGAGGGATTCGGGCCCGATCAGCGGCAGTACGCCCGCTCGGCGGACCTGCGCTATTTCGGCCAGGCCTTCGAGGTGCGTGTGCCGGTCGGCGACGGCCCCATCACCCAGGAACTGATGGACGAGGCGGCCGAACGCTTCCACCAGGCCCACCGTGAGCTCTACGGCTACGACTTCCGCAACGATCCCCACCAGCACGTGGAATGGGTCAACCTCCGCGTCAGTGGTATCGGCCCCATCAAGCGACCGGAACTCGCCGAGATCGCCCCGGGCACGGGGGCGGACGACGCGCTCACCGGCACCCGTCAGGCGTACTTCGACGAGTGGGTCACCACCCGCGTGTACGACCGCGCCCGCCTCGGCGCCGGCGACGAACTCGAAGGTCCCGCCGTGATCGAGGAATTCAGCTCGACCATCCCGGTTCATCCCGGATTCCGCGCTCGCATCGACACTTTCGGCAACATCCGCCTCAGCAAGACGTCCGACTCGAACGGAGCCACCCGATGACTGCGACTCTCGAACCCGCCGCGGCCACGACCCGCAAGCCCTTCCGGCTGACCGACGCTTCGGGTAGCGCTCCCGATCCGGTGCTGGTCGAGATCGTCGCCGGCTACCTCGCCAGTGTCGAGATGGAGGTGGAGACCTCCATCTCCCGGACCTCGCGCTCGCCGATGATCCGCGACGCCCACGACTTCCGTGCCGGCATCCACGACCGCAACCTGCGCAAGCTCACCGGTCGTTCGTACTCGGCGCTCGTGCATCCGGTGGCGCGGGACTTCCCGCTCGAGACGATGAAGCCCGGCGACGTCTTCTTCCACAACGACGTCTACCTCTCCGAAGGCGGCATCGGGCACCTGCCCGACCTGTGCGTCACGGTCCCGGTCTTCGCGACCCGCCCCGGCGACACCGAGCCTTCGGTGGTCGCGTTCGTGCAGGCCTTCGGCCACCACGACGACATCGGCGGTTGCTGCCCGGGCTCCATGCCCTCGGGTGCGACCACCGTGTACGAGGAGGGACTGATGGTCCCGCCGATCAAGCTGTGGGACCAGGGCGTTCCCAACGAGGCGGCACTGCGGATCATGACCCGCAACTCCCGCATGCCCGATTCGCTCGCCGCCGACCTCGACGCCGAGTGCTCGGCGTGCCTCATGGGTGCGCGTCGACTGTCGGAACTGTTCGAACGCTACGGTGTCGAGACCGTCGAGGCCTGCTTCGACGCGATCCTCGACGCCACCACGGAGACCTACCGCCGCGAGATCCTCAGCAAGATCCCGGTGGGCACGTACACCTGGGAGGACTACGCCGAGCACGACGGTGTGGACGAGCCCATGCTGCACGTGCAGCGCATCACCCTCACCAAGACCTCCCCGGAGGACGAGGGCGGCGAGCGCCTGATCCTGGACTTCAACGGCACCGGTCCGCAGGCGAAGGGCCCGATCAACCACTGCGGTGACTACGCCGACGGCAACTTCCTCATCAAGTGGCTGGCGCCGATCCTCCGCAACCTGGCCGACACCCCGGACCGCATGGCGGAACTGGACGTCAACGAAGGTGTCGTGCCGCTGATCGAGATGAGGTTCCCGGAGCCGGGCACGCTCATCACGCCGATCTTCCCCGCTCCCACCAACGCTCGCACGTTCGTGATCCTGCGTCTGCTCGGTGTGCTCTCCGGTGTGGTCGCCAAGGCGGTCGACGGCAACATGCCCGCCGACCAGGAGACCATCCGCTACACCGGTGTGTACGGCGAGGACTTCGACGGCCACTCCTACCTCATGCGTGAGGTGCTCGGCGGCGGCTCCGGCGGCCGGCACTACGCCGACGGTGAGGACACCATCCACGTGGTGCCCGACTCGCGGAACCTGCCCACGGAGTTCACCGAGAGCCGTTTCCCGTTCATCGTCGAGAAGCTGGGTCTGGCAATCGATTCCGGTGGGGCCGGCCGCTACCGCGGTGGTCTCGGCTACGAGAAGCACATCCGCATGCTCAAGGACGCGAACTTCATGTCCATCGCGGACCGTTCGATCCTCGCCTGCTGGGGCGTCAAGGGCGGCAAGGCCGGCAAGCCGTTCTCCGTCACCCTCGATCCCGGCGGCCCGAACGAGCGCGAGTTCGACGCCCTCACGGACGCCGAGCCGATCAAGGCCGGCGAGGTCGTGCGCATCCGCACCACCGGTGGCGGTGGCTGGGGCGACCCGCTCGATCGTCCGATCGACGAGGTGGTCCGGGACGTGCTGTGGCGCAAGGTGTCCGTCGAGGGCGCCCGCGACGACTACGGCGTGATCCTGAAGGACACCTCGGCGGAGGAGCCCGTCGCCGACGTCGAGGCCACCGAGGCGCTGCGTGCGCAGATGCGCGCCGAGCGCGGCGAGGAAGAGCCCTTCTTCGACCGCGGTCCCGGTTACGCCCGCCTGTCGGGTGGTGCCGAGTTCGCCGAGTACGACTTCATCGGCAACTGATGTCGACGACGGCCACTTTCTCCCGCGGCACCGATCTCGCAGTGATCGGTGCCGCGGGGAAGACCGGAACGGCTGTCATCGCGGCGCTGGAGACAGCAGACACGACCCCCGTCCGCCGAGTGGTGCACACCGCTCGGCAGGCGGGGGATCGTGCTGTCGACCTCGAGACCGGTGCCGGGCTCGTCGACGCCCTGTCGGGCTGCCGTGGCGTCTACTTCATCGCCCCGAACATGCACCCCGACGAACCGGCGCTGTTCGAACGGTTCCTCGCGGCGGTGGCCGAGGCAGGTGTCGATCACGTCGTCTACCACTCCGTCGCCTGGCCGTACACGCCGGCGATGCCGCACCACCTCGACAAGGCGCGTTGCGAGGACATCCTGCACGCTTCCGGGGTGCGGTGGACCGTTCTGCAGCCCTGCGCGTACACGGAGAACTTCGCATCCGTCCTCGACGGCTCGGTCGATGCACTCGACGTCCCCTACGACCCCGACGCGCCGTTCTCGTTCGTCGCCCTGTCGGACGTCGCGACGGTGGCGGCCCGTGTCCTCGTCGAGGGTACGGACATCCACCACGGCGCCACCTACGAGCTCGGGGGACCGGACTCGGTGAGTGTGCGGCAGCTGTGCGCGGTCGCCGGGCGGTCGGTGGAGATCGAGCAGGTGTCCGTCCCGGTGTGGATGGAGCGCCACGGCCGCGACCTGCCCGCGGATACCCGGGAGCGTCTGGCGGCGATGTTCGACTTCTACGACGATCACGGCTTCGTCGCGGGAAGCGCCGTGACGGCGGCACTGCTCGGTCGGGCGCCCGCCCGCGTCGCGGATCTCGTCTCGTCGATGCCGCGCCGGTAACCCGCCGGTGGTGTAGGAAAGGGAACGTGACGGATCGCTCTGCGGACGGCCCCGACGCCGTCGACACCCTGCCCCCGCCCGTGCTCATCGCTGTCGACGAGGCCAGCGGTATCGGGGTGCTCACCCTCGACCGCCCGGAGCAGCGCAACCCGCTGTCGGTGGAGACGATGCGCGAGGTCATCGCCGGCCTGACGGCGCTCGCGGCCGACACGAAGGTGATCGTGGTCCGCGCGGAAGGCCCGGTGTTCTCGGCCGGGCACGACCTGCGGCAGATGATCGGACGCACGCTCGACGAGGAACGCGCGATCTTCGAGACGTGCAACGAGATGATGCGGACCGTGCAGTCGATCCCTCAACCGGTGATCGCATCGGTGCAGGGCACGGCGCTCGCGGCGGGATGCCAGCTCGTCGCTGCGTGCGATCTCGCCGTCGCTGCCGGCGACGCCCGCTTCGGTACCCCGGGTGTGCGGATCGGGTTGTTCTGCTCGACGCCGATGGTCGCGGTCAGCCGCGCGATCGGCCGCAAGCGGGCGCTGCAGATGCTGCTGACCGGCGACACCATCGACGCGCAGACCGCCGCCGACTGGGGCCTGGTGAACTACGTCGTCGAACCGGAGACGCTGGAGACCGCGACCACCGAGCTCGCCCTGAAGATCGCCACGTCGTCCCCCGAGACGATGCGGATCGGCAAGGAGGCGTTCTACCGGCAGATCGATCTGCCGCAAGAGACGGCCTATGCCGCAATGGCGGAGACGATGGCGTCGAACGCGATGATCGACGACGCGCAGGAGGGGATGACGGCCTTCCTCGAGAAGCGGGCACCGGTCTGGAAGGACCGCTGATCCCGAGCGATCGCTAGGTCTGGACTATTTGGTTGGACGTCCTATAAAGTTCACTGCATGACCCCCGACCCGCGTCAGAGCACCGTCGACGGCATCCTCCACCGCACCGCCGCGCGCTATCCCGCCCGCGTCGCACTCCGCTTCGGCGACCGGCAGTTCACCTACCGGGAACTCGACGACGCCGTCACCCGTGCCGCTGCGCACCTGCTCTCGTTGGGCCTGTCCAAGGGCGACCGCGTGGCCGCCTACGGCACCAACTCCGACGGCTACGCGATCGGATATCTCGCCGCTGCCCGCGCCGGCCTGGTGCACGTGCCGATCAACTACGCACTGCGCGGCGAGGAACTGTCGTACCTGCTCGGTCAGTCGGGCGCGAAAGCCGTGCTCGTCGACCCCGTGTTGCGCGACAATCTCGACGCCGTCCTGGCCGACGTGCCGGCCGAGACCGTCGTCCCGCTCCGCGACGCCGACGACTCCCTGGTGACGGTCGCGCAGACCGGCGACGTGCCGACGCTCGACGTCGCCGTGGCCGACACCGACCTCGTCCAGCTCCTCTACACCTCGGGCACGACGTCGAAGCCCAAGGGCGCCATGATGACCCACCAGGCGCTCACCTTCGAATACATGTCGTCGATCGAGGCGCTCGACCTGTCGGCCGGCGACGACCCGCTCGTGTGCATGCCGCTCTACCACTCCGCGGCGATGCACGTCTTCCTCATCCCGTACTTCGCGGTCGGTGCGACCGTGCGGCTGCTGCCCGCACCCGACGTCGCCGAGATCCTGCGGCTGGTGGAGGAGGAGCGCATCGGATCCCTGTTCCTCGCCCCGACGGTGTGGGTGCCGCTGACCAACCATCCCGACCTCGACGAGCGCGACCTGTCCTCGCTGCGCAAGGCGCAGTACGGAGCGTCGATCATGCCCGTCACCGTCCTCGAGCGACTCCGCGGCCGCTACCCGGAGCTCGGCTTCTACAACTGTTTCGGCCAATCCGAGATCGGTCCGCTCGCCACCGTCCTCCGCCCCGAGGAACACGACGCGCGTCCCGCCTCGTGCGGCCGGGCCGTGCTGTTCGTCGAAACCCGCGTCGTCGACGCCGACGGCAACGACGTCCCCGACGGTGAACCCGGTGAGATCCTGTACCGCTCACCGCAACTGTGCCTGGGCTATTGGGAGAATCCCGCCGCGACGGAGGAGGCCTTTCGCGACGGCTGGTTCCACTCCGGCGACCTCGTCACCCGCGACGCCGAAGGCTTCATCACCGTCGTCGATCGCATCAAGGACGTCATCAACACCGGCGGCATCCTCGTCGCCTCACGTGAGGTCGAGGACGCGATCTACACGCATTCGGCCGTCGCGGAGGTCGCGGTGATCGGTACTCCGGACGAGAAATGGATCGAAGCGGTGACCGCGGTGGTCGTCCTCAAGGACGGTCACGAGCTCGACGAGCCCACCTTGATCGACCACGTCAAGCAGCGCCTCGCACCGTTCAAGGTGCCCAAGGCCGTTCGCTTCGCCGACGTCCTGCCGCGTAACCAGAGCGGCAAGCTCCTCAAGCGCGAACTGCGCGGATCCTGACCACTCCGACCGAACACTGCGAAAAGGAAATCCGAACCCGATGCCGAAGAAGCACGTCGCCTCCTGGTACGACGACGAGGTCTCTGCCGTCTACGATCTCGCGCGCGAGTTCTTCGATCGCGAGGTCATGGGCAAGGCCGAGAAGTGGGATTCGCAGCGTCGTATCGATCGTGAGGTGTGGCTCGAGGCCGGCAAACTCGGTCTGCTGTGCTGCTCGATCCCCGAGGAATACGGGGGTGGCGGCGGTACCTTCGCGCACGACCTCGCGGTGTTCGACGCGCAGGGCTACTCCGGCGATCTCGCGTTCGGCAACTCCGTGCACAGCGGCATCGTCGCGCACTACATCCTCGAATACGGCAACGAGGAGCAGAAGAAGACGTGGCTGCCGGGCATGGCCACCGGCGAGATCCTCGGTGCCATCGGCATGACCGAACCCGGCGCGGGTTCGGACCTCAAAGCGATCAAGACCACCGCGGTGCGCGACGGCGACCACTACGTCGTCAACGGCTCGAAGACCTTCATCACCAACGGTTCTTCGGCCGACGTCATCGTCCTCGCCGTCAAAACCGACCCGAAGGCAGGCGCCAAGGGTGTGTCGCTGCTCATCGTGGATCTCCGTGACGCCCCGGGCTTCTCGGTGGGCCGTGTGCTCGACAAGGTCGGCCAGCACGCCGCCGACACCTCCGAGCTGTCGTTCGTCGACGTGCGCGTGCCCGTGACGAACCTGCTCGGCGAATCCGAAGGTCTCGGCTTCGGTCAGCTCATGGCACAGCTCGTGCAGGAACGTCTGATCATCGGCGCGCAGGCCGCCGGTGCGATGGACCGGGCCGTCGAGGAGACCGTCCGCTACACCAAGGCGCGACAGGCGTTCGGGCACAGCCTGTTCGAGTTCCAGAACACGGCCTTCGAACTCGCCGAGTGTCAAACCATCGCCCGCACCTGCCGCATCTTCCTCGACCACTGCATCGAGCAGCACCTGAAGGGCCAACTCGATCCGTCCGATGCCGCGATGGTCAAGTACTGGCTGACCGACAAGCAGTGCGAGGTCATCGACCGGTGCGTGCAGTTGCACGGCGGCTACGGCTACATGCGCGAATACCTCATCGCGCGGATGTACGAGGACGCGCGCGTCCAGCGGATCTACGCCGGCGCGAACGAGGTCATGAAGCAGATCATCGCGCGGGCGCTGTAACCGCCGAGTCGTATCCGGATGCGGGACGTCTCAGCGGGCTGTGGCGGTCAAGAACTCTTCGATCGCCGCCGTGAGCTTCTCGGGCTGGTCTTCGGCCAGCAGGGTGTAGCTGTCGTCGATTTCGACCAGCCGCGCGTCGGGGAAGGCCTCGGCGAGGCGTCGCCCGTGATCGCGCGGCATCATGCGGTCCTCGGTGGCCCACACGACCAGCACCGGCCCGGAGAATCGCGCCGCTTTCGCAGCGATCTCGAGCAGCTGTTGCTTGGGCGGGGCCGAGAGTGCGTACTTGGCCAGATCACGCCGGATGTTCCGGTCGACGGTGGCCGGGCGGAACCAGGCGTCCATGACGGGTCCGGGTACCGGACGTTTGCTCATCCATCCCCAGGTGCCGGGGCCACGCCGGCCGAACTTCGTGCCGAGCACCGCCATGAGCAGGCGTACCCCACCCGGAAGCTTGACCAGCGGCAGGAGTCGTTTCACCGGGCCGGGAGGGTAGTTGTCGAATGCCTCGCACGCGGCGAGCACGAGTCGCGAGACCCGTTCGGGATTCGACACGGCGAAGAAGGCCTGGGCGCCGCCCCAATCGTTCTGGATCAGCGTGACGTCACGCAGGTCGAGAGCGTCGAGGAACTCCCCGATGAGATGGCCCATGCCGACGAGGGTGAGGTCTGCCTCCGGGCGCATCGGTATGCGGTGCGAGCCGAGAGGCCAGGTCGGCGCGATGCAGCGGTAGGTGCCGCGGAGTTGTTCCACGACGTTTCGCCACGCGGTTCCGTCCATCAGTAGACCGTGGATGAACACGAGAACCGGTCCGTCGCCACCGGTGTCCTCGTACTCGATCGTTCCTGCCGAAAGCTCGATGTCGAACACGCGATCCCCCTTCGCGTCGAGTCGTCGAGATACTTCCACAGTTCGACGCCGATCACCGGGATTTCACTGATTCCCTCAGAGGGGCTTGGTCCAGTCCAGCGTGTAGCGGTAGTAGAAGCGTCGATGGATACGGCTTCCGGGCAGCACCATCGCGGCCGCGCGACGGATATCGGCGAGTGACTCGCGGGGTTGTTCGGTCGTCATGCCGGGGTAGCCGGATTCGCGGTGGATGGTGCTCGCTACGCGAACGGGAAGAACAAGGGCCCCGGCGACGAGCCGATCGATCACGGTCTTGTTGGCAGACAGCCCCACGATGCGCAGGCTCCCTCCCGGGGCCAGAAGTTCTCGCATGCGTTCGAGCGCGATGATCAGCGGCATGTGATGGAGGGTGGCGACGCACGTGATCAGGTCGAAGCGCCGATCATCGAGTTCCGACGAGGTGAGGACATCTCCCTCGACGACGTGCGCGTCGGGGGTGTCGGCAAGGCGTGCGCGCGCTCGGGCGACAGCCGAGTGATCCGAATCGATGCCGGTGACCGATGCAGCTGCCGTGGCGAGTTTCCGAAGGAGAAGTCCGTCGCCGCAGCCGATATCGAGGACGCTGCTGTCACGGTGCGGAACCGCTGCGAGCAACTCCGAGTGGAAGGCCGTGTTGTGATTCCGATACTCGGTCACGATGCTCCTTTCTCGTCGTCGGGAACGTGTCAGGGTGCATGAGGTCGGGTCCGCGGAATCGCCGACGGTGTCGAGCGTGAACTCGACGCATCGGGCTGGGGCACCTGCCACATCGTCGGGAACTCCCTCCGTGGACAGGTCGGGTTCGAACTCGAACGCCATGGCCGTGCACGTTCGCCGGCTGCTGTCAGTCCGAGTCGCGGTCGGAAACGTTTCTCATGGAGGGAGTTCCGTATCGGCTTGTCGTTCATTGCGCAGTTTCCGTTGGCGGCAGCGGCGCGGGTGCTCGGTGAGCGGGCCTGGGCACGGCTCCAACGACCGATCCTCCGGAACGCGAGCCGGCGACTCGACGCCGTACCATCCGAGGATGCTGCGAATGTCGTCCGCGCAGTGTCCCACTGCCCGATCTACCTCACGAGGCTGCTCGCCGGCCTTCGCGACGGGCCGTTGACGGACCTTCACCGGGTGAAGGCACCTACCACGGCCGGCTCGTGGTGAGATACTTCGCCATCTCCTGACTCTGCGCGCGGTGCATGCGGCGGTGCTCCGCCCGCTCGTCACCGGACTCGTTCAGCTTGCGTTCCTCGTCGGATTCGGGCAGCACCGGTGGGACCTGCATGGTTCGACCGCCGTCGTCGACGGCGACGAAGGTGAGGAAGGCGGTGGCGGCGATGCGCCGCTCCCCGCTGCGCAGATCTTCGGCGGTGACCTTGACGAAGACCTCCATCGAGCTACGTCCGGTCCACGTCACGAACGACTCGAGGCACACCGAATCGGACGGACGGACGGGTTCGAGGAAGGCCACGGAATCGGTCGACGCCGTCACAACCGAGGCACGACTGTGACGGGTCGCCGAGATCGACGCGGTCATGTCGATGTCGCTCATCAGCTTCCCGCCGAACAACGTGTTGTGGTCGTTGACGTCGTTGGGAAACACCCTGCTGGTCTTGACGACTCGCGATTCTCGGCAAGGTTTGGCCTGCACGCCGATGGTCCTTTCGTAGATCGTGCTCACGGCGGGATCTCCGCCGGATGCACCTCTACAAGCCTACGACTGCTGCGCGGAAATCGGCGCAGGCCTGGTGTGATACTCGACAATTCTGGTCAGCATGGCGGTGAGCTGTGCGCGTTCGGCCGCGTCGAGGGGAGCGAACGCCTCGTCCTGCGCCGCGGTGAGCATCCGGTCGAGATCGAACAGTCGCCGGCGCCCGCGCTGGGGGAGGGTGATGATGTTGCGTCGCCGATCGGTCGGGTCGGGTGCTCGTTCGACGAAACGCCGGTCGACGAGTGCGTCGACGGCGGCGGCGACGTCGCTGCGATCGAGTCCGCAGCGACGGGCGAGGTCGATCTGACTGGACGGACCGTGTACCTCGAGGGCGGCCAGGATCCGGTAGTGGTGACCTCGGGCATCGGCGGAATCGAGGCGGTCGAACACGACGCGATGCACGTGTCGCGCCGCCAGGGTCATCAGATAGCTCGGGAGGTGTCCGAGCCGATCGGGGCCGGCCGCGTCGTGGGTGGCGGACATGTGACCGAGTCTACGATTACGGGCCCTGTGGATCGAGACCCCGTCACCGCCGACGGTGGTCGGTGATGGGGGTGCGAGGGCCGCGTTTCGGAACCTGCGCGTACCCACCGGACTCCACGATCAGTCGAACCGCCCGATAGCGTTGCGGACGCAGGGGTTCGAGGTATTCGATCATGCCGGGATCGTCGAGGGGCTTACCGAGCAGCGCCCATCCGACGACCTTCGCGAGGTGGTAGTCGCCGACGGAGAGCGCATCGGTGTCGCCGAACGCGCGCTGGGCGACCTCCGCGGCCGTCCACACGCCCACCCCCGGCACGACCCGCAACTTCCGTCGGGCGTCGGCGGCCGGTTCATGCACGAGGCGCTCGAGGGAGTCGGCGACCTGCGCGCACCGCACCACAGTGCGTGCGCGGCCGGGGTCGACGTTCGCCCGATGGAACTCCCAGGACGGCACGGTCCGCCAGGTCGCCGCGGAGGGCGGCACGCGCATGCCCTCCGGGGCCGGACCGGGCGCCGGATCGCCGAACCACGTGACGAGACGACGCCAGGACGCGAACGCCGCCACCCCGTGCACCCGCTGTTCCAGGATGGCCGGCACCAGGGATTCGAGCACCCGGCCCGTGCGGGTGATGCGCAGGGCAGGCATGCGTCGGTGCGCCTCGACGAGCAGGGGATGCTCGGGTACGAAGCCGGATGGGTCGTCGTCGGCGCCGAGCAGCGCCGGAAGCCGATCGACCAACTCGGATGCGCCCGGACCCCACGCCAGACACCGCGCGCCGTGCGGACCGTCCTGGGTGAGTCGGTACGTCACGGCACCGGTGTTCATCCGGGAGGTACGCCAGACGGCGCCGGCGACGACGCGATGACACGGATCCCACGGCCCGCGCTGCAGCGGGCGCAGGGTGCGCACCACGTCGACCGGCCACGGCACGCGCACGCGGGTGTCGAGGGGTGCTTCGTCCGCCACGCTCGCGATGCGACGGCCTCGCTCGTCGGACACGGTCACCGTCCTACCGTACTCTGTGCGCTGGAGCCGACTTTCGCGACTCTGTGCGCTGGAGCCGACTTTCGCGACTCTGTGCGCTCGAGCCGACTTTCGTGGTGTCGGAGGGTGCGGCTATGGTCGGGCGCATGATCATCGTGAGCACCGACGGATCCTGCCTTCGCAATCCCGGTGGCGCCATCGGGTGGGCGTGGGTCAATCACGAGGGGCCCAGCGCGTCGGGCGGTGAGCGTTCGGGCACGAATCAGATCGCCGAGCTCCGGGCGGTGCTCGAGGCACTGCGCGCGCATCCCGGCGCCGAGCCGATGATCATCGAATCCGATTCGCAGTACGCGATCAAGTGCGCCTCCGAATGGCTGCCCGGATGGAAGCGCAAGGGTTGGAAGACGGCCACCGGCGCGCCGGTGAAGAACCTCGAACTCGTGCGCGCCATCGACCGCGAGCTCACCGACCGCACCGGTCCGGTGCGGTTCCGCTGGGTGCGCGGCCACGTCGGCAACCACTTCAACGAGATGGCCGACACGCTCGCCGGCCAGGCCGCCCGCGAGATCGCGGCGCAGCCCGGACCGATCGAGGTGCCGAGCACGCCCGTGGTCGCGCACAAGCCGCCGAAGTGCGCCGACGACGCCGAATTGACCTTGTTCTGAGCGAAGTTCCGCTCAGCGCGCGTAGACCGCGGTGGGTTGCCCGTTGATCGCGTGGACGGTCACGGGGGTATCGAACACGTCGGTGAGGATCTCGTCCCGCATGATCTCGTCGGACGTGCCGCTGGTGACGATCAGGCCGTCGCGCAACGCGATGATGTGATCGGAGTACGCGGCGGCGATGTTCACGTCGTGGATGACGAGCACGATCGTCTTGCCCAGTTCGTCCGCTGCCCGCCGCAGCTGACGCATCATCAGCACGGCGTGCTTCATGTCGAGGTTGTTGAGCGGCTCGTCGAGCAGCACGTACTTGGTGTCCTGTGCCAGCACCATCGCCACGAAGGTGCGCTGCCGCTGACCGCCGGAGAGCTGGTCGAGGAAGCGGTCTGCGAGGTCGGTGAGGTTGAGGAATTCCACCGCCTCGTCGACGTGCCGCACGTCTTCCGCGGTGAGTCTGCCCTGGCAGTGCGGGAATCGACCGAAGCCGACCAGTTCGCGGACCGTCAGGCGCGCGGTGATGTGGTTCTCCTGCCGCAGGATCGACAGATGCTTGGCCAGCTCCCGGGTCTTCGTGGAATGCACGTCGAGTCCGCCCACGGTGACGGTGCCGCTGGTGGGTTGCAGCAGTCGGCCGATGATCGTCATGAGCGTCGACTTGCCGGCACCGTTCGGTCCGATCAGGGAGGTGATTCCGCCCTCGCGGATCGTGCCGGAGACGGGTCCGAGGACCCGCTTGTCCTGGTACGACATCGAGACGTCGTGGAACTCGATCACAGCGTTCCCTTTCTCAGGAGCATGAACAGGAACAGGATGCCGCCGACGAACTCGATGATCACCGTCAGGAACCCGCCCGCGTAGAAGACGTGCTGCATGAAGAACTGGCCGAAGGCGAGGGTGATCACGCCGAGCAGGAACGCCATGGGCATGACGTACTGGTGCTTGTACGAACCGGCGATCTGGTAGGCGAGGGTGGCGACGAGGAAGCCGAAGAAGGTCATGGGCCCGGCCAATGCGGTCGCGAACGCCACGAGCAGCGCGATGAGGACGAGCATCAGCGTCAACTCGCGCTTGTAGGCGACACCGATGTTGGTTGCGGTGTCGCGGCCGAGCAGCAGCGCATCGAGACGGTGGCGACGGCGCCACAGGATCACCCCCACGACGATGCAGATGCCGAACGCGAGGGGCAGATAGTCGCCGGGTACGGACGACAGGCGACCCATCAGCTCGACCGAGAGCATGTCGTACTCGGTGGGGGAGAGCACCCGCTGGATGAACGTCGAGAGACTGTCGAACGCCATTCCGAGTACGACGCCGACGAGCAGCATCAGGAACAGGCTGCCGAAACGGCCGGAGAACAACCAGCGATAGAGCAGCGTCGCCAGTGCCACCATGAGCCCGGTCTGGAGGACGAGCTTCGGGATGCCTTCGGAGGTCGCGATCGCGGTGGCTCCGAAGAAGAAGACCGTCAGCGTCTGCATCAGCGTGTACAGGGAATCGAACCCGATGATGGACGGCGTGAGGATGCGGTTGTCGGTGACCGTGTGAAACACGACGGTCCCCATGCCGTGCGCGAACGCCGCGACCACCATGGCTCCCAGGACGGTGAGCCGGCGAGGGAAGGTGAAGTCGAACGAGCCGCGGATGAACAGGAACAGATAGCAGGCGACCGCTACGGCAGCGATCGCGGCGACGATGGCCAGGCGCACTCCCGGCGACAGGCGACGGCGCTCACCCTTGCCGGACGGGACGGCCCGGGCGCGTACGGAATCAAGCACTGACATGACGACGCTGCCTCAGAACGAGAGTGATGAAGACGACGGCGCCGACGACGCCGAGGACGACGGACGCGGGAATCTCCATGGGGGCGACGATCGTGCGGCCGACGAGATCGCACGCGAGAAGTAGTCCGGCGCCGATGACGGCGACCCAGGGCAGGTTCTTGTGCATGTCGTCGCCGAGCATCATCGACACGAGATTCGGGACGATCAGGCCGAGGAACGGGATGAAGCCCACCACCACGGTAGTGACGCCGGTGGCGATCGCGACGAGCATGACGCCGAGGAAGACGACCTGCTCGTACTTCAGCCCCACGTTGGTGGCGAGGTCTCTACCGAGACCGGCGATGGTGAACCGGTCGGCGAGGAGATAGGCGAGGACGGCGACGGCGAGCACCGCCCACAGCGGTTCGTAGAAGCCGCGAACCACGCTGCTGAAGCCACCCGAACGCCACGCCGACATCGACTGCAGCAGGTCGAAGTTGCCGGCGAGGAAAGTGGTGATCGAGCCGACCACGGCACCGAGCATGATGCCGACGAGCGGCACGATGATCGACGACTTCAGCGCGATCCGGCGCAGGACGACGATGAGCACCATCGTTCCCGCGAACGGTCTCGATGGTGACGGTCGCGCCGTTCTCGGCGTCGGCGCTGTCGATACCGCTGTCACCGCAGGCGGTCAGGACGAGCGCCCCGGCGAGGGCCGGTGCGAGGAGCAGGCGCTTGAGATTCAGTTTCACGGGGTGACGTCCGAGGAAGGGTCGGACGGCGTGCTGACATGCGCCAAGACGCTCGCGGATCGGTAATTCAAGTTTCACATAGTATTGGTAAGGCAAACCTTTGTCCTGCTGGGGGTATGTGACAACGATCTCCCGGAGCGAATATCAACTACTCACGTCACCCCTGCTGAGGGTCGCCGGATAGGGTCGCGGCATGAACGAAGTCGAGTCGGTCGCACGCTTTCGGAGCACCCACGGTCTCGATCACCTGATCGACGTCCACACGCACTTCATGCCCCGCCAGGTCATGGACAAGGTCTGGGCGTACTTCGACTCCGCAGGCCCGCTCGTCGGACGGCCCTGGCCGATCACCTACCGGCACGACGAGGAGGAACGCGTCGCGCGTCTCCGCGACTTCGGGGTACGCCGGTTCACCGCCATGCTGTACCCGCACAAGCCGGAGATGGCGGCGTGGCTCAACTCGTGGGCGGCCGACTTCGCGGCCCGGACCCCCGACTGTCTCCACACCGCCACCTTCTACCCGGAGGCCGAGGCGAAGGAGTACGTCGCGTCGGCGATCGAGGCGGGCGCGCGCGTGTTCAAATCCCACATCCAGGTCGGCGATTACTCGCCGCTCGATCCGCTCCTCGACGACGTGTGGGGCCTGCTCGAGGACTCGGGCGTGCCCATCGTCGTGCACTGCGGGTCGGGCCCGGCGCCCGGCACGTACACCGGTCCGGCTCCGATGCAGGAACTCATGCGCCGGTACCCGCAGCTGACGGTGATCGTCGCGCACATGGGTATGCCCGAGTACCGCGAGTTCCTCGACCTCGCGGAACAGTACGAGCGGGTGTATCTCGACACGACGATGGCGTTCACCGATTTCGTCGAGGAGGACACACCCTTCCCGAGGGATCAGCTGCCGCGTCTCGACGCGCTGCGTCGGAAGATCCTGCTCGGCACGGATTTTCCGAACATTCCGTACGACTATCTGCACCAGCTCGAGGTGCTCGAGCGCGTCGCGCCCGACAGCGAGTGGATCCGCGCGGTGTGCCGCGACAACGCCACGTCGCTGTTCGGGCTCGGCGAGTGATCGACGGGTTCGCCGGTCAGACGGTGATCGAGCGTCGGACGATCTTGCCGGTCGCGTTGCGGGGGAGCAGATCCTGCGTGATCCGCCAGACAGTAGGGACCTTGTAGTAGGCCAGTCGCTCGGCGCAGAAGGCTCGCAACTCGTCCTCGGTGATCGTGCTGCCGGGTCGCAGCACGACGACGGCGGCGATCTCCTGTCCCAGATCCTCGTGGTCCACGCCGATCACGGCGCTCTCGACGACGCCGGGGTGCTCGTCGAGGCACTGTTCGATCTCCGTGGGATAGACGTTCTCGCCGCCGCGCAGGATGAGATCGGACCGTCGGCCCGTGAGCCGCAGACGTCCGTTCTCGATCGCGCCGTAGTCGCCGGTACGCAACCATCCCTCCGGGGTGATGGCCGCGTCCGTTGCGGCCGGATCCTCCCAGTAGCCGAGCATTACGTAGGGACTGCGGACGCAGATCTCACCCTCGGTGCCGTCGGGCACCCGTTCGCCGAACGGATCGCGGATCTCCATGCTCACCGTGATGATGGGGGAGCCGAGGGTTCCGGGGAAGGCCTCGATTTCCGGGGCCGTCGCCATGGCGATCGCGGTGCTGCACTCGGTCAGCCCATAGCTGTCCACCAGAGCCTGTCGCGCGAAGGGGAACTTCGCCTGCAGGCGTTGCTTGAACTCGGGGGAGGACGGAGCAGAAGCCAGCGCGAACGCAGTGAGCGAGCCGAGGTCGTACTTGTCGGTGTTCTCGTGCTCGAGCATGCGCGAAGCCATCGTCGGCACCGCACCCCAGTTGGTCACCCTCTCGCGCTCGATGAGCGTGAAGACCTTGTCGACGTCGAACCGGCCTTCCGTCATGACAGCGGCGCTTCCCGTTGCGAGTCGCGGCACCGCAAGGTTGTGCAGGCTCGCGATGTGGAACAACGGTGAGGTCAGGAGATACCGGTTGTCGTTGGGCACCGAGTCGTCATAGGGGCGCTGCTGCATCGCGGCAACCAGCGCGTCGGAGTATCGGTGATAGTCGACGACGGCGAGCACGTTGCGGTGGGAGTGCAGTGCCCCCTTGGGACGCCCACTGGTACCGCTCGTGAACAGGATGACCGCGGGATCGTCCTCCTCCACGTCCGCCGACGGCAGTTCGGCGCCGGACGCCGCGGCCACGATCCGGGGCACGTCCTGCTCGGTGGTGAGCAGATCGAACCCGGAGACCCCCGCTCTCGCCAGCAACGCGGCGCGTTTGGCGTCGGCGACGATCACCTTGGGCCGCACCAGGTTCACGCCGTACGCGATCTCGGGCGGCGTCCACCAGGAGTTCAGGCCCACTGCAATTGCACCCAGGCACTGAGCGGCCCAGAAGGTGATGATCCATTCGGGAGAATTGGCCGCGAGAAGCGCGACGCGGTCGCCCTTCTTCACGCCGTGCTCGTCGCGCAGGACGGTCGCCAGGGCGGCGACGGCGTCGGCGTGCGCGCTGAACGAGAGGCGGCGATCGGTCGTCACGAGGTAGTCGCGGTCGCCCCATTGCCGGGACGCGGCGACGAGGTCGCCGATGCGGCGGTCGCGGTTGCGCATGACCTGCATCCGGTTGCCGCGCACGTCCTCTTCGACGATTTCGAATCGGCCACCGGGGCCGGTGAGCTGGGAAACGACCATCTGCAACATCTGCTGCAGATCTGCTTGTGCTGTCAAGGATTCGCCTTTCTCGGTCCCGCACGGTTTCGTCGCGCAGCAGGGCGTACACAGGGGGATCGGAGAACTGTGTCGGGTGACGTAGTGCATCGAACCCTAGGCGCTGTGTTCACTGTCACAGATTTGTCCCGGTGAGTGAGAGTGGCCCAGGTCTCACTCTGTGGGGTGGCTACCTTCGCGACACCCGGCCTACCGTCCGGCGCCCCGGAATTGCGCTTCAGCCCAGACCGAGACCAAGGAGTCCATCGTCGTGAAACTCAGCGCTGCCTCGAAATCGATGGCGGGTCTGTTCGCCGTCGTAGTGGCGACGTCCGCTTGTGCGTCGGACCGCGGCGCCGACCCGTCGGCGGGCGCCCTCGCTCCGGCGGCCCCCACGGCCGAGGAATCGTTCGGAACCCTCGTGTCTCCGTGCGGGCCGGGGGATGCGGCAGGAAGCACCGACCAGGGAGTGTAGGATACCGAGATCCGCATCGGATACGGCGACGACCGGAGCTACTCGAAAAGTCCCGGACTCAACAAGGAGATCGGTGACGCCGTCTCCGCGATGATCGACTGGTGCAATGCCCAGGGTGGCATCAACGGTCGCACGATCGTCGGTACCCACTACGACGCTGCGATGACGCAGGCCAACGCCGTGATGCAGAACGCGTGTGCGAGCGAGTTCATGATGGTCGGTCACGGCTTCGCCATGGACCAGACGTCCGAGCAGACTCGGGTCGCGTGCAATCTCGCCGCTGTCCCCGCCTTCACCGTGTCCCCCGACGCGGCCAACGGCCCGATGACCTACCAGGGCGTCCCGTTCCCGGTCGACTACGCGAACGGCTCGCAGTGGTTCCAGATCGCCGAGATGTACCCGGACCTGGTCGGCGGGTTCGACGTCATCGACAGCACGATGCCCACGATCATCTCGGCGAGCACCAAGATCCGGTCCATCGCCGAGGCCGCCGGCTTCACGCTGAAGAACTGCGGTGTCACGCTCAACTACGAGGGCGAGTCGAGTTACGCGCCCTTCGCCGAGAAGTTCAAGCAGTGCGGCGTCAAGGGCCTGTGGACGTCCCGTTCTCCGGTGCCGGCCGAGTTCAACTTCGTGAAGGCACTCGACCAGGCCGGCATCGACCCGATCCTGCTCGGTGAGGCCACCTGGTACGGCAACGCCGACCAGGCGTGGAACGGGGAGAGCGGTCTGCTCGACAACCTCCACGCCGGCATGACCTTCCAGATGATCGAGAACGCTGATGCCGTACCGGCCGTGAAGAAGTACGTCGAGCTGGTCACCGAGCAGGACGGCAAGACCGCGCTGCTCGGCATGCAGGCCACCTCTTCGTTCCTGTTGTGGGCGACCGCTGCGGACGCCTGCGGATCGGACCTGTCCCGTCAGTGCGTCATCGACGAACTGTCCCGAATCGACGAGTGGGACGGAGGCGGGCTGCACGCCGTCACCGATCCCGGGAACAACATGCCGGCAACCTGCGGGCTCGTCGTGAGGCTCACCGGCGCCCAATACACCCAGGCGTTCCCCACGGAGGCCGGCACCTTCAAGTGCGACGACCGCTACCGCGTCGCAACCGATCCGAGCACGTGGGGCACCGAACTCGGACCCGACCGCGTCGCGACGAAATACCTGAACCCGAACATCATCAGACCGACCGTCTGATCCGAGCGCCCGGTGCCGGCGAGGCCTGACACGCACTCGCCGGAACCCCGACCAGAGGTACTCGTATGGACACCTTTCTGACCTTCACGATCGTGGGGTTGGTGCTCGGATCGGTTTACGCGATCGCTGCATCGGGCCTCGTTCTCACCTACAACACGTCCGGCATCTTCAACTTCGCGCACGGCGCACAGGCGATGCTCGGTGCGTTCGCCTACTGGCAACTGCGCTACGGCTGGGGGCTGCCCACACCCGTCGCGTTGCTTCTCGTCCTCGGCGTCCTCGGCGTCCTCGGCCCGATGACGGGCCTGTTGCTCTACGTCGTGATCATGCGCGGCATGCGTGACACCGCCGAGGTCACCAAAATCGTCGTCACCGTGTCGATCCTGCTCGGCATGGTCTCGGTGTCGCACTGGTTCCGGCATCCGGAGACCGCACGCACCATGACGATGTTCTTCGGCGACCAGGCAAGGATCGACCTCTTCGGCGTCACCATTCGCTACCACGAATTGATCTGTCTCGCCGCCGCGGTGCTCATCGCCGTGGGACTGCGAATCATGTTCGTGCGCACCCGCGTCGGAGTGGCGATGCGAGGTGTGGTCGATGATCCCGATCTGCTGCGCCTGAACGGGCACGACCCCGACCGGCTCGCCGCGCTGTCCTGGATGATGGGTTCGACCCTCGCGGTGCTGGCAGGTGTCCTCGTGACACCGATCAACGGTGGCACCCTCGAAGCGAACATGCTGACCCTGCTCGTCATCGACGCGTTCGCGGCGGCGATGTTCGGCCGGCTGCGCAGCATTCCGCGCACCTTCGCCGGTGCGCTGTTCCTCGGCCTGGCAGCCACATACGTGCTCGCCTACTTCCCGACCGCGTGGACGTGGACGTCGAATCTGCGGGTGTCCCTGCCGATGATCGCGCTGTTCGTGGTTCTCGTCGTACTGCCGCAGGATCGGTTGCGCGGTGCCGTCACCCGTACCAGGGAGCGCTACCACGTGCCGTCGGTGCGCAAGGCGATCGCCTGGGCGGTCGCGCTCGTCGTCATCGTCTATGCCATCCGCCTGCTCATGGTGACGTCGGCGGTCACGACCCTCACGATCGGCATGGCCTTCGCGATCATCGCGTTGTCGCTGACCCTGCTGACCGGATACGCGGGCGAGATGAACCTCGCGCCGGTATCTTTCGGTGCCATCGCGACGATCGTGGCGTTCCACTTCGGTATCTCCGGGAGCGGACTGGCTGCCCACCTGAACCTGTGGGGCGTGGCGCTCGGCGTTGCCGTCACGGCCGTGATCGGCGGGCTCATTGCGCTTCCGGCCCTGCGGTTGCGCGGCCTCTATCTCGCCCTGGCCACGATGGCGTTCGGTGTGTTCCTGTCGAACATGGTGCTGCGCGACACCACCCAGCACGAGCTGTTCGGCATCAGGTTCTCGCTGTTCACCGACGGCAACATCGCGATCCCGCCGTTGAAGGTCGGCCCACTCGACCTGCGGAACGAGACGGCCTTCTTCATGACGGTGACGGTGATCTTCGCAGTTCTCGGCGTGGGCCTCATCGCCCTGCGCAACAGCGGCTACGGCCGCCGGCTCGCAGCGATGAAGGACAGCCCCGCCGCGGCGGCGATGCTCGGCCAGAGCCTGGTGCGTCTGAAGCTCGGGGTCTTCACCCTGTCGGCGGGCATCGCCGGACTGGGCGGGCTGTTCATGTCGAGTGCGATGGGCTCGGTGTCGAACGAAAGCTTCTCGATCATGGTGAGCTTGTCGCTGCTGATGCTCACCGTCGTGGCCGGGATCGGTTACGCCTCCGGTGCGCTGTTCGGTGGTCTGATGTCGGGTATCGGCTTCGCCGTCATCATGGTTTCGTTCTCCGATCTCGCTGCGGGACAGCCGGAACTGGCCGGAATGTGGACCTTCCTCGGTCACGTCGCCGCAGTGAGCCCCGCGCTCATCGGTATCGGCGTCGCGGCCAACCCGAGCGGCAGCGTCCACCAGATGGTGGAGGGCTACCGTCACCTGAAGAACGCGGAGCCCGTGTTGGTCGGGGGTGCCGCGGTGGTGCTCGTGTCCTACCTGCTCGCGCTCGTCGGCGCGCTCGACAACTGGTGGTTCGCGTCGATCACCATCGCGACGGTGTTCATGCTTCCGGTCGTGGGACAGTGGCTGATGCCCGAAGCTGTGCTCGGCGCAGAGGAAGCGCAACGTCGCGCGCCGCTGGTTCCCGAACGGATCGGAATCGACGAGCCCTACAACGAGCAGGCACGGGACGAGATCGACCGTGAACTCGGCATCGACGAACTTCTGGCCGCACGTGCCACCGGGTCGGAGAAGGAACTGATTCCTCATGGCTGAGACACCCATTCTGGAAACACGCGGAATCACAGTCCGATTCGGCGGACACGTCGCGGTCAAGGACGTGAGCCTCGGCATCGAACCGGGAACGGTGACGGGCCCGATCGGACCCAACGGGGCCGGGAAGACGACCCTGTTCAACCCGATCACCGGCCTGCAACGGCCGACGGTAGGCAAGGTCTTCCTCGATGGTCGTGACATCACGTCGCTACCGCCCTACAAGCGGTCCCGCATGGGTATGGCCCGCACGTTCCAGCGTCTCGAGTTGTTCGTGTCGCTGTCCGTGCGCGACAACCTCCGAGTGGCCGGGGACATCCACAATGCCAACGGACGCAACAAGATCGATCTGGACGAGGAAGTCGACCGGCTCCTCGAGCTGACCGGCCTGGCCGATATCGCGAGCACCGACGTCTCGGACGTACCCACCGGCCTCGCCCGCGTCGTGGAGGTCGCCCGCGCGTTGATGACCTCGCCGCGGGTGCTGCTGCTCGACGAACCCGCCTCCGGGCAGACGGAACAGGAAACGGAGGCGTTCGCCGCCCTGCTCCGCGATCTGGCCGATTCGGGTCTCGCGATCTGCCTCGTCGAGCACGACATTCCGCTCGTGATGAAGATCTGCTCCCGGATTCACGTGCTCGACTACGGCGCGGTGCTGGCCAGTGGCGTCCCGGACGAGATCAAGAACGATCCGGCAGTGATCAACGCCTACATCGGCACCGAGGAGGAAGCGGTATGAGCGTCGAACCGTTGCTCGAACTGTCGGGTGTCCGGGCCGGATACGGTGCGATCGAGGTGCTGCACAGCGTGGATCTCATACTCGAACCGGGCGCGGTGGTCGCCCTGCTCGGGCCCAACGGCGGAGGTAAGACGACGACCCTGCGCGTGTGCTCGCGTATCCATCCGGTCTCGTCGGGTGAGTTCCGGCTGGCCGGCCGCGTCGTCAACGGTGTGTCCGCAGCGGAATTCGCACGTCTGGGGGTGTGCTCGATTCCCGAGGGACGCGGCATCTTCCCCAACCTCACCGTCCGCGAGAACCTGTGGATCGGAACCGGCACCGGTGTTCCTCTCGCAGACCTCGAAGAGGTGGCGTACACGCGATTCCCCGTTCTCGGTGAGCGCCGATCACAGCTGGCCGGTTCGATGTCCGGCGGCGAACAGCAGATGCTTGCGCTGTCGCGGGCGCTCGGTACCCATCCCACGGTGCTGTTGCTCGACGAACTGTCGATGGGTCTGGCACCGCGCATCGTCTCCCGGATCTACGACATCGTCGGCGAACTCGCCGCCGAGGGGGTGTCGATTCTCGTAGCCGAACAGTTCGCGCGAGCGGTGCTCCCGATCGCCACCAGTGCCGCGCTGATGTTGCAGGGCCGGGTGGTGCGCACGGGCGATCCGGCGGAGATCGAAGAAGAACTTTCCACCACCTATCTAGGAGGATGACCATGACCGCACTCGCCGACGAGCGACGTGAACAGTTCAAGAAGGACGTTGCAGCGCTGGGTCTCGACGCTCCCCGTCCGGATTCGGGAGGAAAGGCCCGCATCGTCGGCCTGGCCCTGATGGTGATCGGCGCCATCGCGATCTTCGTCGTCTACATTGCGTCGCTGACCCTCTCCGATACCCGTGACCTGCTGTCCTACCAGTTGCTCGCTCTCGGCTTCGTGGCTGTCACTCTGATCGGTGTGGCGGTCCATCTCGCCGCCGCGGTCACTCGTGTCCTGCGTCTGTGGCTGGTCAGGCAGTTACTCGAGAGCAGCACGCAGGCCGAGCGGATCGCGCAGGCGCTCGCACGCAACGACTGAGCGCACATACGCCGAACGCGGCGACGGCCCACCCCGAGGGATGGGCCGTCGCCGTTGTCGATGTGCCGGAATCAGCTGCCGGCAGCCTCGAGACCGGTGGTGATGTCGGCAAGGATGTCGTCGATGTTCTCGATGCCCACGGCGAGTCGCACGAGACCCGGGGTGACACCCGCGGCGATCTGCTCCTCGCCGGTGAGCTGCGAGTGGGTGGTCGACGCGGGGTGGATGACCAGCGAACGGACGTCGCCGATGTTCGCGACGTGGCTGTGCAGGGTCAGCGCGTTGACGAAGCGCTTGCCGGCGTCGATGCCGCCGGAGAGCTCGAACACCACGATCGCACCGGCGCCGCGCGGGGTGAGCTGCTGGGCGCGGTCGTACCATGGCGAGGACTTCAGGCCGGCGTAGGCGACGGAGGTGACCTCCGGGCGTCCCTCGAGGAACTCGGCGACCTTCTGTGCGTTCTCCACGTGCCGCTCGATGCGCAGACTCAGCGTCTCGATGCCCTGCGAGATGAGGAAGGCGTTGAACGGGGAGACCGCCGCGCCCATGTCGCGCAGCAGTTGCACGCGCGCCTTGAGTGCGTAGGCCGGAGCGCCGAGGTCGGCGAAGACGACACCGTGGTAGCTCGGGTCGGGGGTCGTGAAACCGACGTGGCGGCCCTGCGTCCAGTCGAACGTGCCGCCGTCGACGATGACACCGGCGATGGCCGTGCCGTGGCCGCCGAGGTACTTGGTGGCCGAGTGCACGACGATGTCGGCACCGTGCTCGAGCGGGCGGAGCAGGTAGGGGGTCGCGACCGTGTTGTCGACGATCAGCGGTAGCCCGTTCTCGTGGGCGACACCCGAGATGCCGGGCAGGTCGAGGATGTGGTTCTTCGGGTTGGCGATCGTCTCGCCGAAGAATGCGCGGGTGTTGTCGCGGACGGCCTCGCGCCACTGGTCGAGGTTGTCGGGATCCTGGACGAAGGTGACCTCGATGCCGAGCTTGGGCAGCGTGTAGTGGAACAGGTTGTACGTGCCGCCGTAGAGATACGGGCTCGACACGATGTGATCGCCGGCCTGCGCCAGGTTGAGGATCGCGAAGGTCTCGGCGGCCTGTCCGGACGCGAGGAGGAGGGCGGCGACGCCACCTTCGAGGGCAGCGATGCGCTGCTCGACCGCGTCCTGCGTCGGGTTCATGATGCGGGTGTAGATGTTGCCCGGTTCGGCGAGACCGAACAGCGCCGCGGCGTGATCGGTGTTGTCGAAGGTGTAGCTGGTGGTCTGGTAGATGGGCAGGGCCCGGGCCTTCGTGTCGCCGCCGGCGGGCTGTCCCACGTGGATCTGCTTGGTCTCGAAGCTCCAGTTCGCGCTGGGATCGGTTGCTTCAGGGGTGGTGTCGCTCATGGCTCTGCTCCGGATTCGGGATGTGTTCTGATCGTCGACATGCTGACCTTCGGGCCCGCTACACGACATCACCGTACGGCGGTGTGGAGGGGGTAGGAACGGGTGCGGCGGTCAGCGGGCCAGGCACCCGCGGGTACACGAGAGTTGGGCACGACGGTGCGGCGACCGGCTCGCCCGCTCGTACGTCTTGCTCACGGTCCCGACAATATCCTGTCCGCACGATTCCGACCAGACTCATAGGAATTCGCTCTCGCCAGGAAACTGACTCCGGAGTACCTACAGTCTGTGTGTACCCCTTCCGGTGTGACCTCTGTTACTGCTAACGTTCTGGAACAGATTCCAGTTTCATGAGGCGCGCAGGGTCGTGGCCAGGACTTATGGAGGTGCAGTTGACCGCCGTCGACTCCGCGCTCGAGCCCGTCGGAACCTCGTCGAAACGAGAACTTCCACCATCGATGGTCGATCGGATGACCCTCATCCTGGAGGCCTTCGACAGCCGCGGCGCACTCACTCTCGAAGAGGTCACCTGTCGCTCCGGGTTGCCCCGTTCGACGGTGCACCGCATCCTCGATCACCTCGTGCGTCGCGACTGGATCGAGCACGCATCCTTCGGCTACTGCCTCGGCCCGCGTGCCCTCGGTCTCGGTGGCAGCGACACGGGCCACCGCCGCATCCGGGAGGCCGCTGCGCCGCATCTCCACGACCTGGCGATGCAGACCGGCGCCGTCGTCCACTTGACGGTCCTCGAGGGCAACGAGGTGCTCTACCTCGACAAGGTTGGTGGACAGTTCGCGTCGAGCGTGCCGTCACGGGTGGGCGGTCGGTTCCCCGCCTACGCCACCGCGGCCGGCAAGTCCATCCTCGCGTGGCTCGAGCCCGAACGCATCGACGCGCTGTACGGCAAGACTCTCGTGCCGTGCACCGAGCGCACCATCCGCGATCACGTCGCACTGCACCAGGAGCTCAACCGCATTCGCAAGCGTCGTGGCGTCGCGTTCGAACGTGAGGAAGCTGCGCGGGGCATCGGATGCGTGGGCGTCGCGCTCCGCGGCGTCGACGGCCCGGTCGCCGCCCTGTCGCTGGCAGCGGACGCGCGTTCGACTCGCCTGGAGTGGGTGGCGCCGATCGTCGCCGATACCGCTCGAAAGATCACGCGCACGCTGTTCCCGGAGCAGGAGCGCGACGACAGCCTGCGGGCCACCGAGAAGGTGGGCTGACGCCTTTCGGTTTTCGCCACGAAGGACTGTGCGCAGTTCTCGTCGGAAATCCCTCGAGGAGATCGACGAGAACTGCGCACAGTTCGTTGTATGGCCGTAGGCCGTATCAGAGCAGGTGGACCTTCTTGTAGAGGATCTTCGACGGTCCGCCGATGAGGCCGACGTTGTCGAGGAAGGTCATCAGCTTCGCGCCGGACTTGCGCACGCGATCGTGATAGTGCTTGTTGCCCTTCGCCTCTTGCAGAGCGCGCTCGCGATCGAGGCCCGCATTGGTGTAAACGTCGGGGTGGATCATGCTCTTGACGACGAAGAACACCACGAGCGCGGTGTTGAACCGCTCGAACGCGAGTCGCGTGCGGCTCGCACCGGCGAGTCGGCGTGCGACCTCCTCGCGGGCGAAGCGGATGTGGCGCGCTTCCTCGAGGACGTGGATCTTCGACACCGCGCGGGTGACGGGCTGCACCCGCTCGTCGCGCATGAAGTCGCGCTGCATCATGTCGAGGATCTCCTCGGCAGCCATGACCGATGCATAGGCGTTGGCGCCCTTGAAGAAATGGCCCCACAGGCGACCGAGCTGGTGGATGTAGCGGGCCGGACCGTAGCCCGGCATGTTCAGCCGTTCGCCGGCGCGCGCGAACATCACCGAGTGGCGGCACTCGTCGGCGACCTCGGTGAGGGCGAACTGGACGTGACGCGAATGCTTGTCGCGGTCGTAGACGTCGCGCAGGAGCATCTGCATGAGCAGGATCTCGAACCACAAGCCGACGCTCGAAACGCTCGCGGCCTCATGCTTGGTCAGCTCGATGCGCTGTTCGTCGGTGAGCTCGTCCCACAGTGCGGTGCCGTAGAGCGTGCTCCATTCGGGGGTCATTCCGAACTTGTCGTCGGGGACGGGGGCTTCCCAGTCCACCTCGACGACCGGGTCGTACGACTTACGTGCGGACGAGGCGAGCAGTCGTCCGGCGGTTTCTTCGCGATCGGACAGTGCGACGCCGGGGATGAAGCCCTTGCTGGTCTCGCGGGTGAGCGATGCGGTCATGCCTCCACCTTTTTAGTGTGACGACTAGTAACTGTTATCCAGGTTAGCGTGATCACGCGCACAGCACAATGCCCGCGACCTGCGTCGCGGGCATCGAGAAAGAAAAGAGAGAAGAGGGTTACGGGCGCCGGGGTGGCCAGAAGGCGGAGATCAACGCTCCGACCAGCAAGATCGCGGCGACTGCCCACGATGCCTGTTGCAAGCCGTCGAGGAAGGCGTTCTGTGCGAGTTCGGCGAGTTGCTCGCCCTGCGGACCCGCATGCTCGGCGACCTGTATCGCGGCGGCGAGCGAATCCTGCACGGCGGCAAGGGCCGGCTCGGGGATCATCGGCGCCACCGGATCGATGCCGTGCCCGTAGGCTGCGGCCAGGACGCTGCCCGTGATCGCAACACCGATCGCCGCACCGATCTCGCGGGTCGCGTCGTCGACCGCCGCACGGGGGTTGTACTTCGACTGTTGTCAGCCTGCCGGTCACAGACCCATGTCCTCGTCGTGCAGACCCTCCACGCCCACCGCCGCCTTCTTCTCCTCGCGCGGACGACGCAGGACGTACAGCCGCGAATGCTGGAAGTCCCGCAGCCGCAGCGTGCGCACCGTCTGGAAGCGGAACTCCTCGCAGTCGGAGAGGGCGTCGGCGAGGTTCTCGTCGACGAGGATCGTGCCCGGCCGCGCCGCGCCGGTGAGACGGGCCGCGATGTTGACGACCGAACCGAACAGGTCGCCGAAGCGCGGCAACGCCTGGCCCCACGCCAGTCCGATCCGCAGGTCCGGATAGTCCTTCTGGGACCTGAACGAATCCTGCAGTTCGAGGGCGATCCGTGCGGCGTCGACCGGACGTTCGGCCGCGAACATCACCTCGTCGCCGACGGTTTTGATCACCCAGCCGTTGTGCCGGGCGATGACGTCGGAGACCTCCGATTCGAAGTAGTCGAGCAGCTCGCTCAGCGCGGCCGCATCGATCTGCCGGGTCAACCGTGTGTAGCCGACCATGTCGGCGAAACCGACGACCAACTCGTGGAGCTCCCCGGAATCCTGCGGGCGCGCGGCGGCCCGGGCGGTCGTGGCCACCAGGTGCCGACGCCACATGTGGCTCTGGAGGCTCAGCGTGAGCTCGGTCGTGCGATCGACGATGTGGTCGATCAGCGCGCGGATCTCCTCTTCCTGCGGGGGAGTCTCCGTTTTCGCGTAGGCGGAGGCCAACTGGGTGAAGACGTGGGTGTTGAGCAGATTCAGTTGCCACTCGGTCAGCCGCGACATCGACTGTCCGATCGACCGGGCCGCGGGCACCTCGAGGCTTTCGTCGATCGCGCCGCTCGCGATGATGGCCGCCGTCGCACGCAGGGCCTCGACGTCGCCGTCGGTGAACATCACGACGTCGGGATCGGGATCGACGGTCAGACCGAGTGCCTGCCACAGCCGGCGCACCCGCGCAGGTGCGAGCCCGCACAACTCGGCCACCTCGTTCAGGGTGTAACGAAGAGGACCACCGAGCAGCGCGTTCTCCAGCTGTGACTGGATCACGGACAGCACGTCGGTTCCTGAGGCAGGTGCCGGATCGGACGGGGTCACTCCTCCATCCTTACCGTGCCCCGGACCCATGCGCGCGGCAGGTCGTATCGAACAGGTGTACAGGCGTGTCGTACGGATGTGCGACAGTGACCGACATCGAAGCCCTGCCGACCCTTCGGCGAACCGAGAAAGGACGTCGCATGTCGCCCCGCAGACGCGCGGACCACCTGACGGAGGAACAACTCGGAGAGCTCGGTGCCGCTCTCGCCGAGGGGCGCCGCGCGACCGTCTACCTCGTCGAGGGCATTCCGAGTCTCGGCATCGACCCGGGGACGTCGGCGCGGGTGGTATCGATCAGCGGCAGCACCGTGATGGTGCGGCCGAAGGGCGTCGACGACGAGTTGCCGTTCGAGACCGACGAATTGCGCGCCACCCGCGAGCCGGCCGGAACGAAGCGCGCACCGACGAAGACCGCGCGCACGTCCGGTGGTGCGAAGCCCGCTCCGGCGAAGGCAGCTCCCGCGAAGGTGCCACCTGTGCAACCCGCGACCCCACGGGCTACCGCATCCAGGCCTGCTGCACAGAAGCCTGCCCCCCAGAAATCCGAGAGCCCAGCAGTCGCTGCGGTTCCCCGCGCCCAGGAGAAGAAGCCCGTGACCCAGACGACCCCCGCTTCGTCCGACACTCCCGCCTCCCGGCCGCCTGCACCGGCGAAGCCGAAGGCCCCGGCCCGCAAAGCGAAGAAGGCGCCGTCGATCACGATCACCGTCACGATCGACCCGGAGAACGAGTGGACGGTGGGGGTCGCGCACGGCACCCGCAAGGTCGGTAAGCCCGCAACGGTCGCACCCGACGCCGTCGAACGTGCGGTGAAGGAACTCGGCGATCCCACGGCCACCGAGGCCGTCCAGTCGGTGATCGAGGAGGCGCGTCGCGCGGCCGAGGAGCGGGTCGCGCAGCTCAGCCGCGAGCTCGAGGAGGCCCGTCAAGCTCTGGAAAGCTTGGGCGCAACCCGGAAATCCGGCGGAAACCTCTAGTACGCTCAGCCCGACGGCTGCCGGACGGCGCAGCGCAGGAGGGCCTCCATGTTCAGAAAACTGGTTGTTGCAATCGCGAGCGCGGTCGCGCTGGTCGGCGCGGGTTCCGGGGTGGCCGTCGCGGCTCCTCCGGTCACCCTCGGTGGCGGTTCGGGCATCACTCTCGGAGACAACGGGCAGGACATCTTCGACTGCACGCTCACCACGATCGGCAACGACGCCGCCGGACGCCTCGTGGGTCTCACTGCCGCGCACTGCGGCTCTCCCGGCATGACGGTGAAAGCCGAATACGACCTCGCTGCCGGCTCGGTGGGCCGCATCGTGTCGACCAACGAACGGCTCGACTACGCCGTGATCGAGTTCGACCGGAGCAAGGTCGTTCCGGTCAACCGCGTCGGCAACGTGACGATCACCGGCCTCGGTGCCCCCGCGGGCTTCCCGAACATCGCTTGCAAGGAAGGCCGCACCACGGGCAACACCTGCGGCATCGTCTGGGGCGACGTGTTCGGCTCGCAGGAGACCTGGACGCAGGTGTGCGTCATCGAAGGCGACTCGGGCGCACCGCTCGTGGTGGGCACGACGCTCGTCGCGATGGTCAACGCCTACCTGCTCGCGCCATGCGCCGGCCCCGAGGTCGGAACGAACATCGACGTGATCATGGCCGACATCAACGGTCGGGGCGGGCCGGGCGCAGGTTTCCGTCCGATCTAGCAGCACCCCCGGAGCGGGAGGGTTCACCCGACCCTCATCCGCACACCGCACCGTTCGATGCGGAACCGACCAGCTTCGTGTACTTCGCCAGTACACCCCGGGTGTAGCGCGGCGGCAGTGGCTCCCAGCACTGTCGCCGCGTTTCCATTTCCTTCTCGTCGACCAGCACGTCGAGCAGGCCGTTCGAGACGTCGAGACGGATCCGGTCGCCGTCGCGGACGAAGGCGATGGGGCCGCCGTCGACGGCCTCCGGGGCGACGTGCCCGACGCACAACCCGGTGGTACCACCGGAGAATCGTCCGTCGGTGAGCAGCAGGACGTCCTTGCCGAGCCCGGCACCCTTGATCGCACCGGTGATCGCGAGCATCTCGCGCATGCCCGGGCCGCCCTTGGGACCCTCGTACCGGATGACCACCACGTCGCCTGCGGTGATGGTGCCGTCCTCGAGCGCGTCCATCGCGGCGCGTTCGCGTTCGAAGACCCGCGCCGTTCCCTCGAAGACCGACTCGTCGAAGCCTGCGGACTTCACCACCGCTCCGCCGGGAGCGAGACTGCCCCGCAGGATCGTGATGCCCCCCGTGGGGTGGATGGGGTCGCTCAGGGCACGCAGCACCTTGCCGTCCGGGTCGGGTGGCCTGATGCCGGCGAGGTTCTCGGCCACGGTGTTCCCGGTGACGGTGAGGCAGTCACCGTGCAGCAGACCCGCGTCGAGCAGCGCCTTCATGATGACCGGGACGCCGCCGATGTGGTCGACGTCCTTCATCACGTGCCGGCCGAACGGTTTGACGTCGGCGAGATGCGGCACCCGCGCACCCACGCGGACGAAGTCGTCGAGGCTCAGATCCACCTGCGCCTCGTGCGCGATCGCGAGCAGGTGGAGCACGGCGTTCGTGGATCCCCCGAAGGCCATGACCACCGCGATGGCGTTCTCGAACGCCTCCTTGGTGAGGATGTCGGAGGCCGTGATTCCGCGACGCAACAACTCGACCACCGCCTGTCCGCTGCGCCGGGCGAAACCGTCGCGGCGACGATCCGTGGCGGGCGGCGACGCGCTTCCCGGCAGCGACATGCCGAGCGCTTCGGCCGAGGCGGCCATCGTGTTCGCGGTGTACATGCCGCCGCACGCACCCTCGCCGGGGCAGATGGCACGCTCGATCGCGTCGAGGTCGGTCTCGGACATCAGGCCCCGCGCACACGCCCCGACCGCTTCGAAGGCATCGATGATCGTCACGTCGCGTTCGGTGCCGTCGGACAGTTTCGCGATGCCCGGCAGGATCGACCCGGCGTACAGGAAGACGGCGGCGAGATCGAGGCGGGCGGCAGCCATGAGCATGCCGGGCAGGGACTTGTCGCATCCCGCGAGCAGCACCGAGCCGTCGAGTCGCTCGGCCTGCATCACCGTCTCGACGCTGTCGGCGATGACCTCACGGGAGACCAGGGAGAAGTGCATACCCTCATGCCCCATCGAGATCCCGTCGGACACGGAGATGGTGCCGAATTCGAGCGGGTAACCGCCCGCGGCGTGCACGCCCTCCTTCACCGATCGCGCGAGGCGTTCGAGCGGGAGGTTGCAGGGGGTGATCTCGTTCCACGACGACGCCACACCGATCTGCGGCTTGCCCCAGTCCTCGTCTCCCATCCCCACCGCACGGAGCATGCCGCGCGAGGCGGCCTTCTCCATGCCGTCGGTGACGTCGCGGCTACGGGGCTTGATATCGGGTCGGTCCGTCATGACGCCTTCCTGGGGTCGCGGCCGGTGAGGGCGATGAGCCGGTACTGCGGGGACGCATCGTCGGGGACCGGGACGGGATCGGCGAACAGACCGCTCGAGGCGAGCATGTCCTTCTGCGGTTCGATGTCGGCGAGCACGGCCTCGACGAGGTCGGCGTCGAGCGTTTCGTCGGCACCGATGGCCCGGGCGAGATCCCAGGTGTGCACGGTGATGTCCGCGACCTGCTGTTTCATGTAGTCGAGGCACGGGACGGTGCCGTAGGACAGGTGGACCTCCTGGGACGGTGACGCCATCGCCCACGCGGCGGTCGCCTGCTCGGCGAAGCGTGCCCATTCGGCGGCGAGATCGTCCCCGATCGGTTCGAGTACGGCCTTCGCGTCGTCGAGGGAACGGCCGGAGAGCAGCGGCTGGATCCAGCGCTGCTCGTCGACCATGTGCCACACCAGGTCGGTGACGTCCCACTCGGTGTCCGGGGTGGGTGCGTGCCAGTCGCGGATCTGCGCGACACGGTCGTCGAACTCGCGACGCGCGGTTCGTTGCAGGGAAAGCCAGTCGGTCACCATGGATCTCAGCCTAGGGCGCAGGCTGCTCGGATCACGGCGATTTCAACTCCTGCGATCATGCGCGGGATGCGGGACGATCGGGAGTCGCACCGTGTCGTCGTCGAGGAGAAGTACATGCCTGTCCCCACCGTCCAGCTCGCGCCCGGTCTCGTCGTCAGCGCCCAGGGTTACGGCGCGATGTCCGTCGCCCCCGCATACGGCGAGGTGAATCTCGACGAGGCGCTCGCGACCCTGCACCACGCCGTGGATCTGGGCATCACCTTCATCGACACCGCCGACGTCTACGGCGACGGCACCAGCGAGAAGGTGGTCGGCACGCTGCTCGCCGACCGGCGGGACGAGGTCCAGCTGGCGACGAAGTTCGGTCTCGTCGGCGCGGTCGGCGGCACGGGCACCGCCAACCGTCGCATCAACGGCCGTCCCGAATACGCGAAGCAGGCCATCGACGAGTCGCTCGGGCGTCTCGGCGTCGACCTGTACTACCTGCACCGCGTGGATCCTGACGTGCCGGTCGAGGATACGGTCGGTGCCCTCGCCGAACTCGTGCAGGCCGGCAAGGTGCAGCACATCGGACTGTCGGAGGCCACGGGCGACGAACTGCGCCGCGCGCACGCCGTCCACCCGATCGCGGTGATCCAGTCGGAGTGGAGCATCGTCTCGCGCGACGTCGAACGGCACGTGGTGCCCACCGCCGCCGAACTCGGCATCGGCTTCGTGCCGTACTCGCCGGTGAGCCGGGGGCTGCTCACCGACGCCTTCGATCCCGGACAGGTCGCCGAGAACGACCTGCGCAAGCGCTTCCCGCGCTTCGACGCCGACGCCCTGCCGACCAACCTCGCGGTCCGTGAAGAGGTGCGGGCGGTTGCGAAGGAGGCGGACGCGACCATCGCGCAGATCGCCCTGGCATGGCTGGATGCGAAGGGGCGCGAGTTCGGGTTGCCGTCGGTGTCGATCCCCGGCACCCGCTACGCGAATCGCGTCACCGAGAACGCCGGAGCGCTCGACGTGACGCTCACCGACGAGCAGGTTGCACGGCTGGATCGTCTCGCCGACAAGGTCGCCGGTCCGCGTGCGGCCGACCCGATGTGGGTGTCGCTCGGACGTGAGTAATCAGCACCGTTAACAGACCGACGCGTATCGTCCTTGTGACATGAGGGCATGGCTGGTCTGGGGTATCGGAGTCTTCGCCTACATCGTCGCCGTCCTCCACCGGACGGCGTTCGGTGTCTCCGGACTCGCCGCCACCGAACGCTTCGATATCTCACCGTCGGTGCTGTCCGGCTTCGTCGTCCTCCAACTCATCGTCTACGCGGGGATGCAGATCCCGGCCGGTGTGCTCCTCGACAGGTTCGGTTCGCGGCGGATGATCGCGACCGGCGCCGTGATCCTCGCCGTCGGTCAGGCGATCCTCGCCCTCACCGAGTCGCTGCCGGTCGCGTATCTGGCCCGAGTGCTGGTCGGTGTCGGTGACGCCCTGACGTTCATCTCGGTGCTGCGGCTCGTGCCGGTGTGGTTCGCGCCGCGCCGCGTGCCTGTCGTTTCGCAGCTGACGGGCATCTTCGGCCAGCTCGGCCAGGTGCTGTCGGCGGTGCCGTTCGTCCTGCTGCTCACCGGCACCGGATGGACGGCCGCCTACGGCAGTGCCGCGGCGCTCGGCCTGCTCGCGTGCGTGCTGGTGTTCGCGGTCGTGCGCGACACCCCGCCCGGTGAGACGCGCGAAGCCACCGCGTCAGGGCTGCGGGAGGTGATCGGCGGGCTCGGCACGGTGTGGCGGCGCCCCGGCACCAAACTCGGCTTCTTCACCCACATGGGCACGCAGTTCTCGGTGACGACCTTCGCGCTCATGTGGGGCGTGCCGTATCTGGTCTCCGCTCAGGGCCTGTCACCCGCGGCGGCCGGCTCGATGCTGACCGTCTCGGTGGTCACCGCCATCTCCGCCGGACCCATCCTCGGCGTGCTGTCGGGACGCTTCCCGACCAGACGCTCGTGGCTCGTGCTCATGATCATCCTCGCCAGCGCAGTGACGTGGTCGGCGGTGCTCGCCCTGCCCGGACCCGCACCGCTGTGGCTGCTCGTGGTGCTCGTCGTCGTCATCTCGGTGGGCGGGCCGGGATCGATGATCGGCTTCGACTACGCCCGCACCTTCAATCCCGGGACCGCGCTCGGCACGGCCAACGGCATCGTCAACATCGGTGGCTTCCTCGCGACACTGCTGGTCGTGCAGACGATGGGCATCGTGCTCGACCGGCTCGGCGGCTACACCTTCGACGCCTTCCGCGTCGCGTGGTTCGCGCAGTATCCGATCTGGGTGATCGCGCTTATCGGGGTGCTCGTGACCCGAGGACGCGCCCGCCGCGAGGCCGGCATCGAAGCGCGTTCGCTGCGGGCGGTCGTGCTCGACCGACTCGGTCGGGGTAAGCGCTGAACTCGGTTGGGGCAAGCACTGGGCTTCGAGGCGTCCGGATGCCTCGATCGACGATCGGCGGGAGTCCTGCTCGAGTGGACCGTCTCGCATCACTGCAGGTCAGAGCGGTCAGAACCGCCTGTCGTGGTCGGACTGGCAGACTCGATCCCGGAAGTGATCGAGGAGGAATCGAGTGAAGACGACGGTGGGCGAACCCGAACCAGGGCTGCCGGCACCGGACGAGGTGCCGGCAGCCCTGGTGGCAGTGGAGCATCTCGCGCAAGATCTGCGACGCGCACTCATGGTGTACAAGTTCGGCATCGACGAGATGATGACGAAGATCAACATCCTGCGCGAGGAGTTCACCTACGCCCGCGAGTACAACCCGATCGAGCACGTGAAGTCGCGGTTGAAGAGCCCCGAGTCGATCCTCGCCAAGGCGGAACGGAAGGGTGCGCCCGCCTCGCTCGACGGCATCCGCGAGGCCGTCCGCGATATCGCAGGCATCCGCATCACGTGCAGCTTCACGTCGGACGTCTACCGAATCATCGACATGATCACGAGCCAGCTCGACGTGACGGTCGTCGAGATCGAGGACTACATCGCCCGCCCGAAACCCAACGGGTACAGCAGCGTGCACGTGATCGTCCAGATCCCGGTGTACATGTCCGACCGGGTCGAGCGCGTCTACGTCGAACTGCAGATCCGCACGGTCGCCATGGACTTCTGGGCGAGCCTGGAACACAAGATCTACTACAAGCACGACCGCGAGGTACCGGACGAACTGCGCGAAGAACTCCGCCTCGCCGCGGAAACTGCGCGCAATCTGGACCTGCGGATGGAAGCACTGCACCGCCGCGTCCACGGCCCGAACAACGGGAACTGACCGAGGTACGCAACATGGGGTGAAGGCTCGCAACGTGGTCGGTCACTGTCGGCGTTGCGAACCCACCACCGGTGTTGCGTGCCCATCACCATTCCCACTGTTGACGCGGGATCTTCCGCGCGATACGTAAGCGTTCACGCACAGGGAGGGGACGGAGGAGTTCTGGGGCCTCGGGTGTGGTGACGAGATGGCGATCTTCGGGACACCGATGGAGACGGTCGACGAGCCCGAGCAGCGTGTGGGGTTCGCTGACGAGAACGTACGCCGGAACGGTCAACGAATCCGGTTTGTCGTGCCCCATGCGAGGTGGAGTCGGTTCATAGCCGGGTACGTGCAGACGGATGAGCGGATTGTGTGTAGACGCCCCGCTACCCGAGACGGTGTAGACATCGGCAGCCACTTCCCGGATCTCGTCCCATCGAACGAACACGTCCGAAACGCCACGCCGCACGAGCCATGTAATCATGAAAGCACCCGCTACTGTCATGCAGGAGAACACGACGGACAGCTGAACGGGAAGTATCCTCACGTAAGGAATCTCGATGCCAGGGCTGTGAACGTCGTCTCGGTACTGCTGGATCCTCGGATGCACACCGAATCGGTGGAAGCCGGCTCGCTCGAATCCCCAGGCCGAACTTGACGCCGTCATCACAGCGAGACAGAACCCCAGGGCGATGGCTCCGCCGTCATCCGCTCGTCGAACGTCGACGGTCTTCTGCAGCACAAGGATTCCGGTCCCGGCCAGGAACACGCCGAGGCAGAGCGACTCGATAGGAGCCTTGGACGATCACCGATCGGTGCCCGCGGAAATCGGATGTGTCGCGGAACCTCTCCCTCCATGCGGGCAGTTCGCGAACTTCATTCCCCGCGACCTCCAGCAGTTCGTCCGTCGGCCGCCATTTCGACAGTGCGCCGTGGAGGAGTACGGCGTTGGGTGCCCAATCATCCATGACGGACTGGGGAGCTACGAGAACCGTATGTGCGTGCGGAAAGACATCGCGGGGGAGTGTGATCCAGCCTTCCGGCGCCTGGGATTCCGGTTGCGGGTGCCGCGGATCGTCCGGGTCGCAGGGGCTCAGTTCGACTTCGCGTGCTGCGAGGTAGTCGGAGAGCGTCGTCTGAAGCGAAGCATTCATCGAGACGCCTCCTGGTGGCGTGCCATCCGGAATCGCCCTCGCAAAGGCGGTGGTCTGAGAAGTTCGGCCGCGTCCTCCCGAGCGAGGAGTGTGCGGTCGTGTGGACGTTCATGCATTCGTCGGGCCAGGGCCAGGAGTGTGTTGGGTTCTGCGATGAGCCAAGTGCAGACGATGGCGAGAATGTGTTCTTCGTCGTGGGGGATGCGCGCTTCCGGGGGAATCCGTCCGGTCGTGTGGATGTGGATCATCGGAGTCCGGACGTCGCCGTATCCGGAACGGGTCACGATATCCGTTCCGGCGATGCCCTCGATATCGTTCCAATGCACAAATTGCACGGTGGCATTGTTTCGTCGGAGCTTGCGAGAACGTACGACTCTTTCGATTCCGTGTGGATACAACCCCAGTGTGGTGGGAAGTCGGAACCAGATGAACGCCGCCGCCATGAGCAAGAGAACGATCCCACCCACGAGCGCGAAGATTGCAGTGGTTCGGGGGTCGTAACCATGCGGCAACTCGGATCTGTCGGTGATGTAGACGTTCAGAGCAGAGATGGCCAAACCGGTAAGGCCGTTGAAGATAAGCATGGCAACAGCCAGGCTGGGAAGGGTGAGTCCTCCCGGCACAACGATTCCGATTCCGAGCTCAGAATGTTTATTACTCCTGACCCGCTTGGAATGCAATACATTTCGAATCCCGCCGTGCCTGAACGCTGCGACACTCATGAGTAGCATCGACGTTCCGAACACTACCGAGCCGATTGTGGATATCGATTCTTCGTGCCCGACGTTCACCAGTGCATCCCCGAGGGACCATACAGCCAGAACAGCAGCGAAGACCCCGCCCATGCACCACCCGATTCGCAGTTGCTGCGGCCAACGAGGGTCGAAGAACGAATCGATGTGAGTTCGATATCGGTCCGGCGGAACGTTTTCGGTCGTCACCACAACTCCTGGATTTTCTTGGATGCGTACCATGTGGCTGCGCCGCCACCTATGAGGCCGGCAACGAAGCCCGCTGCAGTGCCGACTCCCGGGACGACCGAACCGCCCACTGCCCCGATGAACGCCGCTGAAAGTTTCGATGCGGCTACGGCACCGAGCATGCCGGCAACGGTTCCGGCGCTCTCGGAGACTATTGCCTCGGTGGGATCCATCCCTCCCTTGATGTCGTTGACGATCGCAGGAACGGTGCCTACTGCAGCGGCAGCCGGGTTCATTCCGCGCGCGATGTTGCGTGCGACATCGTCGCCCGAGGCCACCGCCGCGTCGGTCAGGAGTTCCTTGGTAGCTCCGGACATTGCGCTGATGGACGACGCTGCGATGGTGGATGGCCAGTCCGGCCACCAGGAGAACTCGCCGTTCTCGTTCTGCACGACCTTCCCCGGCACCGCGGCATCCCTGGCTGCTTCGAGTACCGCAACGGCAGCGGTGATGCGATCGGCAGTTTCGGTTGCGGCTCGCGACGCCTGTTCGAGAGCGCCGGTGACGGTGTGGGTCAGTTCCGTTGCTTCGTGTTCGAGGCGGACGCGGGCCTCTGCGACGGCTTCGGCCGGCAGCGTCGCCGAGAGGATGTGGATCTGGTCGGAGGGGTCGACGGTGCCGTCGTCGTGCACGGTGAACCCGGACTGTTCGGCGCCGCCCACGACCGACAGGAGGTGCAGGCGGGTGCCTTCGACGAGCCACGCGCCGGTGCGGTACGCCTCCGCGACCTGCAGGAGGGCTTCGGCGATGGCGCTGCCCAATGAGCGTTCGCGGACCACTCGCGCGGCGGCGGCACGTGCGGCGTCGCCGGACCATCGCTCGGCGAGCACATCCTGCTCGGTGAGCAGAGCTTTCATGCGGTCGTCGAGTGTGTCGACGAGCACGTCGAGGTGGTCGGCGGTGATTCGCAGCGCGTCGGGATTCCAGGACCGGACCGCAGCGACTCCCGGTCTCATCCGTGCTGATCCATCGCCGGGAGTGCAGCCACGAAGTCCGTCTCTGCGACGACGTAATCGTTCGCGGCGCCGTCGGTGATGTCGACGATCTCGCGCAGGCGACTGCACACGTTGCCGAGTGCTTGATCGGTGGCGGTGAAGGCTCGTGCGCAGACGGCCGCGAATTCTGTTCCGGGAAGTGCCGATTGCGACACGGCATACGGTTCGCCGACGTCCCAGTCGTTCATCGCGTCGGCGGTGTCCGCCACGAAGGCTGCGAATGTGCGCAGCACTTCAGGATCTACGTGCAATGTCACCACTGCCCCCCGACAGAATCCCCCGATACGTCCGGGTGGGGACGATAGCAGACGGCGCCCTCACGGAACCGGAGCGGACCGTCGGGCGACTTCGAGCGGGGCATCGGTCGTGCGCGAGGTACGCAACACGTAGTGAAGGTTCGCAACGCCGGCAGTTGCTGGCCGTGTTGCGAACCCGGAACTGCTGTTGCGTACCCCCGGCTGTCCGGATGCGCAGACGCCCCCGCCGTTCCGAGAAGGAACGGCAGGGGCGTCCGAGTGAGGCCTACTTGTAGCTGTAGAAGCCCTCGCCGGTCTTGCGACCCAGGCGACCCGCGTCGACCATGCGGCGCAGCAGTGCCGGGGGTGCGTAGTGCGGCTCGGCGAACTCGTCGTACAGCGACTGCGCGGCGTTGAGGGTGATGTCGAGGCCGACGGTGTCGATGAGGGTCAGCGGTCCCATCGGGTAGCCGCAGCCGCCCTTCATCGCGGCGTCGATGTCTTCCTTCGTCGCGTAGCCCGACTCGAGCATGCGCACTGCCGAGCACAGGTACGGGATGAGCAGGGCGTTGACGATGAAACCCGCACGGTCGCCTGCGCGCACGGCCGTCTTGCCGAGGGTGTTCTTCGCGTAGTCGAACACCGTGTCGGCGGTGGCCTCGTCGGTGGTGAGCGCCGAAATGATCTCGACGAGCGGCATCACCGGCACCGGGTTGAAGAAGTGCACGCCCACGACCTTGCCGGGCCGCTGCGTCGCCTGCGCCATCTTGATGACGGGGATCGACGACGTGTTGGTGGCGAGGATGCCTTCGGGCTTCACGATCTTGTCGAGCTCGGAGAAGATCTCCACCTTGAGAGACTCGATCTCGGGGGCGGCCTCGACGACGAGGTCGCGGTCGGCGAACTCCTTCAGGTCGAGGGTGACGCGGATCCGTCCGAGGACCGCGTCGGCGTCCTCTTGCGTGATCTTGCCGGACTTGACGCCACGTCCGATCGACTTCTTCAGACGCTCGCGTGCCGCGGCGGCGAACTCCTCGGTGGTCTCCTTGACGAGGACGTCGCTACCGGCCTTGGCGCACACCTCGGCGATACCGGCACCCATGGTGCCGCCACCGATCACGCCTACCTTTTCCACTGCCACTGCGGTAACTCCTGATCGCTTCGATGTTCCGGGGGTAACCTACGCGACCGGTGTCAGCGCAGCAGCGCGCGCGACATGACGACGCGTTGGATCTGGTTGGTGCCCTCGTAGATCTGCGTGATCTTCGCGTCGCGCATCATGCGCTCGACCGGGAAGTCGGTGGTGTAGCCGGCGCCACCGAACAGCTGCACGGCGTCGGTGGTGACCTCCATGGCGACGTCCGACGCGAAGCACTTCGCGGCGGCCGAGATGAAGCCGAGGTTGGGCTCGCCGCGCTCGGCGCGAGCGGCGGAGGTGTAGACCATCAGGCGTGCGGCCTCGACCTTCATCGCCATGTCGGCGAGCATGAACTGCACACCCTGGTTGTCGGAGATCGGGCGGCCGAACTGCTTGCGGTCCTTGACGTAGGCGGTCGCCGCGTCGAGGGCGCCCTGGGCGAGGCCGACGGCCTGCGCACCGATGGTGGGGCGGGTGTGGTCGAGGGTCGCGAGAGCGGTCTTGAAGCCGGTGCCCGGCTCGCCGACGATGCGGTCGCCGGGGATGCGGCAGTTCTCGAAGTACAGCTCGGCGGTGGGGGAGCCCTTGATGCCGAGCTTCTTCTCCTTCGGTCCGACGACGAAGCCCTCGTCGTCCTTGTGGACCATGAAGGAGGAGATGCCGTTGGCGCCCTTCTCGGGGTCGGTGACGGCCATGACGGTGTACCAGGTGGACTTACCACCGTTGGTGATCCAGCACTTGGAGCCGTTGAGGATCCAGTCGTCGCCGTCGGCCTTGGCGCGGGTGCGCATGGAGGCGGCGTCGGAGCCGGCTTCGCGCTCGGACAGCGCGTAGGAGGCCATCGCGCCGTTGACGATGGCGGGGAGGACCTTGGCCTTGAGTTCGTCGGAGCCGCGGAGGATCAGGCCCATGGTGCCGAGCTTGTTGACGGCGGGGATCAGCGAGGAGGAGCCGCATACTCGGGCGACCTCTTCGATGACGATGCAGGCGGCGATCGAGTCGGCGCCCTGGCCTTCGAACTGCTCGGGCACGTGGATGGCGTTGAAGCCCGACTTGTTGAGGGCGTCGAGGGCTTCCTGCGGGAAGCGGGAGTTCTCGTCGACGTCCTTGGCGTAGGGCGCGATCTCCTTCTCGGCGAGCGCGCGGATGGCCTCGCGCAGCGCGTCGTGCTCCTCGGAGAGCTTGAACAGATCGAAGTCGGGATTGAGGGCCATGACGGCGGACTCCTTACGGCACGCGGTGCCAGATTTGCGAACGTAGCTCCCTCGACGATATCGGGGCGAGGGTTCGCGACGTGACGGAATGAGTCGATTGTAACCACGGCACTCAGTGCCAGGTCAACGGCGCTGCTGTGCGCCTTCGAGTTGGAGCCGAACCTGCTCGGCGATCTCGGCCGGTGTCAGGTGGGCCGGATAGGTCACCACCGCGACCGCCGGCGGAGCCGGCGCGACCTTCCCGTTCGTCGCGCCTTCGGGCACCGGAACCACCCCGTACGTGCGGCGGAGCTCGAGCAGCTCCTGCTCGAGGCGTTCGGCAGTGGCGGTCTCGTCGCCGCGGATCATCGCGCGCAACACGAAATTGTGCGTGGCGGTCATCGCCGCCGCGAAGCTGACGGTGCGCACCGGCTTCTCCGTCGGGACGGCGGCGCGCAGGAAGTCGGTGAACAACCGCTCGTAGCGGTAGGTGGTGACGAGTTCGCGCTCCCGCAGCGCCGGCACCCGCTGCACCACCCGATACCGCCACACCGCCAGCTCGCGCCGGTCCCGGAAGTGCCCGAAGACGAGCTTGGCCCCCTCGCAGGCCGCCGCCCACGGATCGTCGAAATCCTGCGAGAGGTACTCGGCGACCTGCTCGAGCAGCGACTCGTGATCGGCGAAGATCACGTCCTCCTTCGACCGGAACTGCCGGAAGAAGGTCCGCCGCGACACCCCTGCGGCCGCGGCGATCTGCTCGACGGTGGTCGACTCGTAGCCGAACTCGGAGAACAAACGGATCGCCTGCGTGACGACATGCACCCGGAACTGGGCGGGATCGGGGCCCGTCGAATCGAGGCGACGGGTGCTGTTACCGGTACCGGATGTCATGGCGTCGAGTATCCAATGCAGTCGTGAGGGGTCGGCTCACCCCTCGGCGGCTTCGGCCGATCGCAGCTCGAACTTCAGGATCTTGCCGGTCGAGGTGCGGGGCAGCTCCAGCGGGAAGACGATGTCGCGCGGCACCTTGTACCCGGCGAGCAGCGTGCGCGTGTAGTCGATGATCTCCTCGGCCGTGACCGATTCGCCCTTCTTCAGGATCACGAACGCCTTGGGACGCTCACCCCACTTCTCGTCCGGAACGCCGACGACCGCGACGTCGAGCACCGCCGGGTGGCTGACGATCGCCTGCTCGACCTCCACGGTCGAGATGTTCTCGCCGCCGGAGATGATGATGTCCTTCGCGCGGTCCTTGAGCTGGATGTATCCGTCCGGGTACATCACGCCGAGGTCGCCGGTGTGGAACCAGCCGCCGCGGAACGCCTCCTCGGTCGCGTCCGGGTCCTTGTAGTAGCCGAGCATGACGTTGTTGCCGCGCAGCACGATCTCGCCCATGGTCTCGCCGTCGGCGGGCACGTCGTTCATGTCCTCGTCGACGACCCGCGCGGTCTCGGCCTGCAGCATGCCCACACCCTGACGGGAGAGCAGCGCGGCGCGTTCGTCGGCCGGCTTGTCGTCCCAGCTGTCCTGGTACTCGCAGATCGTGTACGGGCCGTACACCTCGGTGAGTCCGTAGACGTGGACAACCGTGATGCCGATCTGTTCGAGCTGGGCGATCACCGTCGGCGACGGCGGCGCGCCGGCCGTGGTGATCCGCAACGGACGGTCGAGTGGATGAGCCTGCTCGGCGTTCGCGATGGTCGAGCACACCGCGGGCGCACCGCACAGGTTGGTGACACCGAGGATGTCGATGGCATCCCAGATCGCGTCGGCCCGCACCGCCCGCAGGCAGATGTGGGTGCCCGCCGCAGCGGTCACCGCCCAGGGCGTACACCAGCCGTTGCAGTGGAACATCGGCAGTGTCCACAGATACTTGCTCTGCCCGTCGAAGCTGTTGTGGAAGGTCTCGCCCAGCGAGTTCAGGTACGCGCCGCGATGGGTGTACATCACGCCCTTGGGTTTGCCTGTCGTGCCCGAGGTGTAGTTGAGGGTGATGACGCCGAGCTCGTCGTCGACGCTCCACGGCAGCGGCGTCGCATCGAGCGAGTCGGCCTGCGCGAGGAACTCGTCGTACCGGGCGGTGGCCACCCCGGCGGGTACCTCGGGAGCGGGCACGGTGGAGTCGGGGACCTCGATGATCTCGGCGACGCCCGGAACGTTGTCGCGGACCTTCGCGACCGATCCGAGCAGTTCTGAGTCGACGAACAGCAGCTTCGTCTCGGAGTGGTCGAGGATGTACTCGAGTTCCGGCCCGGCCAGGCGCGAGTTCAGCGCGACCAGCACACCGCCTGCGAGCGGAACCGCGAAATGCGCGATGAGCATCTCGGGCACGTTCGGAGTCAGGTACGCGATCTTGTCGCCCGGCTCGATACGGCTGCGCAGCACGCGCGCGAGCCGCTGCGCCTCGTCGGCGAACTCGGCGTAGGTGTACGTGCGGTCGCCGTGGATGATCGCGGTGCGATCCGGGAACACCGCCGCGGACCGTTCGAGGAAGCGCAGCGGGCTCATCTGGCTGTAGTTCGCGGCTCCGGTCGAGCCGGGACGGACGGGGGCGATGGACACGGATACCTCCGGGGTGGCCTACTCGGATTCCGGCGTCTTCTGTGATCGTTGCAACACCGGGCGATGTGCAGGTTACAAATCGTGGAACTGGCCCCTCTACCCTCGAAAGTGGGTGTTCGGAGGGAAGAGCAGGAGCAATCGATGGATGTCGCCGTGCCGGGTGTGTTGCGTCCCGACGATCTCCACACCCTCCGCGCCACGCTGCGCGACCTCGAGGCGACGACGGAACTGCCGGTGCTCTTCGGTGGCGCGGTGCAGGGCTCGGACGTCGTCCTGTCCGGATTCGTCGGAACCCGCGGTCGTGCCCTGCGCAATCTGGTGATCGCCGCCGAACGTGGACTCGGCGGTCGGGTGGTCGTCGAACAACGTCCCGGCGCGGTCGCCGACTACTTCACCTCCCCGCACATCACCCACCACTACGATCGGCAGGTCGCGGGTGAGGGAATCGAGTCGTTGCTCGCCGTGCCGGTCGTGGTGCGCGGACGCACCCGGGCGGCGATCTACGGCGGGCTGAGGGTCAACCGGTCCATCGGCGACGTCGTGGCGGAGAAGGTCGTGCGGTCGGCCGCGGAGCTGGCGCGGGAGATCGAGATCCGCGACGAGGTCGATCGCCGCGTGTCGCTGATCGGGAACACGCGGGCCGCGCACGGCGCCACCGTGCCTGCCTCCGTCTCCGAAGCGCTGACGGAAAGTCTCGTCGCGTTGCGGGCGATCGCGGCTCGGACCGATGATCCGTCGATCAGGGAACAGGTACGAACGGTCGAGGAGACCTTGACCCGGGCGCGCGACGGCGTATCGCACCCGCGGACGCATCTGACCGCGCGCGAGCACGACGTGCTGAGTCATGTGGCGCTGGGCTGCCGCAACGCGGAGATCGCCGACAGGTTGTCGCTGCGCGTGGAGACGGTGAAGACCTATCTGCGTAACGCCATGGACAAACTCGATGTGCGCAGTCGGCACGCGGCGGTCGTCGAGGCGCGGCGGCAGGGACTGCTGCCCTGATCGACCGCACTCCTGATCAGCGGCGGCGCAGTCGCCGGAAGAACTCGCGGATCGCGCGCAGCGCGCGTCGGAACCTGGTCTCGGTCGCGGGACGCTCGAGGACATCGGTACCCACCGGCGTGGGGAGCCGGACGGGCCAGCTGTCGTCGACGTCGACGACCTCGCGACCCAGCCCGCGCAGGTACTCGGCAAAGCTGCGTTGCCGTTCGGCGTGCCAGGCGGCCTGATCGGCCATGATGTCGAGTTCGGCGAGCTCGGGAAATCTCGCCACGAGCGCGCGGGTCAGGTGGCCGGCGGCGAGCGCGTCGGCCTCGGCCTCGTGCGGATTCGGCAGCGACACCCCGTACGCCTCGCACACCGCCTGCAGTGTGCGCCTGCCGGGCCGGCTGCGGTCCATCTCCCGGTCGATGACGTACGGGTCGACGACCGTGCCGATGTCGAGCCCCGTCAGGCCGAGCCGGCGTCCTTCGGCGTCGAGGACCGTCAGGTCGTAGCTGGCGTTGAATGCGACGACGATGTGGCCGCGCGCCCACGCGTCGCTCACGGCCTGCCGGATCTGCTTGTATCCCTCGAGATAGTCGAGTCCTTCGGCGCGGGCGTGGGCGGTGGTGATGCCGTGGATCGCGGTGGTCTCCTCGGGTATCGCGATACCCGGGTCGAGCAGCCACGAGCGTGTGCCGATGCGATCGCCGTCGAAGGTCGCGACGCATGCCGTGACGATGCGGGCGTTGCGGGGATCCCGGTCGGTGGTCTCGAGATCGAACGCGCAGATCGGTCTGTCCGGCCAGTGCGTCATGTTCCGTCCTCGCGTCCGTCGGATGATGATCTGTCGAACGCATTGTTGCGGGAGGCACCGACATGCTCCGTCGCGGCCGCGACGGGCATCCGCACAAGGAGAGAACCTCAGATGGTGTCGGTGCAGACCACGAAGTTGCGTTCCCGGTACACGAACCCCCCCTCGGACGTGGAGCAGTCGTTCACGTCGGAGGTGTCGAACAGGATCTCGGTGACCTCCTCGCCCTGGACCGCGGGCTCACCGCAGTCGATGCGCTGCGGATCCTCGCCGCCGAGGTCGATGCAGTCGCCCACCACCCAGTCGATGTCGAGACACAACGCGCCGACCTCGATGCCGCCGAAGGACTCGTAGTAGGTCTGGTCGATGTCGCCGGGGCACATGGCACTGGCATCGACGACGTCGACGACCTTGTAATTCGAGCTCGGGCTGCCGCACACCGCGTAGTCGATGGTCGCGTCGTCGACCGTGCCGCCGAGCGCGACGCATTCGCCGACTGCGACGTCGACGCTCAACTCGGTCGACGACGACGCCGACGGGGTCGTGGTGGGTAGGGAGAAGGACGGCGCCGTGGACGTGTCCAGGGCGTTCGCGGCGGGCACGGCCTGCCCTTCGACCTGGGGCGCGCATCCTCCGAGCACCCCTGCTGCCGCCAACGCCATCGCGGCACCGGCCGCCCCTCGGAGAATGTTCATGGTCGAAGAGCCTACGGAAGTGCTGCCGGTACCCGTACAGGGTGGAACGATGTGCCGCATGGACCTGCCTGTGGTGCCGCCGCTCGCCCCGATGCTCGCCAAGGTCTCCTCCACCGTCCCCTCCCAACCCGAAGACGGTCCCGACGAGTGGTCCTACGAACCCAAATGGGACGGTTTCCGGGCGATCGTCTTCCGCGACGGTGACGAGGTGGTTCTCGGCTCGCGCGGAGGCAAGGACCTTGTGCGCTACTTCCCGGAACTCGCCGACGCCGCGCGCGCCGAACTGCCCCGCAGGTGCGTGGTCGACGGGGAGATCGTCGTCCCGCGCGAACACGACGGCCGCACCCGACTCGACTGGCAGGCGCTGTCCGAGCGGATCCATCCGGCCGCCAGCCGGGTCACGATGCTCGCCGAGCAGACACCGGCCGTGTTCGTCGGTTTCGATCTGCTCGCTCTCGCCGACGAGAATCTCATGGAGACCCCGTTCGCGGAGCGGCGCGCGCGGCTGCGGTCCGAGATCGGCGGGGGTAAGAGCTGTCATGTCACCGTGGCCACGACCGACACCGATACCGCCCGCCGCTGGTTCGAGGAGTTCGAAGGGGCCGGCCTCGACGGCGTGATCGCCAAGCGACTCGACGGGCTCTATGTGCCCGACAAGCGGGAGATGCTCAAGCTCAAACATGCCCGCACCGCCGACTGCGTCCTCATGGGCTACCGCATGCACAAGAGCGTCGAGGGCATCGGGTCGTTGCTGCTCGGGCTCTATCACGACGGCGAACTCGCGATGGTCGGCGGAGCCTCGGCGTTCACGCGGGAGCGGCGCGAGGAACTGCTCGCCGAACTGCAACCGCTGCGACTCGGGGACGACGTCGTCGAGCAGGGTGAACCGACGCGGTGGCGTTCGGCGGTGGACCGCAGCTGGGTGCCGTTGCGTCCCGAACGTGTCGTGGAGGTCGCGTACGACCAGATGGAAGGTGTGTCGGGAGCGGGGATGCGGTTCCGGCACGCAGCGAAGTTCCTGCGGTGGCGTCCCGACCGTGACCCCGAGAGCTGCACGTTCGACCAGCTGGAGGTGCCGGTGCGCTACGACCTGTCGGATGTGCTCGACCGGACGGAGGACTGACATGGCCACGAAGCGTTCGCCCGCGGAGGAGTTGGACGTCGACGGCACGCCCGTGCGGTTGTCGAACCCCGACAAGATCTACTTCCCGCAGCTCGGCGCCGCGGGTGGCACGAAGCGGCACCTCGTGGAGTACTACCGCAGGGTCGCCACCGAGTTCGACGCACCGATCCTGACGGCTCTGCGCGATCGGCCGACGCATCTGCAGCGCTTTCCCGACGGCATCGAGGGGGAGGAGATCTATCAGAAGCGGGCACCGGTCAAGCGACCCGACCACGTGGCGACCTGCGAGATCACGTTCCCGTCGGGGCGTACCGCCGATGCGCTGCGTGTGTGTTCGGCTGCCGACGTGGTGTGGGCGGCCAATCTCGGGTGCGTGACCTTCCATCCGTGGCCGGTGCGCTGCGGCGACACCGACCGTCCCGACGAATTGCGCATCGACCTCGACCCGCAACCGGGAACCGATTTCGGCGACGCGCGGGCCGTGGCGCTGGAGGTCGTGCGCCCGCTTCTCGACGAACTGGGACTCGCCGGATATCCCAAGACGTCCGGTGGGCGGGGACTCCACATCTATCTGCGGATCGTGCCCGAATGGGATTTCGTCGGAGTCCGTCGTGCGGGGATCGCGCTCATGCGTGAGATCGAGCGGCGCAGCGACGGGCGGGCGACGACGGCGTGGTGGAAGGAAGAGCGCGGAGAGCGGCTCTTCCTCGACTACAACCAGAACGCGCGCGACAAGACGATCGCCTCGGCCTACTCGGTCCGTCGCACCCCGATCGCGACCGTCTCGACTCCGCTGACCTGGGACGAGCTGGTCGACGCCGAACCTGACGACTTCACGATCGCCACGGTGCCGGATCTGCTGGCGAAGCGCGGCGATCCGATGGCGGATCTCGATGCGCATGCGCACTCGCTGGACGTTCTGCTCGAGATGGCCGAACGGGACGAGGCGAACGGTATCGGCGACCTGCCGTATCCGCCGAATCACCCGAAGATGCCGGGGGAGCCGAAGCGCGTCCAACCATCCCGCGACACCGACCGGACAAAGGACACGTGAACCGGAACGTTCGGGGAATCGCGTCCCTGTCGTGACCTCGAGTATGAGTCCTCCCGAGGTGCGAGTCCATAAACTGTCCGAGAGAACAGTCACTCGAGGTTCGGAAGGGTCGATGTCGTGATTCGCTCGTGGGCGTCCGGTCGGGTTCTCGGCGTCGGGGCAGTATTCGCTGCCGCCATCGGGGTCGGTTTCCTCATTCCTCAGACCGCGTCCGCGGCCACGACGTGCACGGCACCGCCGGGTGCCGCGGCCGAGATCGTGCAGATCGACGGGGGCGAAGCGTGTGGTGCGTCCACCGACGGCACCGCCGAGGCGTGGAGCTATGCCGAGCGGGGCGTGGGATTCGCCGATGCCCGCAGTGCCGCACAGGTGGTGGCCGCCGGATTCGACGGCGGTGTCGGCGCCGGGGAAAGCACGTCGGGACGGCTGTTCGCGATCGGCGTGGGGGAGGAGGCCCTGGCGCTCGGTGTGCTCGAAAGTCCGGGCACGGCGGTCGTCGCCGCGGGTCCGCAGTCGCAGGCCTATGTGGGCGACGCCGACGATCCGGTGTTGTGCGAGGGCACGGCGGCGGCCGCGTTCGAACTCGAGGCCGCACGCGGGTGTGTCGTGCTGGGCGACTTCCGGTACTTCACTCCTGGCGCGCAGACGCCGCCGTCGCCCCTGCCGTAGATTCGGCGCGTCTCGCCGGGATCCTCGACAGACAGACTGTACGTAAACCCTTCCTTTACGTTCCGTGTCGTCGTAGCCTGTCGCACATGCCGATGGAGGTGTCGCGATGACGACCGGAGCAGTCTTCGAACCTGCCGGGGCGACAGCGTCGTTCGCACCGGTGCACGTCCCGGGGCGGATCGACGCCCGGCCGGGCCCGGCGGCGCCGACCGAGATGGTCGTCGATGCGCGATTCCTGCGGCTGGCCGACGCGTTCTTCTCGCTGTACAAGCGGCCCCGGGACGGCGGCGGCGCACTCACCGCCTATCTCCACGGTGAGAAGGTCCTCGACATCTGGTCCGGCTGGTCGGCCCCCGACAAGCGGTGGAGCCGCGACACCATGGCGTTGTCGTTCTCGACCGGCAAGGGCGTGGCGTCGACCGTCGTGCACCGTCTGGCCGAGCGCGGAGTGATCGACTACTTCGCGACCGTTGCGCAGTACTGGCCGGAGTTCGCCGCGAACGGCAAAGATGACATCACCGTCGCGGACGTCATGACCCACCGATCCGGCCTGCACCGGGTGCGCGGTCTGGTTCCGGGGACGCGCGGGATCCTCGACTACGAGACGACCGTCGCGGCGCTCGAGCAGGCGGCACCGGATCGACGGCGGCGACGCGGCTCGGGCTACCACGCCGTCACCTACGGATGGCTCGTCGCCGAACTCGTGCAGCGGGTGACCGGTCTGCCCTTCGTGGAGGTCGTGGAGCAGGAGATCGCCCGGCCCCTCGGCGATCCCGATTTCTGGTACCGCGTGCCTCACGACGAACGGGGCCGTATCGCGAAGCTCTTCCCGCGGCTCGCCCCGGTCGGCCTGCACTGGGGTGCGAGCGCCGCGGTCCTGTCGCGACTCGAACCGACCCGCGGTCTCGCCGAGGCCGCGATGCCCGACGGCTTCGACAGGCTCGTCGGCGACCCGGCCGTGCACGACTCGGTGATGCCGGGCTGGAACGGTGTGTTCACCGCCCGCTCGCTCGCGCGTATGTACGGGGCGATAGCCGCCGGCGGGACGATCGACGGCGTGAAGTTCCTCGACGCCACCACGATCGACGAGATGTCGCGCGTGCGGGTGCGCAGCCGGGACTACGTGCTCGGTGTGCCGATGGCGTGGCGGCTCGGCTACCACCAGCCCATCTTCGCGAGCATCCAGCGTCCGCGTGGTGCGCTCGGGCACTACGGAGTGGGTGGCTCGGGGGCGTACGCCGATCTCGACACCGGTCTGTCGCTCGCCTTCGTCACCAACCGGCTGGGTGCCGGCGCGATCCCGCTCGGGGACCTGCGTCTGGCGCGGCTGGGCGAACTCGCCCGGTCGCTCGCGCGTCGTGCCTGAATCTTTCTGTCATTTTCGTGGTTCCGGGGACGGGGGTCCCTCGAGGGCGGGACGATCCGAATCGGAGCATCGTCGATTCGAGGAGTTCAGCCATGAGCCATGTGTACCGGGTGATCGAGGTCGTCGGATCGTCGACGACGGGAGTCGACGACGCGATCGCGAAAGCGGTGGCGCGAGCAGCGGAGACCACGCGGCATCTCGAGTGGTTCGAGACGGTCAACATCCGGGGCCACATCGACGACGGCCGGGTGGCCCACACGCAGGTCACTCTCAAGATCGGTTTCCGCATCGAATCGAGCGCCGAAACGGACATCTGAGGCACCTCGACAGCCGGAAATTCGATGATATGGTTTTGAGAACGTGGTTCTCGACCGAAACTGGAACGTGTACTAGTCTGAGGCTCGTTCGTTGTCCGGAATCGGCACTGTAGGCAGGTACAACTGTGGCTTATGTAATCACCCAGGCGTGCTGCAACGACGCCTCGTGTGTCGAGGTCTGCCCGGTCAACTGCATCCACCCGACACCCGACGAAGCACCCTTCGCGACCACGGAGATGCTCTACATCGATCCCGACACGTGCATCGACTGCGGGGCCTGTGTCGACGAGTGCCCGGTCGACGCGATCGCCGCCGACAACGAACTGACCCCGGCGCAGGAGCCGTATCTCGAGATCAACGCCGAGTACTACCGGCGGTACCCGATCGGGCCGGACTGGCCCGAGCTGCGCACGCGCCGCAAGCTGCCCGCCGAGCTGGGCACCCTGCGGGTGGCGATCGTCGGCTCGGGTCCTGCGGCGTGCTATGCCGCGATGGATCTGGTGACGCACTCGGCGGTGCAGGTCGACATCTTCGACCGCCTGCCCACCCCCTACGGGCTCGTGCGTGCCGGTGTGGCCCCCGATCATCAGAGCACCAAGGGAGTCGGCGACCTCTTCCGCAGCGCCATCGGCCACAAGAACACCCAGTGCTATTTCAACGTCGAGGTCGGCACCCACATCACCCACGAGGAACTGCTCGCGCACCATCACGCCGTGATCTACGCCGTCGGTGCCGCAGGCGACCGCACGCTGGGCATCCCGGGAGAGGACCTCGTGGGCAGCCGCGCCGCGACCGAGTTCGTCGCCTGGTACAACGGACACCCTGATTTCGCCGACCACACCTTCGATCTGTCGGCCGAACGCGCGGTGATCATCGGCAACGGCAACGTCGCCCTGGACGTCGCGCGAGCCCTGGTGATGGACCCCGACGAGCTCGCGCGCACCGACATCGCCGAGCACGCGCTCGAGGCGCTGCGGAAGTCGAACATCCGCGAGGTCGTGGTCGTGGGCCGGCGCGGCCCGGCGCAGGCCGCCTACACCAACCCGGAGCTGCTCGCGCTCGGCTCGCTGCCCGGTGTCGATGTGGTCGTCGACCCGGTCGAGGTCGAACTCGACCCGGTCAGCCGCGCGCTGATCGACGATCCGGAGGTCGAACCCCGCCTGACGCTCAAGGTGCGGCAGGTCGAGGGCTTCGCGCAGCGCACTCCCACCGAGGGCAACAAGCGGGTCGTGCTGCGCTATCTCGCCTCGCCGGTGGAGATCTCCGGCGACGGTGTTGTCGAATCGATCACCCTCGAGCGCAACGAACTGGTCGAGGTCGACGGCCGTCTCGAGGCCCGCCCGACCGGACAGACCGAAATCCTCGAGGCGGGATTGGTGCTGCGTTCGATCGGTTACCGCGGCACCGCGCCGGCCGGTCTGCCCTTCGACGAGCGGCGCGGAGTCATCCCGAACGAGGGCGGCCGGGTGATCGACGCCGAGGCCGGAGCACCGGTGCCCGGTGTCTACACCGCCGGTTGGATCAAGCGTGGTCCCAGCGGCGTGATCGGCACCAACAAGCAGTGCTCTGCCGAAACGGTCGAGAAGATCCTCGACGATTTCGTCGAGGGCAAGCTGCCCGAGCCGGTCGCCGATCGGGAGAAGCTGGCGGCGCTGGTGGCCGAGCGGCGTCCGGAGCACATCGATTACCGGGGCTGGCTGCAGATCGACAAGCAGGAGAAGGCCCTCGGATCGGCGGCGGGACGCTCGCGCCTGAAGTTCGTCTCGATCGAGGAGATGCTCGCAGCGTCGCGGATCGAGTAATCCCGTCCGGTGGCGGGAACCCGGACCCATGGCTCAGCACTCCCACCCGGCAGTCGCTGCGTCGGGACGATGGATCGATACCGACGGGATCCGCTACCCGTCCGGCGACACCCACGCATGGACGCCCGGCACCAATCAGACCCTGTGCGGGGTGCCGCTCTCCCGTGCCCGACTCGACCGCTTTCCGCACGTGCCGTGGAGCGACGCGCTGTACCTGGCGGAGCTGGGTGAACACGGAGTCGTCCCGTGTCGTCGCTGCACGGCGGCCACCCGCAACGACCGGCCGCGGTGACAGGGGCGATCGGTACCGGGCGCGTACTCGCCGAGATGGCGATCCGAGCGGGTGATGCCCGCGACCAGGTCGTCGCGGTCGGAGACGCGATCGCCGATCTCCTGCTGTACCTCGCCGATGCACACGGTGTCGCCGCGGCGCAGAAGGCCTCGGAGCACGGGCAACTCCACTTCCACGGGGACTGGATCGCAGCCGGACGCGCTTGGGGTCCCGAAGATCCCTGACCTGCAGGGAAGATCCGGGACGGTCGCGGTGTTGAGACGACCGTGCAGGTGGCGTTGTCGTTGCTGGACCGCTCCCGGACCCGGGAGGGGCAGCCGGACGCTGCCGCATTGCAGCAGACCCTGCGTCGCGCCGAACTCGCCGAGGCGGCCGGCTACCACCGCTTCTGGGTGGCCGAGCACCACGCCGTCCCAGGCATCGCGTCGGGAGCTCCACCGCTGCTCATCAGCACGATCGCGGACCGGACGAGCCGGATCCGGGTGGGATCCGGCGGCGTCATGCTGCCCAACCATCAACCGATCGTCGTCGCCGAACAGTTCGCGATGCTCGAAGCGATGCACCCCGGACGGATCGATCTGGGTGTCGGTCGTTCCCTCGGATTCACCGCGCCTGTGCGCGATGCGCTGCGGACCCACAAGGCCGACGCGGACGACTTCGCCGCCGACATCGAGGAACTGCGCGGTTATCTGCACGGCACCGCCGAAGTGACGGTGCGTCCTCGACTGTCCGAGCCGCCTCCGATCTTCGTCCTCGGCACCGGGCAGGGTATGCGGCTGGCGGCGCGTCTGGGCCTGCCCGTCGTCGTCGCCGGACCGCTTCTGCGGCAGGGATCGGAACCGTTCGACCGTTATCGCGCCGACTTCCGCCCGGCCACACCCGGCGCTGAGCCCTATGTTGTCGTCGGCCTGGACATCCTCATCGCCGACACCGAAGCCGAGGCTCGGGAGCTGCAGCTTCCGGAGGCCTGGGCGATGGCCGTCTCACCCGAAGAGGGGGCGTTCCCGCCGCTGTCCCCGATCGAGGAGATCCGCCGGCAGCCGATGACCGAGCGGCGCCGCCGCATCGTCGACGAGACCGCGAAGGGTTCGCTGGCCGGCACCGAGGATCAGGTGGCCGAAGGGCTCGAAAAACTGCTCGTCTCCACCGGGGCGAACGAGGTGCTCAGCTCCGCATCCACTTTCGACACCGACGCCCTGTACGACTCCGATGCGCGACTGGCGAGGATCTTCGGTCTCTGAACGGAGGGTGGAACAGATTGTCCCGCTCAACGATTCAGATCGATCAGGCGAGCACTGCCCTGCGCCGCCGCACACATCTTCTCCGTCCCGTCCTCGGTGACGGCGTAGATCTCGCAACGACACAGTGCCTGCCTGCGACTGGTGCTGACTATCGTGGCGACCGCGCGTAGGAGTACGCCCCCGGCGGGCCGCAGGTAGTCGAGGCTCATGCCGGTCGTCACGATCGACGGCCCGAGGGCCGTGCCTGCGGCGAACGTGAGCGCATTGTCGGCCGCGTAGGCCAGAACACCTCCGTGCGCGAAGCCGAACTGCTGGAGCAGTTCCTCCCTGAGCGGTATTTCCAGGACTGCCCGGCCGCGCTCGTACTCGGTCAGACGGGCTCCGATCAGGACACTGAACGGTTGCGATGCCAACACCTTCCGGGCATCGGCGAGGGTACGGATCTCGGCGATCTCCTCCGACATGCACAGCAAGGTACTCCGCTCCTCGGTTCCCGACCGCCACATCGGAGCGGCCGGCAGTCACTGTGCGGAGGCGACGATCGAGCGGAACTGTTCGCGCAGGGCCTCCGTGAGGTCACGGTGTTCGGGGACGAGATCGGGGTCGACGACGACCGCCACGGTCAGCGTGCCGGCATAGGACAGGGCCGCGAAAGCGACCGCGACGTTGCCCGTGGTGACGATCATCGGCACCATCGACGCGACAGGCACTCCGGCAACGGTGAGCGTCGACGACGGTCCCGGCAGGTCGGACAGGAACGAGTTGACCCGGCGCTGCCGGTCCACGAACCGGCGGAACGCCCCGACGGCCGCAAGGGCGCGGAAGACCGGACCCAGTAGTTCGGCAGACAGGCCCCGCACGTTCGCCTTCTGCAGTCGGGTCGTGCGGGAGACGGATACCGACCGGTGCTCCGGGGTCCCGTCCAGCGGTACCCGGACGGGCATGACGCCGACGCGATTGCCCAGTTGCCCACCCGTGGCAGCGGTGCGGGCGGAGATCGGCACCGAGATCATCAGCTCGGACGGGAACTCGCCGCGCTTGTGCAGGATGGTGGCGAGGGCGCCCCCGACGGCGACCAGCAGCACATCGTTGATCGTTGCGTCCCACTGCCGTCCCGCCCGACGGAGCGTGTCCAGATCCACCTCGACGGTCTCGAGCGCCAGACGAGACCCGATGGGCGCGTTCAACGAACACCGCGGGGCACGTCCGCCGGCGCCCCTCCCGAGTTCTGTCCATGCTGCAGGAAGACGTGCGACGGCTCGCGGTGCGCGGCGGAGCGCCCGCAAGTGACCGATTGCATTGTCGTAGAACAACTCTCGTCTGGTTGGTTGCGTTGAAGCGCGCTGTTCGGGCATGGGCGGTGTGCTGTCCGTGCCGTCGACGAGATGCGCCAGGATCGACAGACCACCGATCCCGTCGGCCAGGACGTGGTGCAGCACCATCACCAACGCCGTGTGCCCGTTCGGGTCCGCGATGTCGGTGACGAGCAGCGCGCGCCACAACGGCTGCGATCGGGGCAGCGGCCGGGTAAGGGCGTCCGCGGCGAGCGTCAGTGCGGCGTCCCTGTCGCGGGGACCGGGGCACCGCACCTGGGAGAAGTGGGCATCGATGTCGAAGTGGGCGTCGTCGAGCCAGTAGGGACGCCCGAGTCCGAAGGCCGGCTCGATCAGGCATTGCCGCAGGCGTCGAATCCGGACGAGGCGTTCGGCGAGCACGCTCATCAGTGTCGTGGGGTTCGTCAGGTTCTCACCGGCGAAGAAGATCGCAGCACCGACATTCATGGGTACCCGTCCCACGTCCGAGACGAGTTCGATCAGGTCTCCGGGACCGATGCGGTCGATGCCGTTCGAGGCCGCCACCCTTCGAGGATGACAGACGCACGCTGTCCGTCTATTGCCTACGGCCGAGTAGGGGAGCAGTGTGAACACGGGTGGTTTCGGGTGGGGGGGGTCGCGCCGAAACGACCGGCGACGCCGCGTCGGCGCCGCCCTGAGGAGAGGGGTGCCGATCGTGTTTGCACGCTCCACCACAATTCATGCGTATCCGTCGTACATCGACGCCGGGATCAAGCACGTACGCGACATCGTGATGCCTGCCCTGGCGGACATGAACGGTTGCCTGGGGCTGTCCCTGCTGATCGACCGCGGCTCGGGCCGATGCATCGCCACCAGCTCCTGGCGGGACGAGGACGTGTTGCGCTCCAGCGAAGGCATGGCCCGCATGCTCCGGGACGAGGCGGCCCGGATGTTCCATGCCACCACGGACGTGGCCAACTGGGAGATCGCCGTCATGCACCGCGATCACCACTCGACCCGTGGGTCCTGCTGCAGTGTCACCTGGGTCGACATCGATCCCGTGCAGGTGGATCGCGGTGTGGACATGTGGAAGATGGCCGCGCTGCCGCGGATGGAGGAACTCGAGGGTTTCTGCAGCGCCAGCCTGATGCTCGACCGTGCCGGTGGTCGCGGGGTGACCTCGTTGACGTTCGACAGTGCCGAGGCGATGGACCGCACCAGAGCACATGTCGACGACATCCGCTCCGAGGTGACTCGGGCAGCAGGCGCCAGGGTGCTCGATACCGGTGAGTTCGAGCTCGTCATCGCCCACCTCGACGTCCCGGAAACGGTGTGACCGCGGTCTGCGGCGCGGGTGATATCCGTTCACCCGCGCCGTGGCCGTCCGCATTCGTAATAGACCACTCGGTCCGCTGAACTGGGAAAACGCCGAGACCGTCCGCATTCGAATTGCCCGTCCGTAACCGTCCTGTGTCTAATGAACGGGTACGAGCACGCCGCGCAGGGGAAGTAGGGCGCGGCGCACCGCTGAACGATGGGTTGTGGAATGTTCGAAAAGCGAGCTTTGTCGAACGGTCGCCGCACGGGCCGCCGATCTGCGCGGATCGGTGCTGCACTCGTGGGCGCAGCCGCCGTGGCACTGGCCACCGCCGGTCCTGCGAGCGCGGCACCGCTGTGGCCCGGTGGGCCCGAGGTGCCGAGTGTCCAAGAGCTGATCGAAGGGCTCACGCCGCCCGGGGTGACGCCGCCGCAGCTTCCGCCCCAGCTCGCTCCCGAGCCGGCCGCCCCGTTCTCCGCTCCGTCCGTCAACCCGTCGAACGGGGAGACGGTGGGTGTCGCGCAGCCGATCATCATCCGCTTCAACGAGGCCGTCGGAGATCGTGCAGCCGCCGAACGCGCCATCCGCATCACCACGCAGCCGCCCGTCGACGGGCACTTCTACTGGGCGTCGAACACGCAGGTCCGCTGGAAGCCGTTCGAGTTCTGGCCCGCGAACACCGCGGTGACCGTGAAGGCCGGCGACACTCAGTCGTCGTTCACCATCGGTGACGCTCTGGTGACGGTCGCCGACAACAACACCAAGACCATCACCGTCACCCGTAACGGCGAGGTCGTCCGCACCATGCCGACGTCCTTCGGCAAGCCCGGCCACGACACCCCGAACGGCACGTACATCGTCGGTGAGAAGTACCGCGACATGTACATGGACTCGTCGACCTACGGGGTGCCCGTCGACAGCCCCGAGGGATATCGCACCTACGTCGAGTACGCGACGCGGATGTCAAACAGCGGCATCTTCCTCCACGCCGCACCGTGGTCGGTCGGCGCGCAGGGCAACACCAACGTCAGCCACGGTTGCCTCAACGTGAGCACCGAGGACGGCAAGTGGTTCTACGAGAACGCCAAGAAGGGCGATCCGGTGATCGTGCAGAACACGGCCGGTGGAACCCTCAACGGCTGGGACGGTCTCGGCGACTGGAATCTCTGACACCGACGCACATCTCCGACGCCCCCTGCTTCCGGTTCGTAACGTTCGTCCGGAATAGCAGGGGGCGTCGCCCTTTCGTAACCCATGGTTCGTTCTGTCGGCACACACTGCTCCGGTGTCACCGAGTCCGGAACGAACCCTGCCGCAACACGAACGCGGCCTCCGCCACCGCCCGTGGCGCGATTACGCGCTCTTCGCGGCATTGGTCGGGCCCAATCTCGCGCTGTTGATCCTGTTCACCTACCGGCCTCTCGCCGACAACATCCGGCTCTCCTTCTTCGAGTGGAACATCGCGAGCCCGAACTCGACCTTCGTCGGACTCGCCAACTACCGAGAATGGTTCACGCGTCCCGACAGTTGGGAAATCGTCGGCAACACCATCGTGTTCACCGTGGCGACCGTTGCCGGTTCGATGGCACTGGGACTCGGGCTCGCACTGCTTCTGGACCGTAGGCTCCACGGACGCAATCTCGTCCGGTCGGCGCTGTTCGCACCGTTCGTCATCTCCGGTGCGGCCGTCGGAATCGCCTTCCAGTTCGTCTTCGATCCGAACTTCGGTCTGGTGCAGGACGTCCTGACCCGGGTGGGACTTCCGACGCCGGACTTCTACCAGGACTCCAACTGGGCGTTGGTGATGGTGACCCTGACGTACATGTGGAAGAACCTCGGCTACACCTTCGTCATCTATCTCGCTGCACTGCAGGGACTCCGGCCCGAGTTGAGCGAAGCCGCCGCCATCGACGGTGCCTCCCGGGGGACGACCTTCCGGCGCGTCGTCCTTCCGCAATTGCGGCCCACCACCTACTTCCTGTCGATCACCGTGCTGCTCAATTCGTTCCAGGTCTTCGACATCATCAACGTCATGACTCGTGGGGGTCCGTTGGGGACCGGCACGACCACGATGGTCTACCAGATCTACGACGAGTCGTTCCGCAACTTCCGTGCCGGCTACGGCGCCACCGTTGCCACCATCATGTTCCTGGTACTGCTCGCGGTGACCGTTTATCAGGTGCGCATCATGGACCGAGGAGGTCACTCGTGACCGCTGTCGCGGAGAAGTCTGTCGTGCACCTGGTCGCACCCGCGGACGAAACGCGTTCGCACCGAAGACGAGAGCGCGCCGTCACGGCTTTGGCCTATGTCGCCATGGTGCTCGTGCTGCTGGTGGTGGCTCTGCCCTTGTACTGGATTGTCGTGACATCGTTCAAGGAGCGGCCCGACATCTACACGCTGCCGGTGACCTGGTGGCCGAGCGTCTTCCATCCGCAGAACTACACGGAGGCAACCGAATCTGTGCCGTTCGGGTTGTTCCTGCGCAACTCGATCGTCATCACGACGATACTGGCGACGGTGAAGTTCGTCCTCGGAGTGTTCAGTGCGTTCGGTCTCGTGTTCCTGCGGTTCCCCGGCAAGAATATCGTCTTCCTCGGCATCATCGCCGCGCTGATGGTGCCGAACCAGATCACCGTCATCTCCAATTATGCGCTCGTCGCGGACTGGGGTTGGCGCAACACCTTCCAGGGCATCATCGTGCCGTTGGCAGGCGTGGCCTTCGGAACGTTCCTCATGCGCAACCATTTCCTGTCCATTCCGGCCGAGATCATCGAAGCCGCACGGATGGACGGAGCGGGCCCGTTCCGGCTGCTGTGGCGCGTGGTCCTCCCCGTATCCGGCCCGACCATGGTCGCGTTCGCGCTCATCACCGTCGTGAACGAGTGGAACGAGTATCTATGGCCGTTCCTGATGGCCGACGACGCATCCGTTGCGCCGTTACCGATCGGGCTGACACAACTCCAGAACAACGACGGTGTCACGAACTGGGGTCCGGTCATGGCCGGCACCGTGCTCGCGATGCTGCCGATTCTCGTGATTTTCCTTGTGCTGCAAAAGCACATGATCAAGGGCCTCACCTCCGGTGCGGTCAAGGGCTGAATCCTCAGGGAGCTGGGAATGGACATCAGGAACATCGACAGGCGTCGTTTCCTCGGGCTGACCGGTCTCGTGGCTGCGAGCGCTGCGCTGACCGCATGTGCAGGGACGGGCGGTGGCTCGTCCCAGACTTCGGGAACGGGATCGGCATCCGGCGATGCATCGCGGATCAGCTTCTGGTCCAACCACCCCGGCAAATCCCAGGACGTGGAGAAGGAGCTGATCCGGCGGTTCCAGGACGCGAACCCGGGCATCACGGTCGATCTCATCGACGGTGGCAAGAACTACGAGGAGGTCTCACAGAAGTTCAACGCCGCGCTCTCCGGCGGCGACCTGCCCGACGTGGTCGTGCTGTCGGACGTGTGGTGGTTCAACTATGCGATCACCGGTGCGATCACCCCGCTCGACGATCTGTTCCGCGAGGTGGGAGTGGACACCGGCGACTACGTCGATTCCCTGCTCGCGGACTATCTCTACGAGGGGAGTCACTTCGCTCTTCCGTACGCGCGGTCGACTCCGCTGTTCTACTACAACAAGCAGGTGTGGCAGCAGGCCGGACTTCCCGATCGCGGACCCGACACCTGGGAGGAGTTCGACGAGTGGGGTCCCCGCATCCAGGGGGTGGTCGGCGACGGCAGGCTCGCGCACGGCTGGGGCAACGCCAAGGATTACCTCGGATGGACCTTCGAGGGCCCGATCTGGACCTTCGGTGGTGCCTATTCCGACGGATGGGACCTGAAGTTCACCGACGAGAAGACGATTGCGGCAGGTGAATTCCTGAAGCGCATGATCCACGACAAGAAGTACGCCGCGGTGACGACCGATATCGCGAACGATTTCTCCGCCGGTCTCATCGCCTCCACGATCGCGTCCACGGGAGACCTGTCGGGTATCACGCAGAACGCGTCCTTCGAATTCGGGACGGCCTTCCTGCCGGCTCCCGAAGGCGTCGCGGGATGCCCCACCGGTGGTGCGGGTCTGGCGATTCCGTCCGGTATCTCCGACGAACGCAAGCGCAATGCCCTGAAGTTCGTCGAGTTCGTCACCAACGGCGACAACACCGCGTACTTCTCACAGAACATCGGTTACATGCCGGTCCGGAAGTCCGCGGTGGACAACCCCGCCATGAAGGAGTACCTCGAGGACAACCCCAACGCACGGACCGCGGTCGACCAGCTGGCCGTCACGCGCTCCCAGGACTACGCCCGGGTGTTCGTCCCCGGTGGCGATCAGATCATCGGGACCGGCCTGGAACGGATCGCACTGCAGAACGCCGACGTCGCAACGACCTTCGCCGACGTGCAGCAGCAGCTGCAGGCGGTCGTCGACAGGCAGATCACCCCCAACCTGAAGTAGAAGGAACACCATTGGCTGCCATCGCCTTCCGCAACGTCACCCATCGGTATCCCGGTGCCGATCGTCCTGCCGTGGACCGACTGGACCTCGACATCGAGGACGGGGAATTCCTCGTCCTCGTCGGGCCCTCGGGATGCGGCAAGTCGACGAGCCTGCGCATGCTCGCCGGTCTCGAGGCGGTCGACTCCGGGCGCGTGGAGATCGGTGGTCGTGACGTCACAGGACTGCCACCGAAGGCCCGTGACGTCGCGATGGTTTTCCAGAACTATGCGCTCTACCCGAACATGACCGTGGCGGAGAACATGGCCTTCGCTCTGCAGAACGCGGGGATGAAGAAGGACGAGCGCACGGCCCGAGTGCTCGAAGCCGCCCGGATGCTCGAACTGGAATCACTGCTGGACCGCAAGCCCGGAAAGCTGTCGGGTGGTCAGCGTCAGCGTGTCGCGATGGGGCGCGCGATCGTCCGTCACCCGGCAGTGTTCTGCATGGACGAGCCGCTTTCGAATCTCGATGCGAAACTGCGGGTCAGCACCCGCGCGCAGATCGCCGAGTTGCAGCGGTCGCTCGGCACCACCACCGTGTACGTGACCCACGACCAGGTCGAGGCGATGACGATGGGAGATCGTGTCGCCGTCCTGGAGAACGGCCGCCTTCAGCAGGTCGCGTCGCCTCGGAAGTTGTACGACGAGCCGGTGAACACCTTCGTCGCCGGGTTCGTGGGGTCGCCGGGGATGAACCTCGTCGAGGCAGCTGTACACGACGGGTACGCCGAACTCGGAGCGCTGCGAATCCGCGTTCCGCGTTCGGTGGATTCCGATCGCGTGGTGATCGGGGTCCGTCCGGAATCGTGGACGACCGTGGGGGCGTGGCGATCCGACTCCTGGTCGCTACGGACGGTCCTGGTCGAGGAACTCGGTGCCGAGTCGTTCGTGTACGCGGTGCCGAAGGACACCGTGGACGGAGATGCCGACAGGATCGTCGTCCGGTGGGATCGGCATGTGCCCGTCTCGTCGGGTTCCGAGATCCACGTGATCCCGAAACCCGACGAGGTGTACTTCTTCTCCGCACGGACCGGGGTTCGGCTCGGTGCTACTGCTCCGCTACCAATGCGTCGATCTGGTTGATGGCGGACGAGGCGCCCTCGACCACGCCCATGTCCAGAACCTGCTGGAGCGCTTCGGCGCTCTCGTAGGTGCTGACATAGGTTGCGCGCGTGCCGCCCTCGAACTCCTCGAAACTGTAGACGCACCGTGAGACGGGTAGTTCCGGTTTCGGGGTGAAGTCCGGCTCCGCGAAGCCGTCCAGGAACGAGAAGCCCGTCGGTTCGTCGACGGTCGTGATATCCCAGTAGCCGGCGTACTTCTCACCATCGGGGCCGGTCATGAAGTAGGTGGTACGGGTGCCGGGCTTCAGATTGTGGTCGACCACCGTCGCGGGGAAGGTCGGGGGTCCCCAGATCTTCTCCAGCTGACGGGGATCGGCGTAGACCTGCCAGATGCGGGACACCGGGGCGGCGAACTCCGCGGTGATGGTCAGGGTCGGCTGGTCGGAGTCGTGCCGGACGTCGGTTACAGGCATTTCTCAGCCTTCCTCGGAGGATTCGGATGCGATGAGTTCGTCGATGCGCGCGATGCGACCGCGCCAGAGCTGCTCCATCTCGGTGAGCATGGACGCCACCGACCGCACTGCCGCCACGTCACCACTGGCCAACTGCTCGCGACCGCTGCGTCGCTTCACGAGCAGACCGGCCTTCTCCAGCACGGCGACGTGTTTCTGTACTGCGGCGAAGGACATGTCGTAGTTCGCTGCGAGAGCGGACACCGAGTGCTCCCCCGCCAGGACGCGTCGCATGATGTCTCGTCGGGTCCGGTCGGAGAGCGCGTGGAACAGGGCATCGGCCCGGTCCTCGTCGTCTCCGCTCACATCCCAAATGTACAACCGAATGATTGTATGTCAAGAGTTCGAAGCGATCACGAGTCGGTCGCCGTAGGCTGCCCGCTTCTCCTCGTCGAGGCCGCCGTCGGTGACGATGCACGAGACCTCGTCGAGGCTCGCGACCCGGGCGAGCGCGCGCTCTCCGAACTTCGAACGATCCGCCACGACGATCGTCTTCTCGGCCGACCGTATCATCGCCCGCTTGATCGGGATCTCCAGCGTGTTGGTGTTGGTGATGCCGGCGGTGGGGTGCACGGCGTCGGCACCGAGGAACGCCCAGTCGGCCGAGTAGTCCGAGAGGAACTGCACGGCATGGTCGCCGACCAGGGTGTAGACCGAGCCGAGGAGCTCGCCTCCGGACACGAGAAGCCGGACATCGGGAAATGCCGCAACGTATTTCGCGATACGCAGGTCATTGGTGAGGACCGTCAGTGACGCCTTGTGTCGCAGTGCGACCGCTACCTCGTAGGTTGTGGATCCACTGTCGAGCACCACGCTGTCGCCGTCGGACACCATGGCGGCCGCTACCGCCGCGATCGCCACCTTCTCCTCACGGCGTACGTCCTTCTCGAGGGCGTACGGCACCTCGAGGCCCGCGCCCTCGACCGCTCGGGCGCCCCCGTGCGTGCGCTCGACCTTCCCTTCACGGGCGAGCGAATCGAGGTCGCGACGGATCGTGGACGCGTCGACGCCGAGATCGGCCGAGAGGGTCTTCGCATCGACATATCCGTCGGCGAGGATTCGGTGGAAGATTTCACGTCGCCGTGCGGTCGCTGACACGATTGCTCCTAGGGCTCTGGGCACTCGAATTTCTGGGTACTCGGACGCCGTGGTCGGGGGTCGGTGCACGACCATAACGCACGGGCGACACACCTTTGCGTGGATATTGACACTGTCTGCGCTCAGTGTGCATGATTTCGTGCAGGATTTGCGCGATAGTGCGTGATCGTTTCGCTGGCACCACGTTGTTCGGAGGTTGCACGGTAATGCTGAAGTTGGGATACAAGGCGTCGGCAGAGCAGTTCGGGCCGCGCGAGCTGGTGGAGTTGGGTGTGTTGGCCGAGGCGCACGGGATGGATTCGGCGACGGTGTCGGATCATTTCCAGCCGTGGCGGCACAACGGTGGGCATGCGCCGTTCTCGTTGGCGTGGATGACCGCCGTGGGGGAGCGCACCGAAAGGTTGCAGCTGGGCACGAGTGTGCTCACGCCGACGTTCCGGTACAACCCGGCGGTGATCGCGCAGGCCTTCGCGACGATGGGGTGTCTGTATCCGGGACGGATCTTCCTCGGGGTCGGCACCGGCGAAGCACTCAACGAGATCGCCACCGGCTACGCCGGCCAGTGGCCGGAGTTCAAGGAACGCTTCGCCCGGCTGCGCGAATCGGTGCGGTTGATGCGTGAGCTGTGGCGCGGAGACCGGGTCGATTTCGAGGGCGAGTACTACACCACCAAGGGGGCGTCGATCTACGACGTGCCCGAAGGCGGCATCCCGGTCTACGTCGCCGCCGGTGGCCCGGTCGTGGCTCGCTATGCCGGACGCGCGGGGGACGGGTTCATCTGCACCTCGGGTAAGGGCATGGAACTCTACACCGACAAGCTGTTGCCGGCCGTCGCCGAGGGGGCGGAGAAGGCGGAGCGGGATGCGGCGGGGATCGACAGAATGATCGAGATCAAGATCTCGTACGACACCGATCCGGACACGGCGTTGGAGAACACCCGCTTCTGGGCGCCGCTGTCGCTCACGCCGGAGCAGAAGCATTCGATCGATGATCCGATGGAGATGGAGGCGGCGGCGGATGCGTTGCCGATCGAGCAGGTCGCCAAGCGGTGGA
>NZ_JBNQFT010000025.1:0-80300 GCF_050321925.1 Rhodococcus sp. IEGM1339
GCTCTCGGCGTCGGCATAGGTGTCGAATGTCGCAATCACCTGGCGAGCAGGTGGGTGTGGACTTACGGCGGAGGTTCCGCCACTGGACTCTGACATCACGCCCCCTCGGCGTCGATGGTGTGGGGTTTCGCCGAGCCTGTGCGTACCCGGTACGGCCCGGCTGTCGGTCAACCGGTTGGGCTCACGAACGGCCTAACCGCAATGCGAGTTCTTCATCCGCCTTCGGGCTGTCAACACAATTCGCCTATCGACAGTCCTGGCTTGCAATCACTGAAATGACGCTAACCCTTGTCGGGGGTCGACGCAAATTCGCCTATCGGGCGTCGACAATAAAGGCGCAATGGCGTCCATACCTGCCCTGGGCATAGATGTCCGCCGGAACCCGCTCGAGGCGACCGGTACACGCAACTCCGGGTACCGGCCACTACTGCGGTGCGTCCACGAGTAGAACTCCCGATGCAGTCATCTTCGCAGCCGACGCGGTGAGTGGCAAGGCCCGCACAAGTCGAAAGCGGGAAGCGAATTCCGCAATGACAGTACAGTCGCTGACACGCTGGCAATAGCCGTTCCTTCATGCTCACGTACAGGAGCAGGTGCTCGATGGCGGAACGACAAGTTCCTGGCGCCGAGAGAAACCGGCGGGAGAAATCCATTTTCCGAACGGTCGGTTTATCCATCCACTGGAGCCATGCCCACCGGATTCCACTGGTCGGCAACCGAATCGGAGACGCTCCAGATTAGAATTGTATGAAAAGTTGGCAGCGCAACAAGATACGAAGCATCTTGGCTCTCAGTGGTGGAGCATGCGCGCTGCCGTTCGTCGATGCCGGTTGCCTGGGTGCATCGAAGCGGTTCGGTGACCGGTCTCGGGCGCCGCCGGGGGTATGTTGATCGGGTGTGCCCGCTCGCGGCAGGTGCAAGTAGGAGACCGATTCCTCACGGAGGTGGTGGCTGATGCGCGTACCGTCGACCGTACGTTCCTCGATCTGGGTGCCGCTGGTCGCGATCGTGGTCCTCCTCCTCGCGGGATGCGGCGCCTCGGCTCCCACCACCTCGACGCCCTCAGCGGGACCTGCCGTAGACCTGCCGGCACTGGTCCGGCAGGTGGAGGCCTCGGTTGTCACCGTGCTTACCGGGTCCGGTGTGGGCAGCGGCATCGTCTACAAGACCGACGGCACCGTCGTCACCAACGCCCACGTGGTCGAGGGTGCCCGGCAGGTGAGTGTGGCCTTCGCGGACGGGCAACAGGTGTCCGCGAACGTGCGGGCCGTCGATCGTGTGACCGACGTCGCGGTCCTTCAAGCGGACCGCACGGATCTGACTGCGGCGACGTTCGAGACAGCGTTGCCAGAGGTCGGCGCGCTCGCCGTAGTCGTGGGCAGTCCGCTGGGGTTCGAGGCCACGGTCACCTCGGGCATCATCTCAGGATTGCACCGTCAGATCCCCGGGTCGGCTTCCACCGGGGCGCCGCTGGTCGACCTGATCCAGACCGACGCCGCGATCTCGCCGGGTAACTCCGGGGGTGCCCTGATCGACGGACAAGGGCGGGTCGTGGGGATGAGCCAGGCCTACATTCCCCCGTCGGCGGGTGCGGTGGCTCTGGGCTTCGCCATCCCCGCGGCGAATGTCGTCGACGTCGCAGACCAACTGCTGGCCTCGGGAACTGCCCAGCATGCGTACGTCGGCATTCAGCCCGGCACGCTGAGCCCGCAGATCGCCGAACAACTGGCAGTCGACCGCACCAGCGGTGCCGTCGTCCTCGAGGTCGTCCCGCTCGGTCCGGCTGCGACGGCGGGTATCCGGCCGGGCGATGTCATCACCGCGGTCAACGGCCACGACATCGAGTCGGCGGAGGACTTCATCGCGGCGCTCCGTGCCCTCGACCCGGGCGATCGAGTCGATTTGACCGTGCTCCGCGGTGGCGAGACCCAGCAGATCTCGGTCACAGTGACAGACCGCCCCGCCAGCTGAACGACTATTCCAAGAACGACCAAAACGGGGCGGGCGGGATCTGTGTTGCGGGCGGTCCGGCCCGCAGCGTTGCGGATATCGCAGGCGTTGAGCAGCATTACCGTCCGCGTGTCCTTGGGACACAAAATTGGGAATACCAACTTCAACTTCGGGTCAGCCACGAACTGGGTGGACTGTCCTGTGCTCATCGGATTTGCTGACGCTCCTGATGGGCGCCGAGGGTGACGAGGGCCTCGATGCCGACTTTGTCGGCGGCGAGGTCGCAGAAGGCCTCGAATCGGGTCGTCGCGGCCGTCCTGTCGTATCGGGAGGTGGGATCGTCGATGTCGGTGGCCTCGGCCAGCGCGGTCAGATACCGCTGGGCCGTGCACAGGTCGTCGTTGGCCTCGATTACGGTGGCGTCGCGCAAGTCGTGCCGGCAGAACGGACGCACCTTCCGATCGGCGCTCTCGCGCGGACACCGTTGGGGGCAGTGCCATGGCGGGCCGTGGCTGCCGAGCCAGGTGGTGTCGGAGAATGGCACCTGCCCGCAACCGGGACACCGGGTCTGCAACCGCAGTCGGTGCCGCAGGCAGATCGGAAGCAACGGGTGCGCCCATTGCCTCTGCCAGATGCAGTCCGGCTCGGCGAGACACCGTGGACAAAACCGGGACCCGCTGAAGTGGTGCCGGATCCCGCGGCGGTGCGCGAGGTAGCGGCCGAGCGAGGCCTCGGCCGGCCAACCACACAATGCCGGCGACAAGGCCCGCGGCGCGAGGCCGAGGCACCAGGTGATCTCCCGCGAGCACTCGGCGACCTGGTCCAGTACACGGTCGACGGTGGCGGGCCGGGAAGTGAAGCCGAACTCCCGCAACAACTGCGCCGGAGACAGCTGGTACCGGGAGGCGAAATGCAGCAGCCATCCGGGGATGGCCTCGCCGGGGCGGATCGGGACGGTGATCGGCCAGCGGTCGATGTCGTAACCGCCGGGAATCGGCCTCAGCCGCGCCGCCGGGGGCGCGGTGGAAGGTGTGGGTCAGGCCGTGCGGGCGGCGGATTCGCCGGCATTGTCGATGGTGGTCGCGGCGATCAACTCGGGTGATCGTCTCGGTGCCGGAGGCGATCGCCAGGTAGCAGACGCGGTCGATGAGGTTGGTCAGCGACGCTATCCGGCCCTGGGTGCGCCGGTGCAACACCTTCGCCTGCTCGACGAGCATCCCCTCGTGGGCGTCGGCCAACTTGATGTGCCCCTCCAACGTGCGGAGCAGGCTGATCCAACTCCGCAGCCCCGGATCGGTATCGACCGCGAACGGGGCGACCGGGCAGCGGGTGGCACGGCGGCTGGTCTGCGCGTAGGCGGCCTGTTCCCCGAGCTGCCCTTCATCGAAGAACCGCTTCTCGGCGAGCTGAACTCCGACGTAGACGAACGTCGCCGCCATCTCGTTGGCCAGACCCTTGAGGTGGTTGGACACCTCGATGCCGTTGCGATGCTTGAAGTCCACGAAGTGCAGGTCGTCGAGCACGACCAACCGGGTTTCGCAGCTGGTGACACAGTCGACGGCCAACGCACCCAGCTTGGAGGTCGACGCCCGGTCGATGGCGGGGTGGCCGTAGAACTGCAGGATCTGCTGGTTCAGACCCTTCAACGTGATGCCGGCGCTGAGCGGGACGAACGCCACCGGCAACCGCTGATGCCCACCTAAGGTGACCGGGCCCTCCCGGCGGTAGGCGCGGCGGTGGAAGTCGCGGGCGTACCGGGTGGCGATGGTCGTCTTCCCCAAACCGGGTTCGGCGTCGATCACCACCGACCCGCGCAGCTTGTCCCCGTCCCGCCGCCCGGAGGCCAGGACCTGATCGATCACCGAGTACGCGGCGGTCGTGGTATCTATCGAGCCCGTTCTGCGCGCGGCGCCAATGGTCCGGATATTCGCCAGCACCACCGGGTCCGCGCCTGTCCACACCTCGTACGACCAACCCCGCGAGGCGTACACCCGCCCAGTCCAGGCGAATACCTGCGCCGCCTCCTCGCGGCGGGCGAACTCTTCCGGTTTGACGTCCACGACCGTGAACCCACCATCAGCATGTTCGAGAAGCATGTCGGGAACGTGCCTACGTGTGCTCGTCCCGTCCGAGCCGCACATCCACATCGGTTGCGCCGCCATCCGGATTACCCCCGGAGCGAAGTCGGCCAACCACAGCCGATCGAGCTCCAACCGGCTCTCGTAGAGCACGTGGTCACGATTGGTCGCTGACCAGAACCAGCCCGCGTAATGCCTCCGTCGAGGATGACTTCGCACTCGTCGAACCGGCAAACCGCGCACTATTCGTAGCGGATCCGCGGCGGCGACCGTCGTCGCGACAGGACCACCGTTGCCCTGCACGTACCTGACCTCGACCTCACCGCTTCGCGGCACCTACATAGCTTCACTCGTGCTGACACGAAAATGAGAAACCAACACGCCGCTGACAGACAACTGACACGAAATTGAGAAACTGACACCGATCGCGAGAACCTACACCTACGAGGGTGATTGCGCCGCGACCCTCGAGGAACTTGCTGCGGCATACGAGGAACGGTTCGCCGCCGAGGCGGACGTGCGCCGTGGCCGAGCACCGAAATCCGATTGACGGTGCTCGGGCGCTCGGTACCCTGGAGATCATGATCCAGGCGCTCTACTTCCACTGACGACACACCCTCCGCGGCTCGGGACGTCCTCCGAGGTCGCGGTTCGAGCCGTACCCGAATACGGCCGAGTGTCCGGCCGTTCGTCAGCGAGCGCATCCTCCCACCCGTGATCCGGGGACGAGTGCGCCTCCGCACGGAGGAAACCACATGACCATCAGCATCACCATGCCCCGGCGCTCTCGCGCCCAACTCGGCGCCGTCGACGTCCACCTCGCCCGCGACGGTCATCCCGTCCTGCGCGGCGTCGACCTCGCGGTCACGCCGGGCTCCCGGCTGGGCGTCGTCGGGGAGAACGGGCGCGGCAAGTCCACGCTGCTGCACGTCCTTGCCGGCCGCCTCGAACCGGACTCGGGGACGGTGCGTCGGTTCGGCTCGTTCGGTATCGCCGAGCAGGAGATGACCGTCGCCGAGGGGCGCACCGTCGGCGATCTCGTCGACATCGAGCTGGCGCACGTCCGCGCCGCGCTGCGGGCGCTCGACGAGAGCACCGCAGCACTCGCCGACGAACGTCCGGGCGCCGCCGACGCGTACGCCGACGCCCTCGAGATCGCCGAGCAACTCGACGCGTGGGACGCCGACCGTCGCGTCGACACCGCCCTCGAAGCGCTCGGCGCCGTCACCGACCGCTCGCGACCGCTGGCGGAGATGTCGGTCGGGCAGCGCTACCGCGTGCGCCTGGCCGCACTGCTCGGCGCCGAACACGATTTCCTGTTGCTCGACGAGCCGACCAACCATCTCGACGCATCGGGGCTCGACTATCTCACCGAACGCCTGCAGCAGACCCGCAGCGGCGTGGTCCTCGTCAGCCACGACCGCGCCCTGTTGACCGACGTCGCCACGTCGATCCTCGACCTGAACCCGAGCCGCGACGGTCGTCCACGCCTGTACGGCGGGGGATACGCCGGCTTCCGGACGGGACGCGAGGCCGAATATGCCCGTTGGGTGAGCGAATACGCCCGTGAGCAGGCCGAGCGGGCCCGGCTGGAATCGGACCTCGAGTCCGCGCAGGATCGGCTCGTCACCGGCTGGCGGCCGGAGAAGGGCACCGGCAAGCACCAGCGTGCCACCCGCGCGCCGGCGCTCGTGCAGTCGGTGCATCGCCGTCAGGAAGCGCTGGACGACCATGCCGTGCCGGTACCGGTACCGCCGCTGCAGTTCTCCATGCCTGCGCTCGGCGCGGAGGCCGACGGGATCGACCCGGACACACCCTTGGTGCGCGTCGAGGACGTCATGGTGCGCGGCCGACTCGACCGTCCGGTCGATCTGGCCGTCCTCGCCGGTTCGCGGCTCGTCATCACCGGACCCAACGGCGCCGGCAAGTCGACGCTGCTCGCGGTCCTGGCCGGCGAGGTCGAACCGACGGCGGGAACCCGCGAGAGTGATCCCGTCGTACGGATCGGCCGGCTCGCCCAGGAGTCGCCGGCACCGTCGGTGGCGCGGGTACAGCAGGTCTACGACGCGCACGTCGGCGAACTGATCGTCGCCGGCCTCGTCCCCGACCAGGGAGCCGTCGATCTCGACGAACTCGGACTGTTCACCGAACGTGACCTCGGCAAGCGGGTCCGAGACCTGTCGATGGGCCAGCAACGACGCCTCGACCTGGCGATGGTTCTCGCCGCGCGACCGCACGTGCTGCTGCTCGACGAGCCCACCAACCACCTGTCGATCACGTTGGTCGACGAACTGACCGACGCCCTGGGGGCGACCGACGCCGCGGTCGCCGTGGCCACCCACGACCGGCAGATGCGACGCGACATCGCCCACTGGCCGCATCTGGCGCTGGGGCTCGCCCCGAAGGAATGCACCCGGAAAGGACCGAAGCCATGAACGCTCGGGTGCGCGCACTGGCACCCCTGCGGCACCGCGACTACCGCCTGCTGATCGGTGCCGTCGCGGCGGAATTGTTCGCGGCCGGGATGTGGACGGTCGTGATGGTCTTCCAGGTGATCGCCATCCGCGACACCCCGACCGCCCTGTCGATGGTCGCGGCGTGCCTGAGCGCCGGCCTGCTCGCGTTCGCGCTCGTGGGCGGGATCGCGGCCGACCGGTTGCCGAAACGGGCCGTGCTGGTCGCGGTGCAGGCGGTGAACCTCGTGACGGTTTCTCTCGTGACGGCGCTGGCGCTCTCCGACGCGATAGCGCTGTGGCACATGGCGGTTGCGTCGGCGGTGCTGGGCGCGGGCACGGCGTTCTTCTTCCCCACCTACACCGCGCTGTTGCCGAATGTGTTGCCCGCGGAGGAACTTCTCGCCGCGAACGGGATGGAGGGCGCGCTGCGACCGACCCTCCAGCAGGGCGCCGGACCGGCCGTGGCCGGAATGGTGGTCGGGGCGTTCATCCCGGCGACGGGCGCGTTCATCGTCGCCGCCTTCCACGCGTGTGCGCTCGTGTTGTTGTTGTGCGTGCGCGTCCCCCGGGAACGGATGGAAGAGACCGAGTCGCAGGAGAAGACGAGTGTGCTCGCCGATCTGAAGGAAGGCATCTCCTTCACGATCACCACACCGTGGCTGTTGTGGACCCTGATCGCCGCGTGCGTCATGACCTTCGTCGTCATGGGGCCGGTCGAGGTGTTGCTGCCGTTCATCACCCGCGAATTGTTCGACAACGGGGAGCAACGGTTCGGCACGATCCTCGCGGCCTTCGGTGTGGGTGGAGCCCTGGGTTCGTTGGCGGTGTCGTCGCGACCTCTGCCGCGTCGCTACCTGACCATCATGCTGATGTGCTGGGGTGTGGGAACTCTGCCGTTGGCCGTCTTCGCCTTCACGACGTCGTTCACGGTCATGATCATCGCGACGTTCGTCATCGGATTCGCCGACGCGGCGGGCATGGTCCTGTGGGGGACCCTGCTGCAGAGGCGCGTACCGCTCGGCATGATCGGCCGGGTGGCGAGCCTGGACTTCTTCGTCTCGCTCGCCCTCATGCCGGTGTCGATCGCGGTAACAGGTCCGCTGTCCACGGTGGTGCCGCGGTGGGTGCTGTTCACCGTGGCTGGTGTGGCACCGCTGGTGCTGATGCTGATCGCGCTCGTCGCCGGGCGGATGTTCGCGGACGAGATCGCGAACCCCCTGGACACCGGCAACGAGCGCGTCGACATCGTGGTGGAACCGGCTCAGCGTGCCGAGTCGGTGGAGACGGCGGCAGGCACCGCCTCGGACGAGGCGTCCGCCGAGTGTGCCGGGCGCAGCGCGAACAGTGCCACTGCGGCGAGCACGACCACGCCGGCCACTCCGAAGTAGAGCTGTTCGGGCGTCCATCCCGCATCGAGGAGCACACCGGCCGCGGTCGGTGCGAGGATGGCACCCGCTCGGCCGATACCGATGGCGGAACCGACGCCGGTGGCCCGCACCTGCGGTCCGTAGAGGGACGGCGCGAGGGTGTACAGGCCGGCGATGCACCCGTTGATGAGTCCGCCGATCAGGATGCCGAGTGCGAACGCCAGCGTCAGCGTCGAGATCGACATGATGAAGACGGTCATGGTCGCGGCGGCGGCGATGGTGAAGGTGAGCAGGACCGACCGGGTGGCCCAGCGGCTGGCGAACACTCCGAAGAGCACCGAACCGACGGTGCCGCCGAGGGTGAGCATCATGCCCGCCGTGGCGCTCTGGTCCTTCGTGAGACCGGCGGTCTCCAGCAGCGACGGCGTCCACGAGTTGACGAAGTAGAAACCGAACATGGTGGCGAAGAAGGCCGCCCAGAGCAGCACCGTCGAGCGGGTGTTGCTTCCGGAGAACAGGTCCGAGATCCGTCCTGCCCGCGGTGCCGCCTTGTCGGCGGAACGGGCGAGCGCCGGGACGGGGCTCTGGCCGATGCGTCGCGCGATGGTGTTGATCCGGTCGAGATCGCCTGCGCGTCCCCGGCTGGTGAGGAAGTCCAGGGATTCGGGCAGCAGGACGACGAGGAGGGCGAGTGCCAGGCCGGTGAGGACGGCGCCGGTGACGAAGACTGCACGCCAACCGTATCCGCTTTGCAGACCGACGGCGGCCATGCCGCCGATCGTGGCACCTACACCGTATCCGGCGGTGTAGATGCTGATGGCCAGACCACGCCAGCGGGCCGACGAGTATTCGCTCGCGATGACGGTGGTGCAGGCGAGGACGCCACCGATACCGAGTCCGGTGATGACCCGCCAGATGCCGAGTTCCCACGCCGATCCGGCGCTCGCGGACAGGCCCATGCCGGCGGTGGCGAGTGCGACCGACATCAGGATCAGGGGCCGTCGGCCGATCCGGTCGGCCATCGGGGCGAGAGCGAGAGCGCCGACGGCCATGCCGATCAGACCCGCGCTGAGCAGCACGCCGAGTTCCGATCCGCCGAGGCCGAAGTCGCTGCCGATGCTCTTGGCGGTGAACGCCAGGGCCATGACGTCGAATCCGTCGAGGATGTTCAGCACGACGCACAGGGCGACGACCATCCATTGGTAGGGATGCATCGGCGAGGCGTCGATGCGTGCGCGAAGATCCATCGTGTTTCCTCGTGGTGTGAAAATGCGCGGTTGTCAGGGAAGGTCGAGCGTGACGACACCCGTCGTCGATCGGGGCGATGCCGAATCGCGCACCACGCGTGACACGCAGGCGCACATCCGACGCGAGGAGCGCTTCTGCTCCTCGCTGAAGAAGACATCGCGGTGGTCGACGCGACCGTCGAGCGAGGCGACGGAGACCTCGCACAGGCCGCATTCGCCCTTGCGGCAGTCGAACATCATGTCGACGCCTGCACGCCGGAGGGCGTCGAGCATCGATTCGTCGGAACCGACGGTGGTGGTGACGTCGAGTTCGGGCACGGTGACCGTGAACTCCTCGGCGTCGAACCATCCACTGTTGCCGAAGGTCTCGTAGCGGAGGTTCGGCATCGGCAGGTCGCGGTCGTGCCACCGGCGCCGCACGGCGTCCATCAGGCGGATCGGACCGCACATGTACAGCTCGGTGGTGTGATCGACGCCGTCGACGAGCGCGGCGACGTCCAATCCTGTTCCCTCGTCGTCGATGTGGACGTCGAGACGGTCGCTGTGGAGGGCTTCGAGTTCGGGCAGGAAGGCCATCGCGGAACGGCTGCGACCGACGTACACGAAGCGGTAGTCGGCACCGAGGCGGCGGAGCACGGCTCCCATCGCGCGGACGGCGGTGATGCCGATGCCGCCGGCGAGCAGGACGTAGCGCGGTGCGCCGACCCGCAGCGGGAAGTTCTGGAGCGGCTCGGTGATCTCGAGTTCGTCGCCGGGACACAGCGAGTGCATGTACTCGGAGCCGCCGCGCGAGGTGGGGGAGCGGTGGACGCCGAGTGTGAGGCGACCGTCCGGACCACCCGCCGCGAGGGAGTACGAACGCGTGTCGCCAGAGGGGAGACGCACGTCGATGTGGGCGCCTGGTTCGACGCGGTGGGCGGTGTCGGCGGCGAGGGTGATCTCGGCGATCGAATCGGCGGCCCGCTCGACACTCACGACTCGGGCCCGCTGCCAACGGATCTGGTTGTTGCTCATGTCAGTGGGCTCCCTCGGGAACGGCGGTGGCCGAGTTGAGGTTCCGCTCCGCTTCGACCATGCGCTGGATCAGGCGTCGCACCCACATGCCGCCGGCGTCGATGTTGAGGTTGTAGAACTCGTGATCCGGGTTCGCCTCGATGGCCTTCTGCTGCGCGGTGAGCATCGCCTCGTCCTCACCGAACACGCCGTGCACGCCGTCGCGCAGCTGCGTGGTGATGAGCTGGCTGTCGAGGCGGTAGTTGCGCATGAACGCCCAGAAGTAGAGGGCGGTGCTCTCGTCGACGGGGGAGATGGTGTTCATGACGAAGCCGTTGACGCCCTGGCTGCGGTCGACCTCGGGAGCACCGGTGCCGGCCTTGGCCACACCGACGTCGATGCGGATCGTGGACGGTGCCTGGAACTCGATGATCTGCCAGCGGTCGACCTTGCCCTCGAAGCCGGGGAACTTGTCGCGCATGTTCTTGAGCCAGAACGGTGGTGCGTCGATGTCGTGCATCCAGCGGGTGACCGTGACGGTGCGGTCGTCGTGGGTGACGACGAAGTCGGACTCGCTCAGCTCGTCCTGGCCGATGGACGACGAGTGCACGAACTCCTCGTGGGTGAGGTCCATGAGGTTGTCGAGGACGAGCTGGTAGTTGGCCTGCACGTCGATCGTGCGTCCGTCGCCCGCCCAGTCGGGGGAGTCCATCTGGAACATGTCCGGGATGAGATCGGGATCGGCCTGCGTCGGGTCGCCCGGCCAGACCCACACGAAGCGGTGCCGCTCGACGACGGGATAGGACGCCACCATCGCGGACGGGTTGATCGTCTGCTGGGCGGGCATGTGTGTGCAGCGACCTGCGGAGTTGTACTGAAGACCGTGGTAGGGGCACTGGATGCCCTCGCTACCGATGAGCTTGCCCATCGACAGCGGCGCGAGGCGGTGCCAGCAGGCGTCGGCGAGGGCGACGGGACGGCCCTCCTCGGTGCGGTAGAGGGCCATCGGCTTGCCGGCGATGGTGCGGGCGAGGATCTCGCGGCGACCCACCTCGTGATCCCAGGCGACGACGTACCAGGCGTCGAGCGGGTAGGCCATGTTCTTCGCGGTCGCCCCGGTGGGGCCGAGATCGGTCATGTCGGATCCTCCGAACACTGAGGGTGAAATAACTATCTACATAGATAGTCGGTGAGCTGGAGCACACACTATCTATCGAGATAGTTATTCGCAAGGGTGGAATACTCGCCCGAGGAAAGGTGGTGGTCCATGAGCCTGCGATACGCGCTGCTCGCGTTGCTCACCGCCGAGCCTCTGACCGGCTACGACGCGGCGAAACGGTTCGGCGGGTCGGTCGGGCACGTCTGGCATGCGCCCGACTCGCAGATCTACCCCGAACTACGCCGGATGGAGCGCGAGGGCCTCGTCGAGGGCGAACAGGTGCGCTGGGGTCCCAACAGCACCAAGACCCGGTACTCGATCACCGGGGAGGGCGTCCGGGCCTTCCGCGAATGGATGTCCACCCCGCTGGACTACGCCCCGGTGCGCGACGCCGCCCACATGCGCGCGGCCTACTTCGAATGGACCGACCCGGACAGCGCTCGCGAGTGCCTGGAACGGCACATCGATCACTACACCGAACAGATCGCCCAGTGGACCACGGTGCGCGATGCGATCCTCGACCTCAGCAACGCGACCATCGCGCGACGCGTGCAGAAGTATCCGGCCGAGGACCACGAGCGGATCATCGCGTTCAAGGCGTTCGCGTACGACGGTCTCATCGGCCGGGGCGAGGCCGAGATCGCGTGGGCACGTCAGGGCCTCGAACTCCTCGACAAGCTGTCGCCGCGCAACTGAGGCGCCCCGGGACCGCAGCGACGCGCGAACTGGTCAGCGGAGCGCGGAATTGCACGCACCGATGACCGTTTCGCGCTCCGACGTGTGCGATCGGATCACGGCGTGCTGTCCGTCGGCGGCACGATCGAATGGGCGAGCGCCCGCATGAGGAACTCGAGTTCGGGATTGGGCGTCGCGTTGCTCCGCACCACCCCGCACACCGGAACCTGCAGCCGGTGGTGGATCTCGCGCATGAACTTCAGCCCCTTGCGGGGTGTGTCGGCCGCGGTGCCGGCGTAGAGCACGGTCCACGCCCTCGGGTTGGTGAGCACCTCGAGAGTCGCGGTGTGGTCGCTCGCGATCGGAGGTCCGAGGCGCACGCGACGACCGACCTCGACGAAGGCGTCCTCGACCACGCGGTGCAACAGCACCTGGCTGCCGCGCGGCGGCAGCAGCAGCGGGTAGTGGGCGAGGTCGCCGAGGTCGACGGTGGAGAACGCCGACAGCGGGTGCTCGCTGGACGTGACGATGACGAGTTCTTCGATGCCGAGACGGATCGCCTCGAGCCCCGGGCGGTCGACGTCGCCGCGGATGAGCGCGAGATCGGCATCCCCGGACGCGACGGCGTTGACGCGGTCGGTGAAGTCCTTGATGACGAACTCCACGTCGATCTTGGGGTGACGTTCGCGGACGCTGGAGATGGCGTCGAGGCTCTGCGCCGCGAAGCTCATGTTCGCCGTGATGCGGATGCTCTCCCGCGGTTCGTGGCCCACTTCCAGGGCCTTCGCCTCGAGGCTGAGCACCTCGGCGGCGATCGGCATCAGGCGTCGGCCGGCCGAGGTGAGCTTGACCGAACGGGTGGTGCGGTCGAACAGGGTGGTGCCCAGTTCGTGCTCGAGCTTCGCGATCTGATGGCTGATCGCCGACTGCGAGATGAAGCAGCGCTGGGCAGCACGGGAGAAGCTGCCCTCCTCGCCGACGGCGAAGAAGTAGCGCAACTGACGGAAATCCATGGCTCCTCCCGGGAACGTGCCATCCTCATTTATGAGCGAAACAGATAGCAGTTTTTCGAATATCCCAGGTTAGTGGATAGTGAGGGTACTTCGTCCCTACCTTGGTAGTCATACATCAACGGAGATGACAAGTACGTGGAGGTTTACGACAGCATGGACGATGCGGACACAGCGACCCTGGTCGATCGGACGGACGTCGTCATCGTGGGTTCCGGCTTCGGAGCATTGGCCACCGCCAAGAAGCTCGCCAAGGCCGGCACGCCCTTCGTTCTGATCTCGGAGACCACCGAGCATCTTTTCCAGCCTTTGCTCTACCAGGTCGCCACCGGCGTCCTTTCGCCCGGCGAGATCGCCCCGTCCGTGCGCGCGATCCTGGCCGAATACCCCAACGCCGACGTCCGCCTGGGCCGCGTCGTCGATGTGCTCCCCGAGGAGAACACGGTTGTCTACGAGGCCGGCGGTCAGCGCCTGCGTCTCGGCTACAAGTACCTCGTCGCCGCGACCGGCGCCCGCCAGGCGTACTTCGGACGCGACGAGTTCGCCGACCTGACGTACGCGCTGAAGACCGTCGAGGACGCCGAGAAGCTGCGTCGCCAGATCGTGCGCTGCTTCGAGGAAGCACACGTCACCACCGATGCCGAGCGTCGGAAGAACCTGCTCAGCTTCATCGTCGTAGGCGCCGGCCCGACGGGCGTCGAGCTCGCGGGACAGATCAAGGAGCTCGCGCAGCGCTACTTCGCCGAGAACATCGGCAACATCCGCGCCGACGACGTCACCGTCACGCTCGTCGAGGGCGCAGACAAGGTTCTGCCCCCGTTCGGTGGCAAGCTCAGCGAGTACTCCAAGGAGTCGCTCGAGAAGAGCGGTGTCGACGTCGTCCTCGGCACGATGGTCACCGACATCGACGAGCACGGTGCCACGCTCACCACGCCCACGACCGAGGAGACCCGCCGCCTCACCGCGGAGACCATCATCTGGTCGGCAGGCATCCAGGCCAACGACTTCGCCGACGTACTCGCCGAGCGCACCGGCTGCGAGACGGTCCGCGGCGGACGCCTGCTCGTCGACCCCGACTTCACCGTCGGCCGCAGCGACAACATCTTCGCCATCGGCGACATGGTCACCCTCGACAACCTGCCGGCGCAGTCGCCGTTCGCCATGCAGGGTGGCCGCCACGTCGCGAAGATGATCACCGGCAAGGTCGCGATGGGCACCCCGTTCCAGTACAAGGACAAGGGAAGCATGGCGATCATCAACCGGTTCCGCGCCATCACGCGGGTCGGGAAGATCGAGCTCACCGGCTTCATCGCGTGGGTGCTGTGGCTCGCCGTCCACCTCGTCTACCTGGTTGGCTTCCGCAACCGCTACATCGCCGTCATGTCGTGGTGCGGTTCCTTCCTCGGACACCGCCGCCCCCACTTCTACTATGCGCAGGACGCCGTCCCGGTGCCCGCTGCGGAGAAGGAGGAGCCGGCAGCGAAGGACGAGCCGGAGAGCGACAAGGAACCCGTGCGGACGTCCGCATAACTTCAGATCCCCGAAAGGCTCCGACCACCCGGTCGGGGCCTTTCGTCATTGACGCGCCGAACCGGGATCGACGCCGCGTGTTGCGGTGGCGAGCCCCGGTTCACCGCGTGAACCGACGCGCCCGGCGGGTGAAAGTCGGGGTGATTTCCGGGATGTCCTGCAAGCCAGAGACGTTCGGCTGGTGTACATCGGCCGACCTGCGGCTACCGTGTGCAGCGCATCCCGAGGAGTGACCATGAACGATGGCAGCGGCCCCCGCGTCGCGACGACACGTGTCGGCTGCGATGTCGTCACCGTCCGAGACATCGCGTCGAGCATCGACCGGTTCGGCGACCGCTACCTGCAGCGTGTGTTCACCCCGCACGAGCTGGACGTATGCACCGGACCGGGGCGCGCCCAACGCCTCGCGGCGCGCTTCGCCGCGAAAGAAGCCGTCATGAAGGTCCTGCGTCCGCGCGAGCACGCGGTTCCCTGGCAGGCCATCGAAATCCGCCGCGCGGACTGGGGCGGATGCGCTGTCGTACTGGCCGGTAACGCGGCCGCCCTGGCGCGAGATGAACAGGTGACCGACATACAGGTCTCGATCTCCCACGAGTCCGAATACGCCATCGCGACGGTCGTGGCGACCCGCGTCGACGAAGCAGAAACTGGAGAACACCCATGACGGAGCAGGTGATCCGCAAGGTCCTCGGTGAGCACGCGAAGCTGTCGGTCGACAGCACGGCGCTCGACCCCGCCGCCGACCTCTACGAGCTCGGCCTGACATCGCACGCCAGCGTGAACGTGATGCTCGCCCTCGAAGACGCCTTCGACGTGGAATTCCCCGACGAACTGCTGCGCAAGAGCACCTTCGCGAGCGTCGGCGCCATCAGGTCGGCGTTGACGGAACTGGGCGTCGCGTGACGTCGACGTCCGCGCCCCTCACCGTCGCGGAGAAGGCCGGGCTGTCGCTGCTCGCCCGTGCCGAACTCGTCGGACGCGAGAGCGCCGGCCCCGCGGCCGCCGCGGTGGATCGTGAGGGACGGTTCCCGCACGAGGCAGTCGACGCGCTGCGCACCCACAAGCTGCTGAACTGCGCCGTCCCCGTCGATCAGGGTGGGGAGGGAGCATCCCTCGGTGAGCTGTGCGCCGTCGCCCGAATCCTCGGCCGGTACTGCGCCTCCACCGCGATGATCTTCGCGATGCACCAGACGCAGATCCTGTCGCTGGTGCATCACTCCACTCCCGGTCTGGCCACCTTCGTCGCCGAAGCGGTGGCGAACGATTACCTGATCGCTTCGGCGACCACCGAACTCGGCACCGGTGGCGACGTGCGCAGCAGCGTCTGCGCCGTGGCCCGCGACGGCGACACCGTCACGCTGACGAAGAACGCGCCGGTCATCTCGTACGGCGAGTACGCCGACGCGATCCTGGTGACCGCGCGTCGCACCGCCGACAGCCCGCCCAGCGACCAGGTGCTCGTCGTGTGCCGACGCGACGACGTGACCCTCGAACCCACCGGCAGCTGGGACACCCTCGGGCTGCGCGGTACGTGCAGCCCCGGATTCGTCCTCACCGCCACGACGTCCGCCGATCTCGTGGTCGGCACGGCCTACGCCGAGATCTCCTCGCGCACCATGCTTCCCGTCTCACACAGTGTGTGGTCGGCGGTGTGGCTCGGAATCGCCGACGCGGCGCTGGAGAAGGCCCGCTCGTTCGTGCGTTCGGCGGCCCGCCGCAGCCCGGGGGTCACCCCGCCCGGTGCGCTGCGACTCGCCGAAGCGGCCGCCGTGCACCAGCAGTTCTCCGATCTCGTCGCCGCGTCCGCCGCCCGGTTCGACGCCGCCGCGTCGGCGCAGGAGGAATCGATGTCGGGCATGGGTTTCTCGCTCGCCATGAACAACCTCAAGGTCACTGCGTCCACGCTCGTCGTGGATCTGGTGAACCGCGCGATGCTCATCTGCGGGATCGCCGGATACCGCGAGGATTCGCAGTACTCACTCGGCCGCCACCTGCGCGACGCGCACGGTGCCGCCGTGATGGTCAACAACGACCGCATCATGAACAACTCGGCCCAATTGTCGATCGCCTACCGGGGGACGCTGTGACAAGTACAGCCATTGCCAGCACCGCAACCGACGAGCTGTCCGAGCTCGAGCGTGCCCGCCTCGACTTCCAGCAGCAGTTGCTCGAGGCCGAACTGCTCGTGGAGACCGGTGTTCCCGGCCTCTACGGTCGGTCGGGTGTCTTCGAGGACATCGTCGACGGCATCGACCGCGTGGTGGTCGCGGCAGGTCCGGGCCGGGCCGCGACGCGCCTGCGCTTCCCGCCGGTCTTCCCGCGGACGAGTTTCGAGCGCACCGACTACATCGCCTCCTTCCCGCACCTGACCGGAGCGGTGAACACCTTTACGGGCAGCAACGCCGAGCACGCCGAACTGCTCGCCGCGCGGTCGAAGGGCGAGGCGTGGGATCCGTGGCTCGAACCCGCCGACACCGTGCTCGTCTCCGCCGCATGCCATCCCGCCTACTCGCGGTACACCGGTACGCTGCGTGAGGGCGGTGAACTGCTCGACGTTCTCGGTTACTGCTTCCGGCACGAGCCGGCCGTCGACCCCGCTCGCATGCAGGCCTTCCGGATGCACGAGTTCGTGCGTATCGGTACCGAGAACGACGCTGCGCAGCATCGTGATTCCTGGGTGGAGCGAGGACTCGAGGTGCTCGACTCGCTGGGCCTCGACGCGACCGCTGTACCTGCCAACGACCCGTTCTTCGGGCGGGCCGGGCGCATGCTGGCCGTCAACCAGCGCATCGAGAACCTCAAGACCGAGCTGACGGTCCGGCTCTACGGCGACCTCGACGACGGCACCGCCGTGGTCTCGTGCAATTGCCACCGCGAGCACTTCGGCGAGACCTTCGAGATCCGCACTGCCGACGGCGAAGTCGCGCACAGCGCGTGCGTCGGATTCGGAATGGAGCGGATCGCCCTGGCGCTGTTGCAGACCCACGGACTCGACGTCGACCGCTGGCCCGCACCGGTACGCGACAGGCTGTTCCCGTGAGCGATCGGCTCATCGACGTCCGCGTCGACGGGTACTCGCCGCACTTCGTGCACGCTGCCGACCGGATCTGGACCGAGACCAACTGCTACGTCGACCTGTGGGTAGAGGTGCTGCATTCGCTCGGCCACGATCCGGTCCCCGCTGCCGCGTGCGCGTTCTCGGCCCGGTTCGACGGCGCCCAATGGACCTTCCTCAAGTTCCGCCCCGAGGATCTGTTGGCGCTGTACGGGATCGACGTCGCGGAGATGAACGTCTGGCGCCGCCCCGTGGATCACCTCGAGGACAATGCCGCCGCCGGACTGCTGTCGACGATCGAGGTGGACGCCTTCTGGTTGCCCGACACCGAGGGAACCGGTTACCGGGAGAGTCGTTCGAAGACGACGATCGTGCCCAATCTCATCGATCGCGACAGCGGGACGCTCGAGTACTTCCACAACAGCGGCTATCACGTTCTCACCGGTGAGGACTTCCGCGGAGTCTTCGGCCTCGACGAGCCGGTACCCACCTGGCCTCCCTATCTCGAACAGGTGCGCCTCGACGCGGCACAACCGCAGTGCGACGCCTTCGACACCGTGGTGCTCCGGCACCTGCGCATGCGCGCCGGCTCGAATCCGGTGCGCGCGCTCGGCGAGCGGGTGCTCGCCGACATCGACCCGATTCGCACCGGAGGGATGGACGTCTTCCATCCGTGGACGTTCGGGGTGCTCCGTCAGTGCGGTGCCACCGCCGAACTTGCCGCGGACGTCAGCGTCTACATGGACGGTCGCGGATATCCCGGTGCGGCTGCCGCAGCCGACGGATTCCGCGCGGTCGCCGAGGGCGCGAAGAGCGTGCAGTTCCGGATGGCGCGTGCGGCACGCGGCCGCAATGTCGACCCCGGCGACCAGCTGATAGCGATGGCCGCTGCCTGGGAGGACGCCATGGCGACCGTCGTCCGCGCCGCCGGGGTGCGGTGACAGGATTCGACGCACATGGATCTCCTGCACGATGCGCGATGGCGTTGTCTCCGTGTCGCTCCCGGGGCAGTCGAGCACCCCGGTGACTTTCCGGCGGACGGTCCTTGGCTGCCGGTCCGTATACCCGGGACGGCGGCAGGCGCGATCCGGGAATCCGAGGGAGTCGCGGCGGCCAGGGTGTCGTCTCCCGACAGCGACGACTGGTGGTTCGTCACCGACGTCGAGGTGTCCGGCGACGGACCGTGGCGTCTGACCTTCGACGGGCTCGCGACACTCGCGGACGTGTGGGTCGACGGCACACTCGTCGCGACGTCGGAATCGATGTTCGTGCCGCTGACCGTCGTCCTCGGCTACCTGCCGTCGACGATGCGGATCGCGGTCCGGTGCGCCTCGCTCGACGCTGCTCTCCGCAAGCGTCGGCCACGCGGACGGTGGCGTTCGTCGCTCGTGTCGGCCCAAGGATTGCGGTGGTTCCGCACCACCATGCTCGGGCGAGCCTCGGTGTACGCGGGGGCTCCGGCGCCGGTCGGTCCGTGGCGTCCCGTGCGTCTCGTCGATTCCGGTGAGCCCGTTGTGCTGGAACGTGGGATACGGACAGCTCTGCGGGGATCCGACGGGATCGTCGACGCCGATCTCGTGCTGGCCGGCACCGCCGTCCCCGAGGTGACTGTGGAGATCGGAGGGGCGACGGCGCACGTCCGACCCGAATACGGGCCGGACGGGACAGCACGCGTGCACATGCAGGTGACGCTCCCCGAGGTGGAACGGTGGTGGCCGCACACCTACGGCGCCCCCCACCTGTACGCCGCACATCTGATTCTGGGTGGGCAACGAATGACGCTGGGGAACATCGGATTCCGGTCGGTCGAGCGCTCACCGGGCGACGGGTTCGGCTTACGGATCAACGACGTCGACGTCTTCTGCCGCGGCCTGGTGTGGACACCGACCGATCCGATCTCGCTGAACGACCCGAGCGCAACCCGGCGCATCCTCGAACGCTGCGTATCGGCGGGCGTGGACACGATCCGCATCCCCGGCACGATGGTCTACGAGGACGACGAGTTCTACTCGGCGTGTGCGGAACTGGGCATCATGGTGTGGCAGGACGTCATGCTCGCCACCACCGACCCGCCCGACGATCCGCACTTCCGCTCGCTGCTCGAGGACGAGATCCGTGCGCTGGCGCGCCGATGGGGCGGGAACCCGGCACCTGTGGTGATGTGTGGGGGCAGCGAGACCGAGCAGCAACCTGCCATGCTCGGACTGATGGAGGCATCCATCCCGGCGATCGACGACTGGTTGCCCGCAATCGTCGACCGTGAGCTACCGGGCACGGTGTGGGTGTCGTCGTCACCATCCGCGCCCCCGCGCAGCGACGTACTGCCGATCGCAGTGGGTTCGGGTGTGGCGCACTACTTCGGTGTCGGGGGTTACCGCCGTCCCCTCGGCGACGTGCGTGCCGCCGGCGTGCGCTTCGCCGCTGAATGCCTCGCGTTCTCGATTCCGCCTTCCGACATGGCGATCGAGGCCGAGCTCGGCAGTGTGAATGTCGCGGGTCACCATCCACGATGGAAGGCGGCTGTGCCGCGCGACAACGGGGCGTCGTGGGACTTCGAGGACGTGCGAGACCACTATGTGCGCACGATCTTCGGGGTCGACCCCGCCGAGGTGCGGTGGGTGGATCCCACGCGATATCTCGCGCTCGGACGGGCAGCGATCTGCGAAGCGTTCACCGAGGTACTGCAGTACTGGCGACGATCCGGATCAGGATGTCGCGGTGCCCTGATCCTCTCCGCCCGCGACCTGCAGCCGGGTGCCGGGTGGGGCGTGCTCGACGCCGACGGGAACCCGAAGGCGCCGTGGTGGGTCCTGGCACGGGTGTTCGCCCCCGTCACCGTGCTCCTCACCGACGACGGGCTCGACGGCCTGCGCGTGGACGCGATCAACGACACCGCCGAGATCCTCGACGTCACGCTGCAGTTGCAGGCCCATACGCCCTCCGGTGCGGTACCGGTGGACGTGTCGGTGCCGCTGCGTCTCGAACCGCACGAGACCCGGGTGTTCTCGTGGGCCGCGGTGACGGGCGGTTTCACCGATGTCAATTTTGCGTATCGATTCGGGCCGCGCACTTTCGACACGGCGACCGCCCGACTGGTCGACCACACCGGTGCAGTGTTGGCGGAGTCGGTGTATCTCGTGGGTGGTCCGGCACGTCCCGTCGAGCGCGGGATCGGTCTCGCGGCGACCGCTCGACCCGTCCCGGACGGGTGGAGTGTGGAGGTGCGGACCGAGGGTGCGGCACAGTACGTGCATCTCGACATCACCGGCGGTGACCTGCAGGATTCCTGGTTCCACCTGCCGCCCGGAGGTACTCGCACGATCGCCGTGCGGGCCTGCGTTCCGGCCGCGACGTTGAGCGGCTGGGTGGGGGCATCGAACTCGGCCACGAGTGTGCCGATCCGGGTGCTTCCGACCTCCGAGGGCAACGAGGTCGACGGGTAACCCCCTGGGGCTGCAGGCGGGGGCGGTGTGCGGCGCGCCGAAATCGACAGGTGCATATCGGGCATCGACGGGGTATATGTATTTCCCAAGGGGTCGCTCACCCGATTTGCACCTTCTGCACGGTGCCGGTGGCCACCTCTCCCCGCCTTCCGAGAGGAGATCGACATGGCGATCCGCTCCACGTCACAGATGGGTGCTTCGCGCACCGCTTCGTCCACTCGCCGTCCTGTCCGGGTCGAGCAGGACGGACCGTCCTTCACCGAGGTCATCCACTCGCAGCTGTTCTCGAACTACCAGGTGCCGCGCGGCGAGGTGCAGCACAGCGCCTGATCGGGACCACCTCAGGCGCGGCATCGTGCCTGCCGGGGTGCTCCCGCGCGGCGTTTAGGACGCCAGCGCGTGCGGCACACTGTCGGCATGAGTGAAGCCACGACGAGTCAGAGCACCCGCATCGTTCTCGCATCGCGCCCGGAGGGGGCGCCCACCGCCGACAACTTCCGTCTCGAGACGGTGGATCTGCCCGAGGTCGGCGACGGCCAGATCCTCCTGCGCGTCGTCTACCTGTCCCTCGACCCGTACATGCGCGGTCGGATGAGCACAGCGAAGTCGTATGCCGCGCACGTCGAACTCGGGGACGTGATGGTCGCCGGAACGGTGGGCCAGGTCGTCGAATCGCGGTACGACGGCCTCGAGCCGGGCGACTACGTGCTGGCCGGAGCCGGCTGGCAGTCGCATGCCGTCCTCGACGGCTCCACCGTTCGTAAGCTCGATCCGCAGGCCGCACCGATCTCCACCGCTGTGGGAGTCCTCGGAATGCCCGGCTTCACAGCCTATTCCGGGCTCCTGAAGATCGGGCAGCCGAAGAAGGGTGAGACCGTCGTCGTCGCTGCCGCCACCGGGCCCGTGGGATCGGCGGTGGGGCAGATCGCGAAGCTGAAGGGCGCCCGCGCGGTCGGTATCGCCGGCGGCCCGGAGAAGTGCCGCGCACTGATCGACGAGTTCGGTTTCGACGCGGCGATCGACCACCGCGACCCGAACTTCGCCGACAAGCTGGCGGAGGCGGTGCCCGACGGTATCGACGTGTACTTCGAGAACGTCGGCGGCCCCGTCCAGGAAGCGGTGTGGCCGCTGCTCAACACCTATGCGCGAATCCCGGTGTGCGGTCTGGTCGCGCAGTACAACGGTGCTGACCTCAACCGCAAGGACCGTCTTCCGGGACTGTTCAACTCGATCCTCACCAAGAGCCTCACGATCCGCGGCTTCATCCAGAGCGAGTTCGTGAAGGAGATGTACGGCGACTTCCTGCGTGAAGCCTCGGCATGGGTCCGCGACGGAAAGCTCCAGTATCGCGAGGACATCGTCGACGGACTCGAGAACGCCCCGGAGGCGTTCATCGGCATGCTCGAAGGAAAGAACTTCGGGAAGATGCTCGTGCGGGTCGCGCCGGAGTAACGGGCACCAGGTCCGCCCTCCGGCGCCGGCCGCGTCAGCGTCGGGGGGTTCCGGTGGACCACAGGGCCCACAGGACGAGCACGGGCTGGAAGAACAAGCGGATCAGGCGCTTACGGTCGGTGTCGAGACCGAAGGCGCTGCGCTTGCCGAGATACTGGGCGATGTTGCCCGGGAAGACGGCGGCGAAGAACAGTGCGGCCAGGCGGCCGACACGGACGCGGTCGCGGTTCGCCACGGCGAGTCCGGCGCCGAGCATGATCTCGACACCGCCGGACGCCATGACCACGCCGTCCTTGTCCATCGGCACCCAGTCGGGCACCTGCGCCTGGAAGTCCTTGCGGGCCCAGAAGAGATGGCTCAGTCCGGCGAAGACGAGTGAGGCGGCCAGCAGATAACGCGCGAGGGTCCGGGCTCGTGTCGTGGGCGGAGCAGGGGCTTCGGTCGGGGGAGTTATCTGAACTTCGCTCATGATCACGAGCGTACGGACTGTACGGTGCTCGCGACGGGGATCGCGTCGCGAGCACCGTAGGTCACGTCAGGCGATGCGTTCGAATACAGCGGCGAGCCCCTGGCCGCCGCCGATGCACATCGTCTCGAGTCCGTAGCGACCCTCACGACGATCGAGTTCGCGCAGCAAGGTGGCGAGGATGCGTCCGCCGGTCGCGCCCACCGGATGTCCGAGGGAGATGCCGGAGCCGTTGGGATTCAGGCGCGAGTCGTCGGCCTCGATGCCCCACGAGCGGGTGACGGCCAGGGCCTGTGCGGCGAACGCCTCGTTGAGTTCGATGACGTCCATGTCGGCGAGCGTCAGTCCGAGGCGGCCGAGCGCCTTCTCGCTGGCGGGCACCGGGCCGATGCCCATGGTGCGCGGCGGCACACCGGCCACCGCCCAGCTTGCGAGGCGGGCCAGCGGACGCAGACCCAGCGCGGCGGCCTTCTCTGTGGTGGTGACGATCGCGAGGGCGGCACCGTCGTTCTGGCCGCTGGCGTTGCCGGCGGTGACGGTGGACTCGGGGTCGATCTTGCCGCGGATCGGGCGCAGCTTGGCGAGGGTCTCCATCGAGGTGTCGGCGCGGGGGTGCTCGTCGGTGTCGACGACGAGCGGATCGCCCTTGCGCTGCGGCACGCTCACGGACACGATCTCCTGCGCGAACACACCGTTCTTCTGCGCGGCGACGGCCCGCTGGTGCGACTGCACGGCCAGGGCGTCCTGGTCCTCACGGCTGATGGAGAACTCGGCGCGCAGGTTCTCGGCGGTCTCGATCATGCCGCCGGGCACGGGGAAGTCGCGTCCGCCGGCGGTGACGCGGGCACGGGCCAGGCGATCGGACAGAGCGACGGCTTCGCCCTTGACGCCCCAGCGCATGCCGGTGGCGTAGAACTCGGCCTGGCTCATCGATTCGGCGCCGCCGGCGAGGATCAGGTCGCTCGCGCCGGTCTGCACCTGCATGACGGCCTGCACGATCGCCTGCAGACCCGAGCCGCAGCGACGGTCGACCTGCAGGCCCGGAACGTTCACCCCGAGGCCGGCGTTGAGGGCGGCGACGCGGCCGAGGGCGGGGGCCTCACCGTTGGGGGAGGCCTGGCCGAGGAAGACGTCGTCGATGTCGGAACCGGTGATACCGGTGCGGGCGACGAGTTCGCGGATGACGGTGGCCGCGAGATCCTCGGGGGCGATGTCCTTCAGGACGCCTCCGAACCTACCTACCGGGGTGCGCAGGGGTTCGCAGATCACTACGTCGGTCATGATGTACCTCGATCGGGGTTGTTCACTGGTGGGTCTGGGTGCGGGCGAGATCGGTGGAGATCGCCCCGGCGGTGGCGAGCAACGCCGGGACGAGCTCGTCGTGCACGGTCTCCATCCGGTAGCGGGCCGCGTGGGTCGACAGGTTCACCGACGCCACAACGGTTCCCGACGCATCGCGGATGGGCGCGGCGAGCGAGCGCAGGCCCTCCTCGAGTTCCTGGTCGACGATGCAGTATCCGTTGCGTCGTACCGTGGCGATCTCGGCGCGCAATTCCTCGGCGGTGGTGACGGTGTTGCCGGTGATGGGAGCGAATTCGGCGCGCGCGAGGTAGGCGTCGAGTTCGTCGTCGTTCAAACCGGCGAGCAGTACCCGTCCCATGGAGGTCGCGTAGGCGGGGAAACGGGTGCCGAGGGTGATGGTGACGGTCATGATGCGGCTGACGGGAACTCGTGCGACGTAGACGACGTCGGTGCCGTCGAGCACCGACACCGAGGTCGATTCCTTGACTTTCTCGGCGAGCGCCTCGAGATGGGGTCGCGCGACCTCCGGCAGCGTCAGTGCCGACAGGTAGCTGTAGCCGAGTTCGAGCACCCGTGGGGTGAGCCAGAACTGGGATCCGTCGGTGCGGACGTAACCGAGTTCGATGAGAGTCAACAGGAATCGGCGCGTAGTAGCGCGGGTGAGTCCGGTCGCGCGGGCGACGTCGGAGAGCGACTGCCGCTGGGCGTGCGCACCGAAGGCCTTGATGACCGACAGGCCACGTGCCAGCGACTGCACGTAATCGGGCGACGCCCCGGGGTTCTCGCGAACGACCTCGGGGGCGGTGACGTCGGGAGTGCTCACGAGCCCGCACCTCCCTCGGTGTCGGCGAGTGCCTGCTTGCCGAGCGCGAATGCCCGGTTGCTGTTGGGGACACCCGCGTAGACCGCGGTGTGCAGAAAGACCTCGACGAGGTCGTCGGGATCGATCCCGGCGCGCAGGGCTGCACGGATGTGCATGTCGAGTTCGTGCTCGTTGCCGACCGCGGTGAGGATCGCGAGGGTCAACAGCCGGCGGGTGCGGTGGTCCAGACCCGGACGCGCCCAGATGTCTCCCCACGCGGTGCGGGTGATGAAATCCTGGAAGGGCCGGGTGAATTCGGTGGCCGACTCGATGGACCGGTCGACGTGTGCGTCACCGAGGACGGATCGGCGCACCCGCAGACCCTCCTCGAACGCCGCGGTGCGGTGTGCGGCGGACGGCGTGACGCGCGACGAGATGTGCTCGCGGATCAGCTTCGTGACCCGTCCTGCCTGCTCCACGTTGGCGAGGTGTGCGCCGGGGGAGAGGACGTGGAAGGTGGAGTCGGCGATTCCGTCGGCCAGTTGCTGCATCGTCGACGGCGGGGTGGCGGGGTCCTGCTCACCGGCGATCACCAGGGTGGGCGCGACGATCCGGGCGAGGTCGGGACGGCCGTCCCAGGTCGCCAGTGCCTCGCAACACGCGGCGTAGCCCTCGTCGGTGGTGCCCTTCACCATCTCGACGTGGCGGGCGACGAGCTCCGGATCGTGTTCGGCCAGTTCGGGAGTGAACCACCGCGAGACGATCGAATCGGCGATCGAGGCCAGGCCGTCGTTGCGGACCGATGCCGCCCGGTCGTACCAGGGCTGGGCGGGCTGGAAGGCCGGCGAGGTGCACAGCAGCGTCAGCGTGCGCACGCGCTCGGGGTGATGCGCCGCGAGCCACTGCCCGACGGCACCGCCGAGCGACAGTCCGACGTAGTGCACGGCGCCGAGTTCGAGCGAGTCGAGCAGGGCGACGACGTCACCGGCGAGTTCCTCGATCGTGTAGGGACCGGACGGCGCGGGCGATGCGCCGTGCCCGCGATGGTCGGCCGCGACGACGTTCCAGTCGGTCGCCAGGGCGTGGATCTGCGGTCCCCACATCGACAGGTCCGAACCCAGCGAACCGAGGAACAAGACGGTCGGCTTCGTGGGGTCGCCGTACTGTTCGTAGTTGAGCGTGACGGTCATCGGGCATCTCCTGTGGTTCGGTTCGTGCTGTCGTGACGGGCGAGAACGCGATCGACGATGTCTGCGGCATGGCCGAGATAGCGCGTGGGATCGAGAAGTTCGCGCACGTCCTGCGGGTCGAGATGTGCGGTGATGGCGGGATCCTCGTCGAGCGACCTACCGGCGACCGCCGCATCGGTGACGATCGAGCGGGCGTCGTCGGTGTGTTCGGCGAGTGCGGCCGTGACCTTCTCGGCGAGGATCGCCCCTCCGGTGAGCGCGAGATTGCGGTCGAGCGCGTCGGTGTGGACGTGCAGACCGTTCAGGCTCGTCGAGAGTTGGTGCGCGGCACCGCCGGTGAGGCGCAGGATGTCGGCGAGGGTCTCCCATTCGGCGTGCCAGGCGCCGGCGGCCCGCTGGAACTCGTGGTCGGTCGACGACAGGATCGTCGAGACGAGACCGGGAACGCGCCGGGCAGCGGCGCGCGCGGTGATCGCCGCGACGGGATTGCGCTTGTGCGGCATGGCCGACGAACCGCCGGGCGCATCCTCGCTCACCTCACCGAACTCGGTGCTCGCCATGAGTACGACGTCGGTGGCGGGTTTCGCGACCGCGCCCGCGGCGACACCGAGTGTGCCCGCGAGGGTCGTGACGGGGGTGCGGGCGGTGTGCCACGGCGCGACGGGACGCGCGAGCCCGAGCAGGTCGGCGACCGCGTCGGCGAACGCGAAACCGTCGGGATGGACGGCGGCGAGCGTGCCGGCGGCTCCGCCGTACTGGGCGGGTAGGGCGGACAACACGCGGTCGAGTGCGCCGGCGGCGTCGTCGAGGGACAGGAGCCAGCCGGCGGCGAGCGCGCCGAAGGTGGTCGGCAGTGCCTGCTGGCCGAGCGTGCGCGCGACCATCAGTGTCTCGCGATGGGTGGCAGCGAGGCGGGCTGCGCCGTCGGCTGCGGAGCGCAGGTTCGCCAGGGCGATCCCTCCTGCGCGGCGGGCGAGCAGCATCAGCGCGGTGTCGAGCACGTCCTGGCTGGTCGCGCCGACGTGCACGGCGCGCGCAGGGGCGTCGGCGCGCTCGCGTAGCAGGGAGACCAGGGGGATGACGGCGTTGCCCCCCGCCGCGGACCGTCGACCGAGGTCGGCGGGATCGAGTTCCTCGGCGAGCGAGGCCGCGGCTGTCGCGACGGCGTCGGCGTGGGTGTTCTTGACACGGCCGAGTGCGGCGGCCGCGCGGGTCAGCGCGACCTCCACGTCGAGCAGGGCACCGATCCACGCGCGATCCGACAGGGCGACGCCGAGTTCGTCCGCGCCGAAGACGGGATCGAACAGCGGACCCCGATATCCGGGGTCGGGGGATGAGGGGGACACGGACCTCCGATCCGAAACGTTCGCTATGTGGACGGATGGACGCTATGCGAACAGGCTAGTGCGGCCGTTCTGCGCGCGCAACGATCCTACGCGGGTTTGTTCGCATTGCGGACGGGAGTTCACATGACGTACACCTGAGGGTATCGTGGCACACATGGACAAAGTCGTTGCCTCCGCCGCCGAGGCCGTAGCCGACATCCCCGACGGCGTCACGATCGCTGTCGGAGGGTTCGGTCTGGTCGGCATCCCCGAGATCCTCATCAACGCGTTGCTCGATCAGGGCGCCACCGACCTCGAGACCGTCAGCAACAACTGCGGTACCGACGGCTTCGGGCTCGGCCTGCTGCTCGAGAAGGGCCGCATCCGCCGCACCATCTCGTCGTACGTCGGCTCCAACAAGGAGTTCGCGCGCCAGTACCTCGCCGGTGAACTCGAAGTCGAACTCACTCCGCAGGGCACGCTCGCCGAGCGCCTGCGCGCCGGTGGTGCGGGCATCCCCGCCTTCTTCACCCCGGCAGGCGTCGGCACGGCCGTCGAGGAAGGCGGACTCCCGCTGCGCTACGACGGTCACGGCGGCATCGCCCTCGCGTCGCAGCCGAAGGAGACCCGGGAGTTCGACGGCGAAACCTACGTGCTCGAACGCGGCATCGTCGCCGATTACGCGCTCGTGCACGCCTGGAAGGGCGACCGCCACGGCAACCTCGTCTACCGAGCAAGCGCCCGCAACTTCAACCCGCCGGCCGCCGCCTCGGGGCGCATCACGATCGCGCAGGTCGAGCACCTCGTCGAACCCGGCGAACTCGACCCCAACGAAATCCACACGCCCGGCATCCACGTGCAGCGTGTCGTACACGTCGGCCCCGTCGAGGTCGGCATCGAGAACCGGACGGTGCGCTCATGACACAGGCAACGAAGAAGGGGCTGACCCGCGAGGAGATGGCGGCACGCGTCGCCAAGGAACTCGAGGACGGCCAGTACGTCAACCTCGGAATCGGCATGCCCACCCTCGTGCCGAACTACCTCGAATCCGGCGTCGAGGTCATCCTGCACTCGGAGAACGGTGTGCTCGGCGTCGGCCCGTACCCGACCGAGGACGAACTCGACCCCGAGCTCATCAACGCCGGCAAGGAGACGATCACCGCGATCCCCGGCGCGTCGTACTTCGACTCGGCGCAGTCGTTCGGCATGATCCGCGGCGGCCAGATCGACGTCGCCGTCCTCGGCGCGATGCAGGTCTCCGCCAAGGGCGACATCGCCAACTGGATGGTGCCCGGTGCGATGGTCAAGGGCATGGGCGGCGCGATGGACCTCGTCCACGGCGCCAAGCGCGTCATCGTGATGATGGATCACGTCACCAAGAAGGGCGACCCGAAGATCCTCGAGGAGTGCGTCCTGCCGCTCACCGGTCGTGGATGCGTGCAGCGCATCATCACCGACCTCGCGGTCATCGACGTCACCGACGAGGGACTGAAGCTCGTCGAGACGGCACCCGGCGTGACCACCGAGGACGTCGTCGCTGCGACGGCGGCGAAGCTGATCGTCTGATCGGACGACGACGGGGCCGGGCGCGAGAAGATCTCACGCCCGGCCCTCTCGTCTCTCAGTCGTAGTCGTCGTTGTCTGCCGTGAGCTCCGGGGCGTCGGGTTCCGGTTCCTCTCCACCCACCTCCGGGATCAGTTCGTAGCGGTGCCCGAACGACTCGGCCAGCGCCTGCAGGATCGCCACCACCGGCACGGACACCAGAGCCCCCACCGGGCCGAACAGGGTGGCGCCGACGATCACCGAACCGAACGCCACCGCCGGGTGGATCGACACCGTGCGGGCCGTGATGCGCGGGTGCAGCACATAGTTCTCGATCTGCTGGTAGACCGTGCCGAAGGCGATCACCCACACGCCGTCGAGCGGTTGCTGCACCGCGGCGATGAGCGCGGGGAGCCCGATCGCGAGATAGGTGCCGAGGGTGGGGATGAACTGCGAGACCACCCCGGTCCAGATCGCGAGGGGCAGCCAGTACGGAACCCCGATGATGAGGAAGAAGATTCCGGTGAAGATCGACGCCGCGGCGGCGAGGATCAACCGGGAGACGACATAGCCGCCGGCCTTCTCCACCGAGGTCTCCCACACGTTCGCGATCAGCTGCTGCTGCCGGGCCGGGAACCAGCTCGCGATCGTCCGGCGCATCTTCGGCCCCTCGGCCGACATGTAGAAGACGAACAGCAGCATCGTCAGGATCTGGAACAGGGCACCGACCAGAGTGCTGAGGACGCCGAGGACACCGGGCGTGAACCGTTGCGCCAGATCGCGAACCGTATCGGGCGTGATCTTGAACAGTTCGTCCCCGGTCTTGAAGTTGGTGTCGAAGGTGCGGTTCGCCCAATCGGTGATGCGTGTGAGCGCATCCGGAAGTGTGGTGAGCAACTGGGCGATCTGGTCGAACAGGAGCGTGCCGAACACCGCGAAGAACCCGATGGTGAGTGCGATCAGGGAGAACAGCACGAGGCCGGTGCCGGCACCGCGACGCATCCCGAACCGTTCGAGGCGGTCGACGATCGGTTCGATGGTGATGCTGAACAACCACGCCAGGAACAGCAGGCCGAGGAAACCCTTCAGATTGTGGAAGAGCCAGCCCGACATCTGATAGAAGGCGACGGCCAGCAGAACACCGACGATCGTGGGCCGGAGCCAGCGGGGAGTTCGTGGTCGATCGGCGACGGTTGCGCGCTTGGCCATCACACCCTCCCGCTCTGCAGAGACTCTGCCGCGAAATCTACTCGGTGAGCGCGGCCGGGGGAGCCGTACCGAGACCGAGGAGCATTCACAAAAGAACCGGCCCGGACTCGTGTGAGTCCGGGCCGGTCGGTGGTAGCGGGGACAGGATTCGAACCTGCGACCTCTGGGTTATGAGCCCAGCGAGCTACCGAGCTGCTCCACCCCGCGTTGCATGTCCAACCATACACGACTTCCGAGGGTGCTCCGACCACCCCTCGTCCGGGCCGCCGAATCGAGGGGGAGGTTGTGTGCGACTTCCGCGGTTCCGACGCACACAACCTCCCCTGGCTTCGCCTCCCGACAGCCGCGGTCGTCGTCAGAACAACGGCCCGCCCCCGAAGATGTCCCGGTGTGAATCGGGTTGGTTGCCTTCGGCGTCCACGATGCCGTAGTCGAGTGCGGTTTCGGCGGTGATGAGGGTGCGACCGCTGCGCGCGTTCACCTCGGGGTCGGCCGCGAGCGCGACGATCACCCGTCCGATGAACTCCGGTGTCTCGGCGTTGGCCAGCGAGAAGCCCTCGAAGTTGTCGATGCCGCGGGCGAGCATGGCCTCGTTCTTCACCAGCCCCGGCCACAGCGACAGGGTGGTCACCCCGGTGCCGCGGAGTTCGACGGCCATATCGGCGGCCATCTTGTCCAGGCCCGCCTTCGACATGCCGTACAGCACCGAATGCAGGTAGCCGCGGGTGCCGAACGACGAGATATTGATGATCATCCCGCTGTTGCGCGGCACCATCAGTTGCGCGGCTTCGACGGAGGCGACGTAGTGCGCGCGGAGACCGACGCCGATCAGGCTGTCCCAGTCGCTGATCGGACGCTTCCAGAACGGTTCGGAGAATCCCGCGAACCCCGGCGGTGACGCCCACACGTTGTTGACGAGCAGGTCGAGGCGGGAGTCCTGCTCGTCGGCGATCCGGCCGAACAGTTCGTGGATCTGCGCGTCGTCGCGGTGGTCGCACTGCACCGCGATGCCGTACCCGCCGCGTTCGGTGACCTCCGCCGCGGTGCGGTCGAGCGGTCCGTCGACGCCGACGGGGCCGCGGGCGGTGACGTAGACGGTCCAGCCGTCGGAGCCGAGCGCGCACGCGATGCCCTTGCCGACGCTGCGACTCGCGCCGGTGACCAGCGCGACCTTTGCTTCTGCCATCACTGCACCACTTCCACGTCGTCGGTGAGAGCCCGCTGGATCGACCACAGCACCTTCACGTGGCAGCGGGAGATCTTCCATTCGCCGTTCTCGACCACGTAGTCGTCGTCGTAGTCGAGCGCGGTGACCCGTTCGGTGCGCGCACGCAGATCCACCTGCCGAAATCGCAGCGTCCAGGCGCCGGTCGCGGTGTCGGACCCGGTCAGGTGGATGCTCGGATGCATGCCGTGATGCATGTCGAGCACGACGTAGCGGTCGTCGACCCGTTCCAGAGCGATCCGGGAGTAGATGTCGACCAGGGCGTCGGCATCGTCGAAGCTGCCCAGCGCCGGTCCGTAGTAGATGTCGGCGCCGTGCGCGACGAAGCATGCACGCATCGCCTCCGGGTCCTTGGCGTCGCACGCCCGGAAGTAGCGATGCTTGAGCATCCTGATCTCTTCGAGGGCTTCGAGTCGGGCCAACCGTTGTTCGACGGTGTCCATCGGGTGCCTTCCGGTCGGGGACGAACGGTGTCCCGGACCCTAGCCCGCTACCGCGAGACCGGCGGTGCGATGTTCCCACTCACCGGGTGGGCGCACGCGTCTCAGCCCTTCAGCTTCCATTCCGCGAGATCGACTGCGGTAGAGATCGCTTCGAGCAGCACGGCCATACGTTCGGCCGGACCCGGTGCGGCGAGAACCGCGTACCGGTCCGCTTCGCCCATCGGTACGTACCGGGCGAGCGCGAACAGTCGCGCCCCGGGATCCTCCGGTAGTTCGGTGGTGGCGGGAGGCAACGGAGCACGGCCACCCGTGAGGCGGTCGAGCACCCCGTACAACCGGCCCATCGGTCCGGTGATCGCGGCGAAATCCACCGGCCCCGAATCGGTGTCGGGCCAGGACTCCACCTCGGCGATGGGGTAGGGATCGTCGGGCAACCATCGGATGACGCGAATGCGTTCCTCTGCAATGCATTCGAGTTCGCGGCGACCTGCACCGACGTCGGTGTCGACCATGATCCGCGCGACGGTGCCGACGTCGTGTCGCTGCTCGCCTCCGCCCACCTCGTGTCCCCGGGCGATGAGGACGACTCCGAAGCGGGGGCCGTCCGGCGATGCCGTGCAGTCCTGGACGAGTTGCTGGTACCTCGGCTCGAAGATGCGCAACGGCAGGTCGGACCCGGGAAGCAGCGCGGTGCCGAGCGGGAACATGGGCAGTGTCGGCATCAGGGCATCCTCAGGCGCGGGGTCGGGGGAGCGGGGATCGGTTCGTCGCGAGCGATCTCGGTGAGCAGATGATCGGCCCAACTCGCCAGGCCGTCGATGTCGAGCCGGTACGGCGGTTCGTCCTCGTAGTGCCGCACCCGCGCCTGTCCCTGCTTCAACAGTGACTCCGCGCCGGTGGGGTTTCCCCGGAGCAGGTGGGTCAGCCCCACGGCGAGCTGGGCGAGGCCCTGCCACAGGGGCCGTTCCTCGGGTGGTGCCTTCTTCCACATTGCCTCGAAGACCTCGTGGGCATGGAACGGAAAACCGTGGTCGAGGAGACGCTGACCTTCGGCGATGGTCTCCTCGACATCCAGATCGAGGTCTTCGGGAACACGTTCGACGCCTTCTTCGTCCGGCGGCAACGGACGCCCCAGGGCGTCGCGCGGACGCGCGTTCTGCGGCCTGCCGTCGGGTGTGCGGTCCCGGTCCGTCATGTCGCCAGCCTAGACGAACGGCCGCTTCGGGAAGGGATCACTGGCGTCGCAGAACGCCGCTCCGACCCTCGTGCGAGGGCCTGCGCATCCGGGACAGTTGCGCCGACAGTTCCCGGACGAAAGCGTCGACGGTGCCCGGTGCGACGCGGAGGTCGGGACCGGGGACGAAGAGATACCGGCCGTCGCCCACGACGTCGAACCAGCCGATGTCGGCGACGGGTGTGTACCCCGGATTCGAGTACCGCAGGATGCGGATGCTGCCGGTGGCCGTGCGTTCGCGACGCAGCAACCGGCGCAACGACTCTGCGTGCGTGCCACCCGCAGGGCGCCGGACAGCGCCGAATTCGGAGGGCTCGAGCACATCCCGGCTCGGCGCGGTGCGTGCGTGTTCGCGGCCCGCTGCCACGACCGGAAGGTGCCCGAGGATCGCACCCGCGAGGTCGGTGGTCGTGGTGATGCGGATGTCGCCTGCGGCAGGCGCCTGACGGGCGAGGACGGCCTGCTCGCCGGTCGCGGCGGCACGGACGAAGACCTCGTAGGCCGGGTCGGTGGAGCGGCCGTAGACCTCCACCGCGACCTCCCCGATCAGCAGGATCCGCATCGCGTCGTCGAGGGCAGGGTCGGGTGTCTCGTGCAGCCACGTGCGGGCGGCCTGGAGGTTCGCGGCGTGCTCGTCCTCCCATATCGCTGAGGTGCGATAACGCAGTGGGAAGGGGAACTCGTCGCCGCCCGCGGCGGTCCACGCCGCCAGGAATCGGTCGGGTGTGAGATGCCGGTCCATAGCGTTCAGGCCCCCAGAATCGGCGGGGCGGTGTCGGGCAGCGACCCGATCAGTTCGTTCCCGTTCTCACCGGTGACGAGATAACCGGCCGCGCGTTTGTCCTGCTCGTCGCCGCGGGACGAGGCCGGCGGGATCATTCCCGGCATCATGCCGAACGGACGGGCGCCGGCACCCCGCGCTGCGGCGGCACCGGGCCCACCGGCGACACCACCGGCGGGCGCAGCTCCGGCGACGAGCGGAGCGGGACCCGCCGCGGGCGATGCGCCCGCAGAGCCGACCCCCCCGGCGCCCGGTAGGCCACCGCCGACACCTCCGCCCGACCCGGAGGGCGGCGAACCGTACGACTGACCGGTCGGGCTCGCGGAGTTGCCGCCCGCGGCCGGGGAGGTGGATGCAGGAGTGGTCGCTGCGGACTCGTTCGAACCCACGCCACCTGCCGAATCGGTACCTTCCGCCCGGCCGTCCGTGCCTTCACCGGACGACGGTGCGTCCGTACGGTTCTCCGCTTCCGCGGCGGTCTGCCCACCCGGACGTTCTCCGTCCCCGCCCGGGATTCCGGTCGGGTCGCCGGCGGTCCGGGCGCCGCCGACACCTGGTGTGGTGTAACCCTGGGGAACGAATGCCTCCGTGGCGCGACTCGTCGTGGCGGCATACGGGGAGGGCAGGACCGGAACCGCCGTGCCGGAATCGCGGTAGTACGGCTTGTAGAGGGCTTCCATCACCCGCACGGCCTGGGCGCGAACGGCTTCCTCCTGGCGGGCGGCAGCAGCACCTGCGACGGGATCGAGCGCGTACAGCACCGACGACGTAATCACCGTGGGTGGAGGCACGGACGCTCGCACCCGTTCGCCGACGTCGGCGGCAATACGGAGTTTCTCGGACGTCGCGCGTGCGGCATCGGACAACTGTTGTGCGGATTCGCCGAATCGCACCGTCGCGCCCATCGCGGCGTCGGCCGCCGGACCCTCCCAGTGTTGGCCGATGAGCTTGCGGATCATCAGCGTTCCCCACGCGACGGTGAGGCTGAAACCCTTTCCGAGTTCGGCCCATTCGGTGGCCAGGGTGGTCATCGCGACGGGATTGATGCTCTGGGCGAGCCGGTGGATGTCGGCATGCTCCATGCCGTGGAAGTTCTCGAATGCTGCGATGTATTCGGGATCGACTCCCGCGTCGATGCGCGCGGCCAGCGCGTCGTAATTGGACTGCCGGCGGGCGACGGAGTCGGGGGCTGGGGCGTCGACCCCGAGCGACACCAGTAGTCGGTCGACGACGTTGTCATTCGTGGACATGGACGACAGCTCCCCCTCGATGCTCTCGCGTCTCGAGGAGCCGACGGCGGCGCGATATCCCCCTGCCCACGTAGATCCCCCCGATCCGATGGTGGCGACGATGCTAACGCACGGCACCGACCAGACGCAGGGCAAGATCGGCATACAGGTCGCTGATCGTCGCGGCGTCGTCGTAGCGGCCCGAGGGATACCAACGGCACACGTCGACGCAGAGCGACATCAGGGCGAGAGTGACACCTTCGGCATCCGGGAAGGTGAACTCGCCCGAGACGTGGCCGGCGTCCACGACACCCCGCACGACCTGCGTGGTCTGCCGTCGTAGTCCGACGATCGTGCGGTAGTGCTCGCGGTCGAGCGCGGCCAGCTCGTACTGGATGACCCGGCTCCATCGGTGGTTCTCCGCCTGCCAGGCGGCGAAGCGGCCGATGACGGAGGCGAGCCGAACGGACGGCTCGGCATCGGGGCGGTCAGCGTTCTCGACGACCTGCAGGGCGAGCGCGTGTCCCTCGTAGGCGATGGCGAAAAGTAGCTCCTCCTTGGACGCGTAGTGCGGATACATCGCGGCGGGACTCATGCCGAGTCGCGCCGCGATCCGGCGCGTCGTGGTGCCGCCGTAGCCGTGCTCCGCGAACTCGTCTATCGCGGCCGTGCGGATGCGAGCCGCGGCCTTGGATCCGCCGACGACGTCGTCCCATGCATCACTCACGAGAGCGCTTCCGTTCTGTCCGGTTGGTGTTGACAAGCCCGCTACGGCATCGCACGATAAGCGAGCGCTTAGAAATAAGCCAGTGCTTATCGACTTGGTAACGGTGGGTGCGACGCGGAGTCCTCTCCGCGCTGCAACGCCCGCGGCAACATAGGATCCGCCGAAGAGACGAATAGGAACTGGCTCTGAAAGGCATTGCTGTCCAATCAAATTGGATACAGGCTGTTTGCTGGATGAGAAGGCGGTCGGCTATACAGTTCCTGTAGGCCCCGTCACAGCGAGGAGATGACGTATGTCCGTGCTCGACCGCTTCCGTCTCGACGGCCGCGTTGCCATCGTCACCGGTGCCTCTTCGGGCCTCGGTGTCGCATTCACCCGAGGGCTGGCCGAGGCAGGGGCCGACGTCGTGCTCGCCGCACGCCGCGTCGACCGTCTCGAGGAGACCGCCGCGCTGGTCCGGGAGACCGGACGGCAGGCCGTCACGGTCGAGACCGACATCGCCGATCCCGAACAGGCGCAGCGCATGGTCGATCATGCGGTCGAGCAACTCGGCCGGGTGGACATCCTCATCAACAATGCCGGTATCGGCACCGCCGTGCCCGCCACCAAGGAGACCCCCGAGCAGTTCCGGCAGGTCATCGACATCAACCTGAACGGATCCTATTGGGCGGCACAGGCCGTCGGCCGTGTGATGCAGCCCGGTAGCTCGATCGTCAACATCTCGTCGGTTCTCGGTCTCACCACGGCAGGCCTGCCGCAGGCCGCGTACTCGGCCAGTAAGGCGGGCGTCATCGGCCTCACGCGCGACCTCGCGCAGCAGTGGGGAGCACGCAAGGGAATCCGCGTCAACGCCATCGCACCCGGCTTCTTCCGGACGGAGATGACGGACGAATACCAGCCCGGATACCTCGACTCGATGAAGCAGCGAATCATCCTCGGCCGGACCGGCGATTCCGAGGAGATCGCGGCCACCGCAGTCTGGCTGGCATCCGACGCCGCCGCCTACGTCACCGGTCAGACCATCGCCGTGGACGGCGGACTCACCATCACCTGACGGCACCACCCATCCCCCAACGGAGGAACGCTATGAGCACACAGCCCCGCACTGCCATCGTCACCGGAGCCGCACGCGGCATCGGCGCAGCCGTAGCGAAGCGGCTCGCCGGCGACGGCTACCGGGTCGCCGTCCTCGACCTCGACGAATCCGCCTGCCAGGACACCGTTTCGGCTATCGAGTCCGCCGGTGGCAAGGCACTCGCCGTGGGCGCCGACGTCTCCGACGAGAAGTCCGTCGCCGCTGCCGTCGAGAAGGTCGCCACCGAACTCGGCGAGCCCACCGTCCTGATCAACAACGCCGGCATCACGCGCGACAACCTGCTGTTCAAGATGACGGTCGAGGACTGGGACGCCGTCATGAACGTGCACCTGCGTGGCGCCTTCCTCATGACGCGTGCCGTCCAGAGCTACATGGTCGACGCCAAGTTCGGTCGCATCGTCAACCTCTCGAGCACCTCGGCCCTCGGCAACCGCGGCCAGGTCAACTACTCCGCTGCCAAGGCCGGCATGCAGGGCTTCACGAAGACCCTCGCGATCGAGCTGGGCAAGTTCGGTGTCACCGCCAACGCCATCGCGCCGGGCTTCATTGCCACCGAGATGACCGCCGCGACCGCCGAGCGTCTCGGCCTGTCGTTCGACGACTTCAAGTCGAACATCGCGGCCGACATCCCGGTCGGCCGTATCGGCGAGGTCGACGACATCGCCCACACCGCATCGTTCCTCGCGTCCGAGGGCGCGGGCTTCGTGTCCGGTCAGGTCATCTACGTGGCCGGTGGCCCGAAGGCCTGATCCCCTTCCGTACATCCGTGCCGCCGCGTCCCATCCGGGACTGCGGCGCCGCGGTCTTTTCTGTTGCGGATCGAACGGAACGGCCCGACCGTGTCGGTCGCCGCGGTTGACCTCTCCGGCATGAGCGAGAAGGTCAAGGGGCCCCAGTCGTACTTTCCGTCGATCGAGCAGAAGTACGGACGCCCGATCGAGGAGTGGAAGAACATCATCCGCGCCTCGGATCTCGCCGAGCACATGGAGCTCGTGAACTGGCTGAAGCAGGAACACGGGATGGGCCACGGGCACGCGAATGCTCTCGTCGCCCACACTCTGAAGGAACAGAAGTCCGAGTGACGAGAGCGTCCGACTACGCCAGCCGCGGGGGTGCGGTGCGGTAGGTCGCAGGGGTGGCGCTGAGCCGGATCGGGTTGGCGATCTGACGAAGCGGAGCGTCCCGGTCGGGATCGTCGATCGACACCACCGGCGACAGGCCGAGTCGTTCGGCGAGCGCGACCGCGTCAGCGATGTCGTTGAGCGGTCCGCATGGCACCCGGGCTGCGGTCAGAGCGTCGAACCACGCGTCGGCGGTGTCCGTCGACAGCAATTCGTCGAGGATCTTCGTCAGCTCCTCCCGGTTCGCGACGCGGGCGGTGTTCGTGGTGAACCGCTCGTCGGTGGCGAGTTCGGGTGCGCCGAGAACCGCGACCAGGGAAGCGAATTGACGGTCGTTGCCCACGGCGAGGACGAACGGCCGGTCTGCCGTGTGGAACATCTCGTAGGGCGCGATGCTCGGATGGCGATTGCCCATCGCCTTCGGCACCACTCCTGCCGCGACGTAGCCGGACGATTGGTTCGCCAGCGCCGACAACAGGGACGACAGCAGGTTCACCTCGACACGCTGGCCCTCGCCGGTGCGGTCGCGGTGCCGTAGCGCGGCGAGAATGCCGAGCGCAGCGTGCATTCCGGTGATGATGTCGACCACGGCGACACCGACCTTGGTGGGTGTCGCATGGTCGGGCCCGGTGATGCTCATCAGACCGCCGACGGCTTGGATGAGCAGGTCGTAACCGGGCAGGTCGTTGTGCCCGCCGAAGCCGGTGATCGAGGTGTACACGATGCCGGGGTCGAGTTCCCGGACCTGCTCGTATCCGAGCCCGAGCCGAGTCATCGTGCCGGGCAGGAAGTTCTCGACGACGACATCGGCGCGGGCGACGAGATCGCGTGCCTGCTCGAGTCCTTCGTCGGTGGTCAGGTCGATAGCCACCGATTTCTTGTTGCGGTTGACGCCGAGGAAATAGGTCGACTCGTCGCCGGCCCAGGGTGGTCCCCAGTGCCGGGTGTCGTCCCCGAAGCCGGGTCGTTCGATCTTGACGACCTCTGCCCCGAGGTCGGCGAGCAGCATGGTGGCGTAGGGGCCGGCGAGCACGCGACCGAAGTCGGCGATCACCAGCCCTTCCAACGCTCCGCTCACCGGAAGGCTGCCTCACCGGTCAGCGCCTTGCCGATGGTCAGCTGATGGACCTCGGAGGTGCCCTCGTAGGTCAGCACCGATTCGAGGTTGTTGGCGTGACGAATGACGGGGTACTCGAGCGTGATTCCGTTGGCGCCGAGGATGGTCCGGCACTCGCGGGCGATGGCGATGGCCTCACGCACGTTGTTGAGCTTGCCGAGGCTGACCTGCTCCGGGGCGATCTCGCCGCGGTCCTTGATGCGACCGAGGTGGTAGGCGAGCAGGTGGCCCTTGCCGACCTCGAGCGCCATGTCGGCGATCTTGGCCTGGGTGAGCTGGTAGCCGGCGAGCGGCTTGTCGAACACTTCGCGGGACTGCGAGTACTCGACGGCGGTCTCGAGGCAGTCGCGGGCGGCACCGATGGCACCGAAGACGATGCCGAAGCGGGCCTCGCCGAGGGAGGTCAGCGGTCCGCGCAGACCCTCGGCCTTCGGCATCATCGCCGAGGAGGGCAGACGCACGCCGTCGAGGATGAGCTCCGATGTGACCGAGGCGCGCAGCGACATCTTGGAGTGGATCTCCGGTGCGGAGAAACCGGGGGTGTCGGTGGGGACGACGAAGCCGCGGATGCCCTTGGCGCCTTCTTCGAGGTCGGTCTGCGCCCAGACGACGGCGACGTCGGCGATCGAGCCGTTGGTGATCCACATCTTGGTGCCGTTGAGGATCCAGTCGTCGCCGTCGCGCTTTGCGTTGGTGCGCATCCCGGCGGGGTTGGAACCGAAGTCGGGCTCGGTCAGGCCGAAGCAACCGATGGCCTCACCGGCGGCCATGCGGGGGAGCCATTCCTGCTTCTGCTCCTCGCTGCCCCAGTGGTGGATGGAGAACATCGCCAGCGAGCCCTGCACGGACACGAGGCTGCGGATGCCGGAGTCGACGGCCTCGAGTTCGAGGCAGGCCAGGCCGTAGGCGGTGGCGCTCATGCCGGCGCAGCCGTAGCCGTCGAGGTGCATGCCGAGCACACCGAGCTGTCCGAGTTCCTTGGCGAGCTCGCGTGCCGGGAGCTTGGCTTCCTCGAACCACTGGGCCACGTGCGGGCGGATGCGCTCGTTGCCGAACTTGCGGACGGTGTCGCGGATGTCGATCTCCTCCTGCTCGAGCAGGGAGTCGAGGGCGAACAGCTGGGTGAGCGACTGAGCGTTGGACATGGCCTTCTCCGGTGGTCGAGGAAACGTTTGTCAGAACGATTGTGAGAACGTTTGCGCGATCGATTGCATGGCCTACGCTAAAGATACGTTCCGGGCACGTCAACTCGGAATACGAACTCGATGCCGTACGAGCAGGAGAGCCGCATGCCCCGTCCCGACCGCGCCCCGACGCTCAAGGAGATCGCCGAGCGCGCCGGTGTCCACGTCTCGACGGCATCCCGTGTGCTGCGCCAGCCCGAACCGGTCGACGGCTGGTCGGACTCGGCACTACGGGTGCGGGAGGTCGCGGTCGAACTGGGATATCGCCCCAACCTGTGGGCGGCGAGCTTGCGGACCCGCAAGACCACGACCCTCGGTGTCGTCATGCCGCGACTCACCGACGGCGTGGTCGCCACGACCTACCAGGGCATCGAGGAAGCCGCCACGAAAGCGGGCTACTCGGTACTGCTGTCGAGCCCACCCGACGACCTCGAGGCACAACGTCGCGCCATCGCGCTGCTCGTGGGCCGGCAGGTCGACGGTCTGCTGCTGAGCAGCATGCACCTCCCGGGTGGTCCGTTCGTCGAGTCGCTGGTACTCGGATCGCTGCCCATCCTCGCGGTCACCCGGCACGCCGATGCGGGGTTGCCGTTCGTGGTGGGCGACGACTACCGGGGTGGAGCACTGGCCGCCCGGCACCTTCTCGACCGCGGCTACGACGACCTGGCGATCATCGCCGGCCCCGACCACGCCAGCACCGCCCGCGACCGCCGCGACGGCTTCGTCGACACTCTGAAGGAAGCGTCGGCGCCACTGCCGCCCGAGCGGATCATGCGGTCGAGCTTCGACGTCGCCGGGGGTGTGGAGGCCGCGCGTGCGCTGCTGGACCGCCCCGACCGTCCCCGCGCGATCTTCGCGGTCAGCGACACCATCGCCATCGGCATCCTCGGTGTCGCCCGCGACCTCGGTCTGTCCATCCCGGACGATCTCGCCGTGGTCGGCTACAACGACATCCCCGTCGTGGCGCAGCTGCCGGTTCCGCTCACCACCGTGCGATCGCCCGCGCACGATATCGGGGTGACGGCCATCGAGCGGCTCCTCGAACTCGTGCGAAACGGAGAAACGGAATCGACGCGACTTCCCGTCGAACTCGTGGTGCGCGCCTCGAGCTGAGCGATCTCACCCGTTACCGCGGCCACTGTTCCCGTTGCCGGTGTTCCCGTTCCCATTGCCGTTGTTGCCGTTGTGTTTCCCGTTGTTCCCCTGCGAGTTTCCGTTACCGTTGTTGTTGCCGGGTCCGCTGTTTCCGCGGGACTCGGGTTCGGACCTCGTGGGCCCGGCATCCGCAGGCGGTGCGACGGGAGCGGTCTCCGGAGCGGGCACGACGGGCGGAACCACGGCGGTCTCGTCCACTGTGCGCGCCGGGGCGACCGTGGATTCGGGGGTCGCAGGAAGCTCGGTGGTTGCCGGTACCCGCTCGGGCGTCGATGCGGACATGCCCGGCGTCCGCGTCTCCGGTGTGGCCGCCGGCGGGGAATCGCCCCGCCCGAATCCGAGTGCGAGACCGCCCACGGCGAGCGCCCCGACCAGCGTCAGACCCGCTGCGACGAGAACTCCACGTGAACGGTCCGTGCCTGCAGTGGTCGTCGGTCCGCCGATCTCACTCGCCGGCAGGAAGGCTGTCGCAGCGCGGTTTCCGTCGGAATTCTGCAATGCCGCGAGCATCTCGTGCGCACTGCGGAACCGGTCGGAAGGCTCTCGTGCCATGGCCCGTTCGATCACTGCGACGAACCCCGGATGGGCGACCGGGCGGAGATCGGCGAGTGGCCGCGGACGGTCGTGCGTGATGGCCCGTGCCAGCGCGAGGATGTTGTCCTCGGCGAACGGCCTCCGCCCGCACAGAGACTCGTAGCCGACGACCCCGACCGCGTACAGATCGTCCGTCACGGACGCGGGGTGTCCGGTGATGCGGTCCGGGCTCAGATAGGCGACGGTCCCCACGAGTTCACCGGTGTGGGTGAGGTCGTCGCCGACGCTCTTCGCGATACCGAAGTCGGCGACCTTGATCTCGCCGTTCTCTGTGATGAGCACGTTCGCCGGCTTGATGTCCCGGTGGAGGATCCCCGCACCGTGCGCGGCGACGAGCGCCTCGAGAATTCCGGCGAGCACCGTGCGCACCCGATCGGCGGGTAGGGGTCCGCGGGTGATGTCGTCGGCGAGGGTCCGCCCGGAGAGCCGTTCCATAACGATGTAAGGACGTCCGTCGTGTTCACCCGTGTCGTACACGGCGACGATGCGAGGGTGGTTCAGGGCCGCGGCGGCCCGGGCCTCGACTTCGAAACGACGTCGTACGTCCGGTCTGCTGCAGACCTCCCGTCCGAGCAGTTTGACGGCGACGGGCCGGTGGAGGCGGGTGTCCCAACCGTCGTGGATCTCGCCGCTGCCGCCCACGCCGAGCAGACCGCTCAGCTCGTAGCGGCCGTCGAGAACTTTGTGGACGGTCACAGGTCGACGGTAGCCGTTCGAAGGGGGGAGTAAACAAAATGCGCTGGTGGGAGGATGTGTGCCCGAGCTTCATCCGTGATCTTCACCCGGTGCTCGTAACGCGTTTGTAATTCGTGCCGATCTCATGCCCGGGAGAACCACGCTGCCGGAGGGTCTGGATGAAGACGATTGTGCGAGCCGGGATCGTCGCCGGCATGGCAGCTGCATCGATGGTGTGGCCGGTGTCCGCGATGAGCGACCCGGGTAGCGAGCAGGGCATCCGATACGTCGCGCTCGGTGACTCGCGTGCCGCCGGACCCTACCTCGACGCAGCGGCGATGCTCAGCGGATGTGCCCGCGCGGATGCGGGATATCCGAACCTCGTCGCGCGTTCGCTTCAGACCGTCAGCTTCGTCAACGTCGCGTGTTCGGGTGCACGCACCGAGCACATCACGTCCGTCCCGCAGCAGACGTCGACCGGATCGGTCCCGCCGCAGATCGATTCGCTCCCTCCGGACACGAATCTCGTCACGCTGAGCATCGGCGGCAACGATGTCGGCTGGGCGGGGCTCGTCTCGGCCTGTTACACCGAGCTTCCGGGCGGCGATGCGCACTGCCGCACCGATCCGGGCACCACGTCGCGCATGGACACCGCCCTGAGTGCACTCGGACCGAAGCTCACCGCGACACTCACCGCCGTCCAGCAACGCGCACCACGCGCACGGGTTTTGCTGGTCGGGCACGGCGGTGTTTTCGGCAACCGGGGTTGCTGGCCCAACATCCCCACCAGCGATGCCGACGCCTCCTTCGTGACGAACTTCTTCGTGCGGATGAACCGAGTACTCGCCCGCTCCGCCGGCGAGGCCGGTGCCGAGTTCGTCGACGTCATGGCCGGATCCGAAGGACACGACGCGTGTGCGCCCTCCGAGCAGCGCTTCTACGAGGGACGGCAGTCGCTGTCGCTGGCGAAGGCACTGCACCCCACCGCTGCGGGGATGCGGCACATGGCGCAGCGGGTGACGAACGTCTGGTACCAGCGAGGCTAGGAACCGACGACCAGCGACGTTTCGTTCGCGACACTCGCCGGACACGACAGCGAAAAAGTGGAATGCTGCACTCCACTGCGTGCTCACATCCGTCGAACCGGTCCTGCGCGGGAGGCCTCGATGACGATCTACCGACAACAGCTCGGCGGAACCGGTTACGTCTTCGACGGCCTCGTCGACCTGCTCGGGAAAGCCTCTCCGCGCCGTTCGGGCGATGAACTCGCCGGATGCGCTGCCACCTCGGATGCAGAACGCGCCGCGGCACAGCTGGCCCTCGCCGACCTCCCGCTGACCACCTTCCTCACCGAGGCAGTCGTCCCGTACGAGACCGACGAGGTCACCAGGCTGATCGTCGACACCCACGACGCGACGGCCTTCGCGCCGGTCTCGCACATGACCGTCGGGGAACTGCGCGACCACCTCCTGGAGGTCGCGGCCCGACCGGACTCCGCCGACGTGCTCGCGGCACTCGCGCCGGGACTCACCCCGGAGACGGTCGCGGCGACCAGCAAGATCATGCGCAATCAAGACCTCATCGCGGTCTCCCGCGCTGCGACGGCGACCAGCGCGTTCCGCACGACCATCGGATTGCCCGGGCGGCTCGCGACGCGCCTGCAACCGAACCATCCCGTCGACGACCCGCGTGGGGTCGCCGCGTCCGTCCTCGACGGCCTGCTGATGGGATGCGGCGACGCGGTCGTCGGCATCAATCCGGCGAGCGACTCGCCGCACGCCGTGTCCGACCTGCTGCACCTGCTCGACGAGATCCGGCAACGATTCGAGATCCCCACCCAGTCGTGCGTGCTGACCCACGTCACCACCACCATCGATCTGATCGAGAAGGACGCACCCGTCGACCTGGTGTTCCAATCGGTCGCCGGCACCGAGGGCGCCAACCGCAGCTTCGGTGTGGACCTCGCAGTGCTGCGGGAGGGCAACGAGGCCGGCAGGTCGCTGCGACGGGGGACCGTCGGCAACAACGTCATGTACTTCGAGACCGGGCAGGGTTCGGCGTTGTCGTCGGGAACCCATTTCGGAACCGGTGGCAGGCCGGTGGATCAGCAGACCCTCGAAGCGCGCGCGCATGCCGTTGCGCGCGAGTTCGAACCGCTGCTCGTCAACACCGTCGTCGGGTTCATCGGACCGGAATACCTGTACGACGGCAAACAGATCATCCGCGCGGGTCTCGAAGACCAGTTCTGCGGCAAACTCCTCGGCCTGCCTATGGGTGTGGACGTCTGCTACACCAATCATGCCGAGGCCGATCAGGACGACATGGACACCCTGCTGACCCTGTTGGCCGTTGCCGGAACAGCATTCGTGATCACGGTGCCGGGTGCCGACGACGTGATGCTCGGCTATCAATCGCTGTCGTTCCACGACGCGCTGTACGTGCGGGAGGCCGCCGACCTGCGGCCGGCACCGGAGTTCGAGGACTGGCTACGCAGGCAGGGTATGGCGGACGATATCGGTCGCATCCTACCGGTGGACGTCGGCACGTCCCCTCTGCGCGCACTCGGAGGTGCCTTGTGAGCGACCTGTGGGACGAATTGCGCCGGAACACCCAGGCACGGATCGGCCTGGGACGCACCGGGAACAGCATCCCGACGCGCCGTCATCTGGAATTCGTGGCGGCCCATGCCGAGGCGCGCGACGCCGTGCACGTCCCGCTCGATGTGCATTCCTTGGCTCAGCGGGTTCGTGATCTCGGGCTCGGTGAGCCATTGATCGTGGAAAGCGCAGCAGGAGATCGCAGTACGTATCTGCGTCGCCCCGACCTCGGCCGGCAGCTCGCCGAGGGGACCACGCTGCCGCGAACAGAGGCCGATCTCGGTATCGCGCTGTGCGACGGGTTGTCGTCCACCGCTCTCGACGCCCACGGACCCGATCTGCTCGCGGCGATCGTCGCTGCCCTGCCCGGGTTGACCGTGGCGTCACCGGTGATCGCGACGCAGGCCCGCGTCGCGCTGGGCGACCATATCGGTGAGCGGCTCGGCGTCACGACGATGCTCGTGATCATCGGCGAACGGCCCGGCCTGTCGGTGGCCGACAGTGTCGGCGTGTACCTGACGCACCACCCGACGCCGGGACGCAGTGACGCCGAACGCAACTGCGTGTCGAATATCCACCCGCCCGGCGGGATGACCTACGAGCATGCAGCGCGCGTCGTCGCGGCCCTCGTGAACGGCGCGCGACAGTTGGGGGCCTCGGGGGTCGCGCTGAAGGACACCTCGCGGGATCCCGCACTCACCGACCCCGACAGCGGAGCGGGAATCGGTCAGCAAAGCGCGTAATAGCGCGCACCTATGACCACTTCGCACTCTGCTGCCCTCGGTCGAGGGCGGAGGATTGCGCCGTTGTGTGCAGATTGCCAGGGTACATCTCACTCGTCCCACTGCCTATGTTGCTGTGTCCGAGCAAGCTTTTCGAGAGGTAGACAACCTGAAGATGAGGGTCACAACCCTGCTGGTCGACCATCTGGGTTGTGAGCCTCACCTTTCAGTTGCGAACCTCGCTCCCGGGAGGGATGCCATCGCGATTGCGGGGTTTCTTCGCGACGGTCGTCGACGTCAGGAACAGGATTGCCGACGAGATCACCACCAACCACAATCCCCAGCCGATCTGGACGCCGATAGTCTCTCCGAAGAACTCGGCAGTGTGCGACGAGACGTCCATGATGTCGTAGATCGCGATACCCAGGCAGATCACACTCGCGGCGGGTGCGACCCACCGAATAACGGTCCCGCCGGCCGACCCCCCGGGAGAACAGTGTGAACATCGCGACGGCAGACAGTACGCCCAGGATCAAAGTGATCATGCCGTCCCCCTCGAGGCCGTTCTTGGTGAAGGCCATGAAGCTTGCCCAGGGGCCGATGCTGCCGAGCATGATGCCGACGCTTGCGGCGAGCGACGCGATCAGATGTGCGTTGTAGCGCTGGTCGAAATCTCGAGTACTCATTGGGTCTCCTGTTTGCGATTCGTGGAACTTGTTCGGGTCAAGCGGTTTCGGGAAGCGGGTTCTTCAACGAAGCGACGATGTTGTTCGCGATCGTCGACGCCACCTCCGGCGAAACGTTCGCGTCGTGGCAGCGCCTCGCCGCGACCGCCAGCCGATCGGCGACCTCGTTGAGCGGGTGTCCACTGTGCCCGCGCACCCACGAGAACTCGACAGTGCGACCCTTGATCCGATTCCGGATGCGCTCCACGACGTCCGCGATCTCGGGACGGCCCTCGTAAGTGCCCTCGATGCAGGCGAGGGCAAGCCGGCTGTCGGTGAGGATGTGCAGCTTGGGGTGCATGAAGCGAGCGACGGCCATGTCGATCGCGAGGAGTTCGCCTTCGAGGATCGATCGGGCGTCGCAGGCCATCCGCATGTGATGTACACCGGCGTTCGATACGCAGCCGAGTCCGGTGCCGCGACGATTGCGAGCCTTCGATGCGTCGGTCGCGACCACCAGCGGCGGACGGGCCTCGAGTTCCGCCTCGCGGCGTGCTTCGTCCGCTGCGAGCAGAGCCGCGACGTGTGCCCCGATGGTGTCGGATGCGCGAGCGAGAAGCGCGCCGAACGGGCCGAAGGCCGTGTCGACGAACTGTGCGGCCGGGAACGACTCGGCGACGTCCTTCAAGGTGCGACGCAACACGCCGTCGGAGATGTGGACCCGGGCGGGTGAGGTCTGCGCCCGCCGGACCGCCGGACCGTCGCACCAGCGCTACCAAGCTCGTTATCGAGCAGATGGAGGCCATCGCACCCACCATGGCCGCATGACCTCCATCAACGGCCTCCCGTAACGACGAGGGGCGGTACTCCGACACCAGTTCAGGAAGGCACTCAGCGCGTGTGCGGTCGAGAAAGCAGCGGCACACGGGGCCTGGTGTCGGGTTGAAGGAGAAACATGAAGTTCGTCGTCCCCTACCTGCGAGTCGTAGCGGGGATGTTCGCCGCCATCACGCTGTGGCTGGCGATCGTGGAAATAGTCAACGGCAACTTTGCCGACGCGATCCTGTTCGTGGCATTCGCGGCCGGCCTGGGATATCTCGCGATCGGCAAGCCCCTGCGCGACCGCCGCAAGCGGATCAAGGCCGAACAGGACGCGATCGCCGCACGTGCCGAAGCCGGCCACCGCGCGTTCCTCGCGGGGGATGTGCGGGCGGCGATGGCGCCGCCGCCCGAGCCGCCGAAGCCTCCGAGGATCCGGCGCGGGGTGGTCATCGCCGCTGCCGTCGCCGGACTGATCGTCCTTATGGGAATCATCGGTGACATCTCGGACGGGCTGGATTCACCCACGAAGGACGACGCGAGTACGACTCCTCGCGCTGCCGCACCGACGACCACCACGCCGTACACGACCTCGGCTGCCACCACCGCACGGACCGTCGCTCCGGAAACCACTCCCGCCACGAGAGTTTCCACCACGCAGGTCGCGGCGGTCGCGTCCACCGCGGTGATGCCGAACGTCGTGTGCATGGATCTCCAAACGGCACAGGATGCTATCCAGGCTGTGGGCGTGTTCTACTCCACGAGCGTCGACGCGAGCGGTCAGGGACGCGCGCAGGTGTGGGACAGGAACTGGGTCGTCGTCGACCAGACTCCTTCGGTGGGAGCATCGATCGGTGAAGGCGACCCAGTGCTGTCGGTTCTGAAAGAGGACGAGTTCAGCGGTTGTTAGGCCATCGGTTGCTCCGTGCGGGAGAGATCCTCGGTGGCGGTGTTCGACGGATGCCGGCCGCCCCTCGGGAATCCCACCGATCCCGGCCGTAGGGCCTCGACCCGCAGGCCCGCCATCGCGGACTTCAGTCCGAGATCCTTGATGGTCGAGGCGATTCGGCCGGAATAGGCCTGTTCCTTCGGGGTGCCGTCCCGCTCGCGGAACTGAACGACGCCGGTCACGTCGGCCCCTCCCGTAGACCCGTGCTCCGATCACAGCACTCCACCCGGGGTTCGCGCAACGAGGATGAGTTCGATCGGGAACGAATCGGGCGCCCTGCGGGCGGCTGCCCTCGACCGATCGGAGACCCTTCGGGTCCCTGAGTCGCCGTCCCCTTCCCCAAGGCTGCCCGGTCGCCATGCCCCGATAGACCGTCTCGGCCAGCACGGATAGCCCCACGTCGTAGAAGACGTGCGGCTCGCACTGGACCCGGTCGTTCGTGTCGACCCGCACGATCGGGTGCTCCACCACCAGCTGTGGAGACGAAGGATACTGGCGCCCAGTCGGTTTCGAGACAGGGAACGACCCCGGCTCGCAGCGTCGGCGCGCTGACGTCGGACTGTGGGAGACGAGCGACGAGCTGCGTCGACGCGCCTCGGCTACCGGAACGGCCCTCGTGCGCGACGATGCAGGTGAAACGCCTCGAGCCCTCCGATCACGGTGGATCGGAGGGCTGGAAAGTCAGGACGTCGGGCGTGAACCCGGGGGAGCGGGTGTGCGGCGACCGGCGCGGACGAATGCGCTCGCGGCTCGTTGCTGGAATACGCCTCTCGAAGGCGTGTGGATAGACTCCACCCTACGGTGCATGACAGCGCTTTCTGTCGTGTGCCCAGACCCCGGTTCGGTGTTGGCGCACCTGCCGGGGTCGACCTGTTTTCAGGTCGGTGGAGGGATGGTCGCACGGGTGTGCGAAGTCGTCAACTCGAACACACGTTCTGTTTCTGTCTGTTCTGCAAGTACGGGAAGCGCAGTGATTCGTCCGAATGGCGCCTCTTGCAACGATTGTCGCGCTTGTTCATGGATAGACCAGTGGTTCGGATGTAAAACCGATTGTCAGCCGTCATCGAATCCGACGCGGCCTATGGTGATACTTCTTCGCGTCGAGCTCCAACTTCCCACACGTGCGCGTCGAGATGGCACAGTGCGGCACGGCCGATGTCCGGGAAGAAAGGGGGCTCGCGTGGGAGCTGTGCGACGCACGGTGGTGGCGACCGCAGTCGCGGCCACAGCCGCGGTAGGTGTATCGACGGGGCAGGCAGCGGCGACTCCTGCAATCGACACCGTCGTGAACGGTGCACTGTCCGTCACCCCGCTGTGCCAGGGAACCATCGACGCGCTGATCATCGCGTGCACCGAGCTCGAGAAGCTGACACCGCACTTCCCGCTGATGCTCGACCTGAATCCGCGGGGTACGCATCTTGTCGTGCTCGGGGCCGGACTCACCGATGACGGCAAGATCCGACCGGTGCTCGAAGAACGGCTCGAGGCAGCTCTTCGTGCAGCGCAACGCTATCCGGAATCTCCGATCGTCGTCACCGGTGGCGTGCCGCGCAACGGCGTCACCGAAGCGCAGGCCATGAAGGACTGGCTGGTCGTGCGAGGCATTCCGCCGGAGCGCATCACCGAGGAATCGCAGTCGACCTCCACCGTCGAGAACGCACGCTTCACCAACGACGTTCTGCTCGAACGGCGAGCCACGGGCGCTGTGCTGGTGACGAACCGCGACCACCTCGAACGCGCGATGATCAACTTCCGGCAGGCGGTCGACGCGCGCATTCCGATCGCGGGCATCGTCCCAGCGTAAACGCAGGAAGTATCAGCCCGGCGTATTCGCCTTCCGCGTCAGTACCTGACTGATCTCCGAAACATTCTTCGCCAGTTCGAAGTTGACCCACCCGGCTACTTCCCACAGAGGTGAAGGTTCGGGCATGAGGCCGACGATCGTCTTCTCGATGTCGGCAGTCTCGAGAAGCGCGGCCCATTCGGTGCGAAGAGCCCGGATGCGGCCGGTCGAGCCGGACCACTCGTAGGCGTCCGGCCCGACCGCAGTTCCCCCACTGCAGACCGCCACGGTGTTCGTCCACCACCACTCGATGTGCCAGAGCAGCCACGCAATCGTGGGCTCGGGGAGGGCCTCGGCCGTCTCGTCCGGCCAGTCGGCGACGAGACGCCCGTCGACCCGCCGGACGCCCACGGAGTTCGACGACGGCTCCCAGTGCACGGCAGCCTCGTCGATCCGCGGCAGGACATGTTGTTCCGTGAAGAGCCAGACCAGGTCGAGTTGCTTCAGCAGCGTGCGCGTGGCGAGTGGCAGGGTGTCCGAGGGCATGCATGCAATCATCGCGGACATAGTGGACATGTGCTCGATGTCGACACCGTGTATCTGTCCCCGGAAGTGTGCAAACGTTGCTGTGCAGTTATCCGCCTTCACGCGGTTGGTGTCGCCACTCCCAGCGACAGCGCACCGAAGAACTTCGGCGTCTTCTCCTCGTAGAAGGTGTCGAGTTCGCGGATCTCGAACCCCGCACCGCGGACGAGGTTGGCGATTTGTCGTGTCAGATGGCAACCACCCGCGACGCGCTTCTGGATCGGTTCGAGCCGGTGCTGCCACCGCCGGACGTTCTCGTCCGGCGCGAGTCCGTGTTCGACGAAATGCAGGGTGCCGCCCGGTGCGAGGACACGACGTATCTCGCGCAGAGCCGCGTCGGCATCGGGGATGGTGCACAGCGTCCACGTCGACAGTGCGCTGTCGAAGGTGTTGTCCTCGAACGGGAGTGACTGACCGTCCAGGCCGGATCGTTCGATGCGCACGGGGGAGTCATCGATGCGCGAACGTGCGAGCTTCCATCCGAGGTCCGCGGGTTCGACGGCGCTGACCGACTCGACGGTGGTGGGGTAGTAGGGAACGTTGAGGCCGGATCCGAATCCGATCTCGACGACGCGGCCGCTCAGGCCGGCGCACACTCGTTTCCGGTTCGCTTCGGTGAACGACGGTGCACAGGCGATGTTCACCAGTCGCGGTACGACGTGATCGTTGTAGAGGCTCATGGCAGTCCCTTCGCCTGGTGGCGTGTCGATCTGCTCGATCCATCATGACACCTGCCCGGCCGAACGGAACCCCTCGTTTCTGTCGCACCGAACGGACTGTTAAGTTACCTTTACATGTAAAGTGTGCTTTACGGCGAAAGGGGAAACGATGGACAGCGGGGGTGCCGGATCGGTGGTCGGGCGAAGCAAGTGGGGCAAGGTGCGGGTGGGGTCGCGGTGGATCGGTGCGGTACCGCCGGCGATCGCCCTCGGAATCCTGGCCACAGCCGTTCTGGCAGCGGTGGTAGCTGCTCTGGGGCTGGTGCCCGGCTATCCCGTGGCCGCCGGCGTGGCGGTCGCGCTGGCGACCGCACCCTCACTGTCGGCCCTGTCGTGGGTGCTCCTCGTGGATCGGTCGACCCTCGAAGGCGTCACGGACCGGCCCGAGGATTCGGTCGAGTCGTCCTGGTACGAGAAAGCCGCCTCGGGCGCTTTCACCGACATCCTTCTCGTCACGGGCCTGGGGTGCACCGCTCTGGCGTTCGCTCCGATCGAGGTCGAGGGCCTGCACGCGCTGATGGCGGTCATTCTCGTGGCTTTCGCGTCGTTCGGTGTGCGCTACGCCGTGCAGCGTCGGAAGGGCTGAGGGTGCGGAATTCGCTGGCGGCCCTGCGCGCGGAGAACGGATGGTCGCAGCAGAGGCTCGCCGACGAACTCGGGGTATCGCGCCAGACGATCATCTCGATCGAGAAGGGGCGATTCGACCCGTCCCTTCCGTTGGCGTTCCGCATCGCGCACCTGTTCGGACGTCGAATCGAGGACATATTCCTGCCCGACGAGGGATAAGCGAAGGGGCCGAGCGGATCCCCCGACGGAACCCGCTCGGCCACTTGCCGATCACTCGAGCGTACTACCGGCGTCAACGGTGAGTGTGAGTCCGGTGATGTCGTCGACGTACACCTCGCCCTCCCTTCTTGACCGGCATCCAAGATGCCTTTACCGTAATCGTCACGCCTTCTTGAATGGCGTCCAAGAAATGTGGTGGTGAAGCGGGAGGGTGCTAGTCATGAACATCGGTGAGTCTGCCGATCGGCGCGAGGTGGTAGCGGTGCAGCGGCGCGAGGTCTCGTTCGTCTCCGGCCAGGACGAGTGCGCGGCATGGCTGTACACCGCACCCGACCTGAACGGTCCGCGCCCGATGGTGATCATGGGGCACGGGCTCGGAGCGGTGCGGGAGATGCGCCTGGATGCCTACGCGGAACGGTTCGCCGCCGCGGGGTGGTCGGTGCTGGTGTTCGACTACCGTCACCTCGGGGCCAGCGGCGGAGCGCCGCGCCAGATCCTCGACATCGGCCGGCAACGCGCCGACTGGCATGCCGCTCTGGCCTTCGCGCGCACACTTCCTGAGGTCGACGTCAACCGGATCGCCTTGTGGGGCAGTTCGTTCGGCGGAGGTCATGTCCTTCGAGTCGCCTCCGAGGACACCCGTATCGCGGCGATCGTGGCGCAGTGCCCCTTCACCGACGGTCCGGCGTCGTTGCGCGCGCGGATACGGACCGGCCCGCTGAGCGTGGTGGCGCTGACAGCGGCAGGCATTCTCGACACGGTCGGGTCGTGGTTCGGCGCGAAGCCGATCCTGTTGCCGATGGCGGGGACGTCCTGGATGCCCGCGTTCGTGGCCTCACCCGACGCCCTCGCCGGCGCTTCCGCACTCCTGCCCGCGGGGACCCGGCTCTCGCGGCGCACCAGCGCGGTGTTGAAACGACTTCCGTCGGTGCGGGCTCAGCTGTCGAAGAACATCGAGCCGACGGAGATCGACGGTGGGGAAGAACCCGAGACCGGGGTCGGCCGCGACAGCGTCTGGGGTGTACTGCGCGGTCCGAACGGCGAATTCGAGGCGGCCAATGCCCTCGCTGCCCGGCTGGCGCTGCGTCTTCCGCTCGATCGACCCGGTCGTGCGCTGGCCCGCTTCAGCATTCCGACGTTGCTGTGTGTCTGCGACAACGACGCGGCCGCGCCCGCGAAGACCACGAAGCGTCACGCACAGGGTCTGGCGCACGTACAGGTTCAGAGCTACGTGTGTGACCACTTCGACATCTACGTCGGTGACCACTTCGAACGCGCCGTGCGTGACCAACTCTATTTCCTGGAAAGGCAATTCGACCGCACCGCACAGTAGGTCGCTCCGCGTTCGTGGACGCGCAGATCAGGTGCTCAGCCGGTGGCTGCGGCACGACTGCGAGCGCTGTTGAGCAACGTCTCGATCACCGCGCGCCGCTGAGCCTGATCCGTCGGGTGCATCAGCAAGCCCTCGACCACGAAAACGCCGATCGCCACCAGCGGATCGACTTCGTCAGCGGGCACGCCGAGTTCGATCAGCTCTGCCCGGAACAATCCTTCGGCCAGTGTGTGGAACTGCTCGTGCCATTGCTGAACGGACGCGGACTTCTCGGCGCGTGTGTGCACCGTGCTCACCAACCGACCCAGTTGCTCCAATTCTTCGACCAACCACAAGAGTCGATCGGCCAGGCCCGAGCCCAGTATCTCGCTGTAGGAGGCCATCGAGTCGGCTAGAACCGCATCCAGGACCGCGATCAATATCGAGTCCTTGTCCTGGAAGTACCAGTACAGCGTGTTCGACACGACTCCGGCGTCACGGGCGATCCGCGTCATCGATGCCGCGTCGTATCCTTCCTCGACGAACAACCGTCGGGCGGCTACCACGATCTCTGCGCGTTTCTCTTCCCGATCCTGCGGACGTCTGTTGCGGGGCATCTCCAGTCCTGACCTAGTTCCCGCCCCGATGCTATCTTGACCGGCCCCCAAGAGCGGGCCCGGCCGACCGTTCCGGAACGAGGTCCGTAGCCGTCTCGAACAGATGATGAGGCAGGCGAGCCAGAGCAGCTCTCGATACAGACCGGCTCGTACTTCGGGTCACTCGACTTCGGCGAGTCCGTACTCGGGTCGTCCGGCAGGCCGATACACGGTGATGACGACACCGGTCGAGGTGGTGCGCGATTCGACGAGATCGAACTTCGTGTCGCGACCCCCGACGGGGAACAGCCGCCGCCCCTGACCGAGGACGACCGGGAACGTGATGAGGCGGTACTCGTCGACGAGACCGTGTTCGAAGAGGGTGTGGACCAGACGGATGCTGCCGTGCACCTGCAGTTCCCGTCCCGGCTGCTTCTTCAGTTCCGCGACCGCGGTGGGCACGTCGCCCTCGAGGACCGTCGTGTTCTGCCACTCGGGGGCGGTGAGCGTCGTGGAGGCGACGTACTTCGGGAGGGTGTTGAGTGCACGGGCGACCGGATCGTCGGGATCGGTCGAGTTCGGCCACGACGCAGCGAAGACGTCGTAGGTGTTCCGGCCCAGCAGGAATGCGTCGACCTTCGAGAACACCTCGTCGATGAACTTGCCGGTGTCCTCGTCGAACAGCGGCACCACCCAACCGCCGCGGTCGAAGCCGTCACTGCGGTCCTCGTCGGGGCCACCCGGCCCCTGGGCCACACCGTCGGCCGATACGAAGGTCGTCACCGTGAGCTTCATCGTCGTCCCCTTTCGAAGGTTGTCGCCGAGTACAGACCCGGGAAGCGCGGAGAACTCATCGCTTGCATCCCTCCGGCGCGGAAGGTATCTCTGGACGCAGCGTCGCGTGTCGATGACGGACTGCGTCAGGCATGGAGGCGCGGGACCACAAGGAGTTCTCCTTGAGTATTGCGTTCAACCACACCATCGTCGCGGCCGACGACAAGCAGCATTCGGCCTACTTCCTCACCACCCTGTTCGGGCTGCCCGATCCGGTGCCCGCCGGGCACTTCCTCGCTGTCGAACTCGCCAACGGCGTCACCCTCGATTTCGCCGAACCGCCACCGGATGTGGAGTATCCGCCGCAGCACTACGCATTCCTGGTGTCGGAGGAGGAGTTCGACGAGATCTACGCCCGGATCCTCGAGCAGAAGATCGAACACTGGGCCGATCCCCGGCAGTCGGCGCACGGAATCAACAGAAACGACGGGGGTCGAGGAACCTACTTCCTCGACCCCGCCGGTCACTTCATGGAGATAATCACGCGTCCCTACGGTTGGCGCTCCTGAACCGTCTCGCCCCGAGCCGTCCCGGCCGCAGCGCGTCGCCGTGCCAGCACCGTGCAGGTACCGGCGATCGCTGCGGTCAACGCGCCGGTCGCGAGCAGCTGCGTGCGGGCAGCGGTGTCGAACAGGGCGAGCACCGCGATGCCGGCCAGCAGACCGAGCGTCGCGTACGAAAGGTACGGGAAGCCCCACATCTTCAGCGGCAGTGCATCCTCGGTGCCGTTGCGGCGTGCGCGACGACGGAGCACGAGGTGCGAGACCGCGACGAACGTCCACAGCACCAGGATCGTGGAGCCGACGGCGTTGAGCAGCAGCGGCAGCACCCGGTCGGGGTAGAGATAGTTCAGTCCGACCGTGACGAAGCCGAACGCCACCGAGGCGAGCACCGCATTGCGGGGAACGCCGTTGGACGACAGCCGCCCGAAGACGGGGTGCGCCGATCCGCGGTGCGACAGCGAGAAGATCATCCGGGAAGCGCTGAACAGCATCGCGTTGAGCGACGAGAGCAGCGCGACCACGACGATCACGGTCATCACCGCGGCGGCGCCCGGGACGGCCCCGGCCTGCAGCACGGCGACGAACGGACCGGTCGCGAGATCCTCGGAGGTCCACGGCAGGATCGTCACCATCACGAGCACCGACCCGATGTAGAACACGAGGATGCGCCACACCAGGGTGCGCACCGCGCGGCCCACGTTGCGACGGGGATCGGCGGTCTCCGCGGCGGCGATCGCGATGATCTCGGTGCCACCGAACGCGAAGACCACGATGAGCAGGCCGGCGGCGATACCGGCGATACCGGTGGGGGCGAACCCGCCGTGCGCCGTGAGGTTGGAGAAGCCGGTCGTCTCGAAGGTGGGCATCCACCCGGCGATCATCGCGATGCCGATCACCAGGAAGCCGACGATCGCGACGATCTTGATTGCGGCGAACCAGAATTCGACCTCACCGAAGCGGCGGACGCCGACCAGGTTCACGCCCGTCAGCACGACCATGTAGAACAGCGCGGACGCCCACTGGGGGATGCCGGGCAGCGCCACCGCGGTGATCGCGGCGGCGCCGGTGGCCTCCGCGGCGATCACGATGATGACCTGCACCCAGTACAACCACCCGATGGTCCGTCCCGCGACAGGGCCCAGCGCGTTCTCGGTGTGCTCGGAGAACGCACCGCTGGCGGGGTTGGCCGCGGCCATCTCGCCCATCATGCGCATCACGAACACGACGAGAACGGCCGCCACCAGGAACGAGATCAGGATCGCCGGGCCGGCGACGGCGATACCCGCCCCCGACCCGACGAACAGGCCGGCCCCGATGGCGCCACCGAGGCTCATCATGACGAGCTGGCGGGGCCGCATGGCACGATGCAGGCCGGCGGTGCTCTGGGCGCCGGTCGTCGCCGTGGCCAGGGTGTCAGTCATCAATGCGCTCCCCGGCCGGGACCAGCTGGTCCAGTGCGATCTCGAAGGCGGTCGCGGCGAGCCCGGTGAGCTCGGTCGACCGGTCGTGGCAGCGGCGCAGGGCCGTCTCGATGGTGGTGGACACATCGCCGAAGATCGCGGCGTCGGAGACCTCCACGTCGCCCTCCATGAGCTGGGCGAAAGCCCGGGCCATACCGCAGTTGGCGATGAAGTCGGGGATCACGGCAACGGACTTGTCGGCGTGCTCGTAGGTGGGGCCGTAGAAGATCTCGTCGTCGGCGAACGGAACGTTGGCGCCGGAGGCGATCGACTCGAGTCCCGCGGCGACCATGCGGTCGACCTGCTCGCGAGTGACGAGGCGGCTCGCGGCGCAGGGGAGGAAGATCTCGGCTCCGAGATCCCAGATGCGGGCGTTCACCTCGTCGAAGGGGATCATGCGGTCGCTGCGCAGGGCGTTGCCGTCGCGCTCGAGCAGCAGGGTGCGGACCTCGTCGAAGGAGAGACCCTCGGGTGCGAGGATGCCGCCGTCGCGGTCGATGATGCCCACGATCGAGGCGCCGGCCTGGGCGAGATAGTAGGCAGCAGCGGCGCCGACGTTGCCCCAGCCCTGCACCACGACGCGTTTGCCGGCGAGGTCGGTGCCCCGATAGACGAGCTGGTGGTGACGGACCGACTCGGCGACGCCGTAACCGGTGATCAAATCGGCGACAGTGTATTTCGTGCTGGTGGCAGGGGTGAACCGCGCGTCCTCGACAACCTTCGCGACGCCGAGTCGCAGCTGGCCCACCCGCTGGATGCGCTGGCGCTCGTCCTTGCCGAAGTGTCCGTTGACGACACCTTCCTGCGGGTGCCACAAGCCGTTGGACTCGGTGAGGGGAACGACCTCGTTCATCTCGTCGACGTTGAGGTCGCCGCCGGTGCCGTAGTAGGCACGCAGCAGGGGAGTGACGGCCGCGAACCAGCGGCGCAGCACGCCTTCCTTGCGGGGGTCGGACGGATCGAAATCGATGCCGGACTTGGCACCGCCGATCGCAGGTCCGGAGACGGTGAACTTGATCTCCATGGTCTTCGCCAGCGACTCGACCTCGCGCCGGTCGAGGCCGCGGCGCATGCGGGTGCCGCCGCCGGCCGCGCCGCCCCGCAGCGAGTTGATGACGACCCAGCCCCGGGCGGTGGTCTCGGTGTCGTGCCACTCGAAGACGATCTCGGGGGCTTTTTCTTCGAATCGCGTCAGCAGGTTCTTCATGGCGAAAGACTGTGACGTCAGTAACAAATGCTGCGCAACTGTGCTTCATCGAACTGTGCAGCGTGCGGAGGGTCCGGATGCCCGAAGCGCTTTTTTCTGTGCAATCCGGCTAGTCGGAGACGGATTGTGGACGTGGTCGGTTCAGCGGCGGTAGGCCGGTGCCTTCGCGGATCGTTCCGGCTCGAGGGTGCGCAGCAGCGGCATCGCCCGGTAGTGCACCACTTCCGACAGCACCATCACACTCGTGGACCGCGCGACGATCGAGGAGCGGTTCAGCTCGATGAGGGTCTGCTGGAGACCGAGGTGTGATTCGGCTCCGATGCGGCACAGGACGTCGCCCGCGCCGGTGGTGGCGAACGCCTCGAGGACACCGGGGATGCCTTCGAGGACCTCGGTGACGTCTTCGAGCGCGCCCTGCACGATCTCCATCGTCACGAACGCCTGCACTTCGAAACCTGCTGCGGCGAGGTTGATCCGGGGTTCGTAGCCGGCGATGACCCCGGTGTCCTCGAGGCGTCGCAGGCGGGCCGAGACGGTGGCGCGCGCGACCTTCAATCGACGGGACAACTCGAGCGCGCCGATCTTCGGGTCGGCGTGCAGGGCCTCGAGGAGGGCGAAATCCAATTCGTCCAGCTGCACGGGCTCGCGCATCGCGGTTCCTTCCCATCGAGCGCCGAAAACTAGTCCGATTGTATAGGTGAGTGTGCAGATTCCGGCGAATTCCAGTCAGTCGGGCCAGTTGCCGAAGGCGACGTTGCGTCGCACCGACGGGTGGGTTTCTCCTGGTGACACACGACACAAAGACTGTGCCGCAGTGAGCGGCAGGAGGTTGCAGCGATGACTCTGGAATACACCCTGACCGACAGCGAACGACTTGCTCAGCTCGACGCCGAGGAGCTCCGGCGCCTGGTCGGTCTCGTGGAGTACGACAGCGAACGGGATCCCTTCCCCGTCAGCGGCTGGGACGCCGTGGTGTGGGTGGTCGGAAACGCCACGCAGACGGCGCACTACTACCAGTCCGCCTACGGCATGGAACTCATCGCCTATTCCGGACCCACCACCGGCAACCGCGACCATCACGCCTACGTACTGCGCAGCGGCGCCGTGCGATTCGTGATCAAGGGCGCGGTGGATCCGGACAGCCCGCTGATCGAGCACCACCGCCTCCACGGTGACGGCGTCGTCGACATCGCCCTGCAGGTCCCGGATGTCGACAAGTGCATCGAGCATGCCCGGAAGCAGGGGGCGACCGTTCTCGAGGAACCCTACGAGATCAGCGACGAGAACGGCACCGTCCGCATCGGCGCCATCGCGACCTACGGCGACACGCGGCACACACTCGTCGACCGGTCGCGCTACAACGGCCCGTACCTGCCCGGCTACGTGGAGCGCACCTCGACCTACCGTAAGCGCGAGGGTGCACCCAAGCGCATCTTCCAGGCGCTCGACCACGTCGTCGGCAACGTCGAACTCGGACGCATGGACGAGTGGGTCGACTTCTACAACCGCGTCATGGGTTTCACGAACATGGCGGAGTTCATCGGCGACGACATCGCGACCGACTACTCGGCGCTCATGAGCAAGGTGGTGTGCAACGGCAACCACCGCGTGAAGTTCCCGCTCAACGAGCCCGCTATCGCGAAGAAGCGTTCGCAGATCGACGAGTACCTCGACTTCTACCGCGGGCCGGGTGCACAGCACCTCGCGCTGGCCACCAACGACATCCTCACGGCGGTCGACCAGTTGCGCGAGGAGGGCGTCGAGTTCCTCGCGACTCCCGATGCGTACTACGACGATCCGGAGCTGCGCGCCCGTATCGGTGAGGTCCGGGTGCCGATCGAGGAACTGAAGAAGCGGGGCATCCTGGTCGACCGCGACGAGGACGGCTACCTGCTGCAGATCTTCACCAAGCCCGTCGGCGACCGCCCGACCGTGTTCTTCGAGCTGATCGAGCGCCACGGCTCGCTCGGCTTCGGCAAGGGCAACTTCAAGGCGCTGTTCGAGGCGATCGAGCGGGAGCAGGCTGCGCGCGGCAATTTCTGAGTCCGGTCCTAGACGAGCTGACCGAGCCGCGTGCGCAACGCGTGCTCGGTCTGCCGGATCGCCGTTCCCACAATCGGTTCGATGAGCATGCCGAGTGTGCGGCCGGCGATCCCGCCGGGCAGTCGGTAGCCGAAGTCGACGTCGAGCCGCGTCGCGTCGCCGAGGTCCGTGAAGGTCCATGACGACGCGGCGCGGAATCCGGCGATCGAGTCGAGGACGATCACGCGATTGCGTTCCCATTCGACGACTTCCACGCGCGAGCCGAGATCCTTGGGGCCGATCCGCATGGTCGAGTCGTAGATGGCACCAAGGCCGGAGACCTGCTCGCTCACGGGTTGGAAGCGGGCCACCCCGAACATCCAGTCGGGGACGTTCCGGTAGTCGTCGACGTAGGTGAACGCGAGGTCGGTAGGGATGTCTGCGACGGCGCTGTGGCGGACGTGAATCATGGCTGGAGCCCTTCACGAGAAGTTGTCTGTTACCGAATGTAGCGGGTAACTGCCCGCTGTGGAAGGGGTCCGAACCCGTTGCTCTAACGTCCGATAAGTGTTTGAATGCCGTGACGCACATCACACACACTTTCGGTTCAGGAGGCTCGGGTGAAGACGAAGGCAGCAGTCGTCAAGGGAATCAACCAGCCGTGGGAGATCGAGGAGATCGATCTCGGCGATCCCGTCGCAGGTGAGGTGCAGATCCGCCTCGCGGCCTCGGGTCTGTGCCATTCCGACGAGCATCTGCGCTCGGGGGCGACACCGCTTCCGTCCTTCCCGGTCCTCGGTGGTCACGAGGGCGCGGGCGTGGTCACCAAGGTGGGTCCGGGAGTGCGGGGTCTCGAGGAGGGCGACCACGTCGTCCTCGCGTTCATCCCCGCCTGCGGCCGCTGTCGGGCCTGCGCCAAGGGCATGCAGAACATCTGCGACGAGGGTGCCGGCCTGCTCACCGGTCAGGCGATCTCCGACAAGACCTACCGCGCGACGCTGAACGGCGACCCGGTGCTGCAGATGTGCCTGCTCGGCACGTTCGCGCCGTACGTCACGGTCAACGAGGCGTCGGTCATCAAGATCGAGAAGGACATCCCGCTCGAGAAGGCGGCCCTGCTCGGGTGCGGTGTCGCGACCGGCTGGGGTTCGGCCACCGAGATCGGCGGCACCAAGCTCGGCGACACCGTGGTCGTCATCGGTGTCGGCGGTGTCGGCATCAACTCCGTCCAGGGAGCGGCGCACGCCGGGGCGCGGTTCGTCGTCGCGATCGACCCGGTCGAGTTCAAGCGGCAGAAGGCCAAGGAGTTCGGCGCGACGCATGTCTTCGCGTCGATCGAGGAGGCCGCACCGGTGATCGGTGAGATCACGTGGGGTCAGATGGCCAACGTCACCGTCATCACCGTCGGCGAGATCACCGGCGACATCATCGGCCCCGCACTGGGTCTCACCGCCAAGGGTGGCCAGGTCGTGGTCGTCGGCATGGGTCACGCCACCGACTCGCAGGTGACGATGAGCCTGTTCGAGCTGACGCTGCTGCAGAAGCGTCTGCAGGGGGCCATCTTCGGTGGCACCGGCCCGCGCTCGCAGATCCCCAAGTTGCTCGAGCTGTACCGGAACGGGCAGCTCGACCTCGACAACCTCGTCACCAAGACCTACAAGCTCGAGGACATCAACGAGGGCTACGCCGACATGCACGCCGGCAAGAACCTCCGCGGTCTCGTCCTCTACGGCGAGGACGACTACTGATCCTGTGAGCGCCGACGTCGCCGGAGCCGTCCCTTACGGTGTTGAGCATGGACACGCGTGAGGATTCGGTTTCCGGCGACGTCGGCTCTTGGCGGGACTACGGCCCGACCGACCTGCCGAAGCCGCTCGCCGCTGCACTCGAGGCGTTCGCCGAACGCGGTTACGACGGCACGTCCATCCGCGAGGTTGCGTCGCGGTCCGGTCTGTCGGTGCCGGGTCTGTACCACCACTACCCCTCGAAGCAGGCGCTGCTCGTCTCGCTCACGACCACCGTGCTGCACGACCTGCTCGCCCGCAGCCGGCAGGCGATCGATGAAGCCGGACCCACCCCCTCCGAGAAGTTCGACGCCGTCGTCGAGTCGCTGCTGCGCTTCCATATGTTCCGCCGCGATCAGGCGTTCGTGGCGTCGACCGAGATGCGCAGCATGGAACCCGAGGCCCGCCGTGCATTCGTCGCCCTGCGCGACGAGCAGCAGTGCATGATCGACGAGATCGTCGAGGCCGGTGTCGCCGACGGCACCTTCTCCACGCCCTATCCGAAGGACGCCAGTCGCGCCGTGACGACGATGTGCGTCGCGGTGGCGAGCTGGTACCGGCCGGACGGTTCGTTGTCGCCGGACGAGATCGTGCACCGCTACCTGCAGGTCGCGCGGAACGCGGTCGGAGCGAAGTAGCCGACACCCCTTCCGGGCTTGACCCGATGGCGGGGATATGCCACCGTGAACTCGACCGAGCGATCGATCGGTCGGTACGGAAGGGGCTCAGCATGGCGGTCGACCTGTCCTACTCGGATCACGTCCGGGACCTCATCGCGCGGACCGAGCAGTTCATCCGCGACGAGGTGCTTCCCGTCGAGGACGCCCACGGTGGCGACATCACCGCCGCCGGTGGCGACGCGATCCGGGCGGATCTGCAGAAGGCCGCCAAGGCTGCCGGTGTCTTCGCTCCGCACGCGCCCGTCGAATACGGCGGCCACGGCCTGGGCATGTCCGACCGCGCCCCGGTCTTCGAGGCGGCCGGCTACTCGCTCTTCGGTTCCACCGCGCTCAACATCGCCGCGCCCGACGAGGGCAACGTGCACATGCTCGCGCACATCGCGAGCGACGAGCAGAAGCAGCAGTTCCTCGCGCCCCTCGCCGCCGGCGACGTGCGCTCGGCCTTCGCGATGACCGAGCCCGCCCCCGGTGCCGGTGCCGATCCCAACGCTCTGAACACGCGCGCCGAGAAGGTCTCCGGTGGCTGGAAGATCAACGGCCGTAAGCACTTCATCACCGGTGCCGACGGCGCCGGATTCTTCATCATCATGGCCCGCACGTCCGGCGAGCCCGGACAGCGCGGTGGCGCCACCATGTTCCTCGCCCCCGCCGACACCGCGGGCCTGAAGGTCGGTCGCCACATCAACACCCTCGACCGCTCCATGATCGGTGGTCACTGCGAGGTCGACTTCGAGGACCTGTTCGTCCCCGACTCCGCCGTGCTCGGCGAGGTCGACCAGGGCTTCGCCTACGCGCAGGTGCGCCTCGGCCCCGCCCGCATGACGCACGTGATGCGCTGGCTCGGCGCCGCTCGCCGCGGTCACGACACCGCCGTCCGCTACGTCTCGGAGCGTGAAGGATTCGGCTCCCGCCTCGGCGATCTCGGCATGATCCAGAAGATGATCGCCGACAACGAGATCGACATCGCCGCGACCCGCGCGCTGCTCGTGCAGGCGTGTTGGGAGCTCGACCAGGGTTCGCACGCCTCGAACGCCACGTCGATCGCCAAGACCTTCGCCGCCGAGGCGATCTTCCGCATCGTCGACCGTTCCGCTCAGATGTGCGGCGGTCTCGGTGTCTCCGAAGATCTTCCGATCGCACGCCTCACCCGCGAGGTCCGGCCGTTCCGCGTATACGACGGTCCGTCCGAGGTGCACCGCTGGGCCATCGCCAAGCGCGCCGTCGGTGCCGTTCGCAAGGCGGCCCGCGAGGCCGCGAAATGACCGCCGTACACGAGGGACTCGATCTTGCCGTTCTCGAGCGTTTCCTCGCCGATTCCGGTGTGACCGTTCACGGTGAACTTCGGGCGGAGCTCATCTCGGGTGGCAAGTCCAATCTCACCTACGGGTTGCGCGACGAGAAATCCCACTGGGTCCTGCGTCGCCCCCCGACCACGGGCCTGACCCCGTCTGCGCACGACGTCGCCCGCGAGTTCCGCATCACGTCGGCGCTCAAGGGCACCGGTGTGCCGGTCGCGCCCACCGTCGCCCAGTGCGAGGACGATTCGGTGATGGGCGCACCGTTCACCGTCGTCGAGTTCGTCGACGGACGTGTGGTGCGCAGCAAGGCCGACCTGGATGCGCTCGGCGACGGCGAGATCGACCGCTGTGTCGGTGAACTCGTGCGCATCATCGCCGAACTGCACAATGTCGACTTCGAGGCCGTCGGCCTCGGGGGACTGGGCCGGCCGGACGGCTACGTGACCCGGCAGGTGAAGCTGTGGGCGAGCCAGTGGGGCCGGGTGAAGACCCGGGAACTGCCGGATCTCGAACGGCTGCACGCCGCGCTCGCCGAGTCGATTCCGGAATCGCCCGCTCCGTCGATCGTCCACGGTGACTACCGTATCGACAACACCATCCTGGACCCGAACGACCCGGCACGCGTTGTCGCCGTGGTGGACTGGGAACTGTCCACCCTCGGCGACCCGCTCACCGATCTCGCCATGATGTGCGTGTACCGGCATCCGGCGCTCGACGACATCCTGGGCTTCCCGGCGGCATGGTCGAGCGAACGACTGCCGGCGGCCGACGATCTGGTGCAGCGCTACGCCACGGCGTCGGGGCGCGACATCGCCAACTGGAACTTCTACATGGGTCTGGCCTACCTCAAGCTCGCCGTCATCGCGGAGGGTATCAACCATCGGTGGCGTGCCGGGGCGACCATCGGCGACGGTTTCGACCGCGCCGGTGAAGCCGTGCCCGACCTGGTGGCAGCAGGACTCGCAGCACTGAAGGGAGCCCACGCGTGACCAGCGCGCTCGTGACCGGAGCCTCGAGGGGTATCGGCCTCGGTATCGCCACCCGTCTCGCCGAACGCGGCTACGCACTGACGATCAGTGCCCGCGGGGCGGAACGCCTCGAGAGTGTCGCCGAGCGTCTACGGGAGGCGGGTGCCAAGGAGGTACGCGCCGTCGCAGCCGATCTCGCCGATCCGGAAGCCACCGCCCGCGTCGTGGAGACGCATCGCGAGGCGTTCGGTTCCATGAAGGCGCTGATCCTCAATGCCGGTGTCGGCACGGCAGGCTCGATCGCCGAGTTCCCGGCCCGACGGTTCGACAAGACGGTCGCCGTGAACCTCAACGCCCCGTTCGCGCTCATCCAGGCGTCGCTGCCGTTGCTGCGCGCCGAGGCGGAGAACGATCCGGCCCGCGGATCGAAGATCGTTGCGCTCTCGTCGATCACAGGTGTCTACGCCGAGGCCGGTCTCGCCGCCTACGGTGCGACGAAGGCCGCGTTGATCTCGCTGGTCGAGACGCTCAACGCCGAGGAGTCCGGCAACGGCATCTCCGCGTCGGCGCTCGCACCCGCATACGTCGACACCGACATGTCCGACTGGATCAAGGACAAGATTCCGGCCGAGTCCATGATCGAGGTGAACGACGTCGTCGAGATCGTCGACGCGCTGCTCAAGCTGTCGTCGCGGGCAGTGGTGCCCAAGCTCGTGCTCAGCCGCGCGGGCGCAGGTCTTTACACGGCCTGACTGTCTATACGGCCTGACGATCGGGGTCGGTCGACCGCAGTCGCAGGTCGACCGGCTGTCCGTCCGACGGGAACGGCAACGACGTGAAGTCGAGCGGGACGACGTAGCCGGGGTCGACGTGCCACTCGAAGCGCAGCAGCAGTTGGTGGACGATCGCTTTGACCTCGACCCCGGCGAAGTGCATGCCGAGGCATTTGTGCACGCCCCCACCGAACGGCTCCCACGCATAGCGGTGCACCTTGTCCTCGCGTCGATGGTCCGCGAAGCGTTCGGGATCGAAACGTTCGGGCTCCGGCCAGTACTCCGGCATGTGGTGCGTGAAGTGCGGCGCGACAGAGGCATACGTGCCGGCCGGCACGAAATGTCCTCGGACCTCGGTGTCGCGCACGGCTCGTCGCGCGAGGACGGGCACCGGCGAGACGAGGCGGAGGCATTCCTTCATCACCAGATCGAGACTGCCGAGCGCGTCGAGGTCGGCGTGACTCGGCACGGCGGTGCCCAATGCGAGCGACTCGGCCCGGCACCGGTCCTGCCACTGCGGATGTTGCCCGAGATACTGCATCATCGTGGAGATCGTGATGGTCGACGTGTCGTGCGCGGCCATCAGTAGGAAAATCATGTGATCGACGATCTCGTCGTCGCTGAACCGTTGTCCCGCTTCGGATTCGATGTGACACAGCACCGAGAAGAGGTCGTCCGTCTCCCGCGACCGTCGCGCCGGGAGATAGTGCCGGAAGAAGTCCTCGAGCACTCGGCGTCCGTCGAGTCCGCGCTTCCACCGGGTGCCGGGGACGGGGTACCGGACGATCGAGGTCGCCGCCTGCACACAGTCGATGAATGCCTTCTTCACCGCTTCGATCTCGGCCGGTGTGGAGTCCTCGGCCCCGCCCATGAAGATGTCGGTGGCGAGATCGAGCGTGAGTGTCTTCAGCGCCGTGTATGCACGGAATCCGTCGGTGGGAACCCACCTGTCGAGCTTCTGGGTGATCGACGGATTCATGGCATCGACGGTCTTCTCGAGGCGTGATCGGGTGAACGCCTGCTGCATGATGCGGCGGTGCTTGAGATGTTCCTCCGAGTCGAGGAGCATGAGGCCACCGTGGAAGAACGGCCCGATCAGTGCCGACCAGCCGTCGCCGTTGGCGAAGGCCCGGTCCTTGTTCTGCAGCACCTCCTGGCAGGCGTCGGGTCCGAGAACCGAGATCCAGCGTCGACCGGCCGCAGAGAAACAGGAGACCTCGCCGTATCGGTCCCAGTGCTTCTGCATCATCGCGAGTGGATCGCGGATGTATTCGAGGACGTGCCCGATACCGGGTATTCCCGATCGTCCCGGGACCGGGCGCAGATGGGAGTGGGCGGGGGGAGCCGCCAGGATCCGGGTCACGACGAACCTCCAGTTCTGCGGATATCTGACAGGAGACCCTGTCAGATTGGGGTGTAGTGTGCGTCACATCGGTCCGGTCTGTCAAGATCGGTCCCATGACTTCCCCCGCGCCCCGCCGCTATGCCGGTCTGAGCGGCGAACAGCGTGTCGCGCTGCGGCGCGAAGCCCTGCTCGAAGCAGGACTGGAACTGTTCGCGGCCTCGGGGAAGAGCGGCGCCACCATGACCGCCATGTGCGCCCACGCCAAGCTGACGGAGCGGTATTTCTACGAGAATTTCACCAGCAGGGACGATCTGCTGCAGCAGGTCCTCGACAAGATCGCCGACGAGGTGCGCGAGGCCGTACTCGCCGCGCTCCGCACCGGCACGGGCACACTCGAAGACCTCGTGCGAAACGCCATCGCGTCGTTCGTCGCGATCCTCACCGACGACCCGCGCAAGGGCCGGGTCTCACTCATCGAGTCCGCCGGCTTCGAACCCCTGCGCACCCACAGACGAGCGTCGCTACGGAGTTTCGCCCAGATGGTCGCCGACGAAGCGACCCGCATGTACGGCGACCGGGCGTGGCCGCCCGAACGGGGCGAGATCAACGGACTGCTGTTCGTCGGGGGTCTGGCCGAACTGGTCACCGCGTGGTTGAACGACGAGATCGCCATCTCGCCCGACGAGATCGTCGACGTGGCGACGCACCAGTTCCTCTCCACGGCCCATCAGTAGAGCCGTCCGGGGCGGTCAATCATCACCGTTGGTTTCCTTCTCCTCGCCGCGTCGGCGCAGGAAGTTGAACCCGGGCACGCCCACGATGGCCTGGCGGACGTCCTTGGCGACGAGGAGCAGTTCGTGGATCTCGGGGGAGACGGTGTCGAGTGTCGCCATGATGGGCAGGACCGCGTCGACCCGCTCGGTGATCTCGGGGAGCCGGTCGATGAGCTTGATCGCGGCGCGCAGTTCTTTTGGTGAGAACTCCTCGACGAACTGGGTGGCGAGGGGAGCGGCACGTTCGGCGAGGGGTTTGTAGGTCTCGAGCAGTTCCCCGGCGGCGTCGGAGCTGCGGCCGGCGGACTCGACGACGATCCGCGCGTCGGCCGCGACCACCGTCGCATCGCGCACGACCCCGCCCGTCGAGTCGATGATCTCCGTGGCGCGCGTGACCGCATCGGCGGCTTCCTCCACCACACCGATGGTCGAGGCGATCACCTGCGTGGCCTGCGCGACGGCCACCGACGCTCCCTCGACGATGTCGGTGGCGTCGGTGACCACGCTGTCGATGCGGCGGATCAGCGATTCGACCGAGTCGATGAGCGATTCGGCCTCGCTGAGCAGGCCTTCCACCCGCGTCGGGAGCGACAGTGCGAACTCGGCGGTCTCGCGGGTGCGTCCGAGCACGGTCCGGGTGACGTCGACGATGGAACCGGCGACCGAGACTCCGAGCGCGGGCACAGGCAGCGAGATCATGTCGTCATAGTGCAGTACGTCCGATCGTCGTGATCGCGGACCTCACATTTTCGGCGTCCCGTTCGTCTACCCGGTACAGGGCACACACCGGATGGAAGGATCGAGGCCGTGACCGCATTGCGCACCCACACCGTGATCGACACACCGATCGGCGAGTTGACGTTGGTGAACACCGACGGCGTCCTGAGCGGCGTGTACATGGCCGAGCATCACCCCGCGCCCGACCGTGCCGGTTTCGGCGAGCAGGTCACCGGGGGGTTCGACGAGGCGATCACCCAGTTCGATGAGTACTTCGCGGGTCGCCGTACCCGGTTCACCGTCCCCATCGCTCCCGTCGGCACCCCGTTCCAACGCGAGGTGTGGGAGGCGCTGATGACGATCGAGTACGGCACCACGCGCACCTACTCGGAGATTGCACTCGCCCTCGGCCGGCCCACTGCGGTACGGGCGGTCGCTGCGGCCAATGCCCGCAACCCGCTCTGCATCATCGTGCCGTGCCATCGCGTCATCGGTAGCAGCGGCAAGCTCACCGGTTACGCCGGTGGTCTCGAGCGCAAACGCTTCCTGCTCGACCAGGAGGCACGGGTGCTGAGTTCCGCCGAGCCCGATGTCGCCGGCGATACCCATGTCCCTGCCTGATCACCTACCGCGGGCGAGCCTGCCTCCTTTCGAGGAGGTGGTCACCCGCCACGGCGCGACGGTCCTCCGGGTCTGCCGCGCACTGCTCGGACCGGTCGACGCCGACGACGCCTGGTCCGAGACCTTCCTCGCGGCGTTGCGCGCCTATCCCGACCTGCCACCGGGCAGCAACATCGAAGCGTGGCTCGTGACCATCGCGCACCGCAAGGCCGTCGACATCCACCGGGTGCGCGGGCGGACGCCGGTGCCCACCGAGAACCTCCCCGAACCCGCGTCGGCCACGGGAAACCCCGGTGAGGGCGACGACGAACTGTGGAGCGCGGTCGCCGAACTTCCCTTCACGCAGCGTGCGGCGCTGGTCTACCACTATGTCGGAGGCCTGCCCTATGCGGAGATCGGCACGATCCTCGGCAACAGCCCGGCCGCGGCACGTCGCGCGGCGGCCGACGGTCGGGTTGCGTTGCGTCGTCGGATCGAACACGGAACAGGGTGTCGCTCATGAACTTTCCACAACCCTCGGTCGGATCGACCGATCTCGCGTGGTTGCGGGAGAAGCTCGTACTCGACGCCGAGGCGGCCGGGTTGCTCGATGTCGCGTTCCGCGTCGTCGACACCCCCGTCGGTCCGCTCCTGCTGGCCACCACCCCCGTCGGACTCGTGCGGGTCGCCTACGTCGCCGACGGATCCGACGCCGTGCTCGACGAACTCTCCCGCCGGATCAGCCCGCGCGTGCTCGACGCGCCGCGGCGACTCGACCCGGTGGTCCGGCAACTCGACGAGTACTTCGCCGGTACGAGGACACATTTCGACGTTCCGCTCGATCTGCGTCTCGCCGACGGATTCCGTCGTGAAGTGATCACGCGTCTGCCCGAGATCGAATACGGGCGCACGGCGAGCTATGCCGAGATCGCCGCCGCGGCCGGGAGCCCGCGCGCGGTGCGGGCGGTCGGTACGGCGTGCGCGAAGAACCCGCTGCCCGTGGTGGTGCCGTGCCATCGGGTGGTGCGCAGCGACGGCAGCATGGGGCAGTACGTCGGGGGAGTCGAGGCGAAGAGGGCGCTGCTGCAACTCGAGTCGGTGGCATGATCACCACCCTCCGGATCCCGGTGGCCGAACCCGTTGCGGTGGGGCCGATGCTCGCGTCGCTGCGAAGCCACACCGTCCCCGGCTACGAACACCACAACAGCGCTACCGGCACCCATCACCGCGCGATCCGCACGAACGGCGGCGCCGCGCACGTCGCCGTCCGCTTCGCCGACCCTGCGACACCCGACGACGGGAGACACGGGGATGTGCGACATCTCGAGGTTCATGTCGAGACCGCAGGTCGCGCGGATGTCGAGGAGATCGAAGAGAGGGTCCGGAAGTGGCTCGATCTCGGCGTCGACCCGTCCGTCGTGGATGCGGCATTCGAGCCCGATCCCGTGCTCGGGCCTCTTGTGCAGACCCACCCCGGTCTGCGCGTGCTCGGCACCACCGACTGGTTCGCCACCGCCGTGTCGACAGTGCTCGGGCAGCAGGTGAGCGTCGCTGCGGCATGCACATTCGCAGGACGACTCGTCGCAGCCTTCGGCGATGGTGCACCCGGTGGGTTGCGATGCTTCCCTACGCCGCACCGACTCGCGACGGTCGAGCAGAGCGAGCTGCGTGCCGTCATCGGCACGACGCAGTCGCGCGCCCGCACCGTCGCCGAACTGGCCCGGGTCGCAGCCGACGGGGTGGCGCCGGAGCATCTGTCGTTCGCGGCAGACCTTCTCGCGCTTCCCGGGATCGGACCGTGGACCGTCGACTATCTCGCTCTACGACTCGGCGACCGCGACGCGTATCCGTCCGGCGACCTCGTTCTCCGACGAGCCCTGCAGGTGGAGAGTGCGCGCGAAGCCGCCGAGCGCGCCGAACAATGGCGGCCGTGGCGGGCCTACGCCGTCATGCATCTGTGGACACACGCCACCTACTCGCCGCCCGCATCCTCGGCGTAGACGCTGCGCACGGCGGTGTCCATCGGGAAACGAACCTGCGTGTCGCCGAACATCAGGCGCGTCGCCACCTCGACCGACGCCGTGATGTGCGACGACGCGAGTTCCGGGTTGCCGGTGTGCACCACCACCTCGTCGTGCTGGAAGAACACGAGATCGCCGGCCGTCGGGTCGGGATCGGTGGTCAGCCGCCGTCGCAGTTCCGCAAGCACGCACAGCGCCCACTCGGCCGCGGTGGCCTGCACGACGAAGTTCCGCGTGAACCGGCCTCGCGCATGCGCATCACCGTGGGAGTGGAAGCCTTCCGGAGCGGGTGGGCACGCACGGCCCAGCCACGAATGCACCACCTCGCCACGTTCACCCGCACGGGCGGCACGTTCGACGAAGTCGACGGCGGTCGGGAAGCTGCGACGCAGCACCGTCAGCAGGGCACGCGCGTCGCCCGACGTGGCGCCGTACAGAACACCGAGCACCGCGACCTTCGCCTTCGCGCGGTCGCCGCCGAAGGACGCCGCGGCGACCGGGGCGTACAGATCGTCCGAACCGGCCGCCGCGACCATTCGCCGATCGCCCGACATCGCCGCCAGGATGCGCGGTTCGAGCTGGCCCGCGTCGGCGACGACGAACGACCGGCCCGGATCGGCGATCACACTCGACCGCAGTGCCTTGGGGATCTGCAGAGCGCCACCGCCGCGACTCGCCCACCGGCCCGATACGACCGCGCCGGGAACATAGACCGGACGGAACCGGTCGTCGCGGACCCAGGTGTCGAGCCAGTGCCAGCCGTTCGTGCTGTACAACTTCGACAGCTCGCGGTGCCGCAGCAACAGAGGCACCGCGGGATGGTCGATCCGCTGCAGCACATGCTTGCGGGTCGACTCGACGGTGATGCCCTCGCGACGGAACGCCTCGAGCACCTCGCTGTGGGAGGCGGGATTCACGGGGCGGCCGAAGACCGCGCTGACCTCCTCGACCACTTCGGCGATACGGCTCGGCAGGTCGTAGCCGGTCGGGCGCGGCCCGAGGGTGTCCTCGAGGAGGCGACGATGCGCTTGCGCCGAGAACGGCAACCCGTCGAAACCCATCTCGGCCGCTGCGAGAGTGCCGGCCGATTCGGCGGCGGTGAGCAACTCGAGGCGGGCGTCGCCGGAGATGCGGCGACGTTGCTCGGCGAACTGCTCGACCACCGCCTCGACGTCGATCGCGGGAGCCGCATCGAAGAGGCCGGGCCGCTCGTCGACCGGCTCCTCCGCAGTGGGCGGGGGCAGGCCCTCGCGTACGGCAAGGATGGCGCCGGTGGTGGCGAGATCGTGGCATCGCTGCACCCGAACATCGGCGCGGAGCAGCTCGGGATAGACCGATGCCGTCGAGGTCCACACCCAGCGCGGTCGCGATTCGGCGTCGATCGCAGCGACTGCATCCGCGAATCCGGGGTACTCCCGCACCGAGCTGAGCGGCGCACCGAATGCGTCGACCTCGACGATGCTTGCACCGCGACGGCCCCGGCCGTCCGCAGGATGAGGAACGACGACCGTGCGCACCCATACAGTGTGCTCCATCACGGCGACAGACCCCGACGCGCGGTGACCCCCCGATTCACCCTCGAATTCACCGGTATCGAGAGCGATCCCCGCGAGAACCGCCACTACCGTGGTAGTGGAGGGACTCCGCCGCTACCCCCGACGCGCGGCGGGGTCCCCCATTTCGTTCGTGGGCCCGTCGCTTTCGCCCGCATGCTCGGAGCTGCCGGAGGATTCGCCCGTATCGTCACGATCGTCCTCACCGGCGTCCACGCTGTCGTTCGAACGAACCGTGTCGGTCGCGACCGCAGAATCCCGAACCTGCTGTCGCGACGGCCGCCAGGGCAGACGCACGGGTGCGTCCGCGGCCCGGTGGAAACCGACACGGTCGTAGATCCACGTCACCAGGGCGCCGACGACGAGACCGAACACGACGCCGACGATCGTCATCGTCACGCCGTGGCCGAGCCCGGCGTCGGGTCGTCCGTCGAAGTAGAGGATGGACCGCACCGCGAGATAGATCTGGTGCATCGGCTCGAAGGTCGACAACCATTCGAACATCCGCGGGGTGGCCTCGATCGGAATGGTGCCACCGGACGACGGCAGGCCGAGCACGATGAACACGATCAGGTTCACCAGCAGGCCCGCCGCGCCGAAGATCGACATCACCGCGAGGGACGTGATGCCCACGGCCGAGATCGCGAGCGCCCCGTACTCCCACAGCAGCAGCGCGCGCGGCGCCGGCATGCCGAGTGCGGTGGCGATCCACACATACAACGCCGAGACGATCAACGACATGACCACCGTGATGCCCCACTTGAGTGCCAGCACCTGCAGGCGCGACATCCGGGTGGTCTCCCGCGCGATGTAGAGGGGGCCGTATTCGGTGGGCACGAAACCGAGGGCGCTGTCGACGACCGCGTTGATGATCGTGGCGCCGGTGAAGCCGGCCAGGATCAGCAGCAGGGTGTAGAAGAAGGCGGACAGGCCGGCGCCCGTCCCGTCGGGCAGCGGCTTGTGCTCGACGGTGAGTGCATCGATCGGCTGGGTCAGGACGAGGCTGGATGCTCCGGACAATTGCAGGTCGGGTGCCGACTCTGCGAGCGTCGCGGTGACGGTCTCGGTCAGCTGCTGCCCGACCGTGTCGTTCACCTGGGTCAGCGCGCGGTCGCCGATCGTCGTGACGATGCCCGTCGCGAACGCGCCCGTCCGGGGATTCGTGTAGAGGGTGATGATCGGCTTCTCGATGTCACCGGGAACGACCGAGGCCTGCGCGAGGATCGAGATGCGTTTGGTGAAGTCGCTCGGGATGACGATCGCGCCGTACAGGCTGCCGTCGTCGAGGCCCTGGTTGGCGGCCGAGATTCCCATCCGTCGGAGGTCGATCTCCTCGGGATCGATGCCGTCGAGGATGCCCTCGGTGATCTGGTCGCCGAAGTTCTGTCGCTCGTCCGATCCGGGCAGCACATCGCCGACGTCCTGATTGACGATGGCCATCGGGAACTGTCTCAGGTTCTCGCTCGGATCGAGGAGTGCGCCGAGATAGAAGTAGGCCAGGGCACTCATCATCGCTGCGACGACAGCGAAGGGCGCGAGCCAGAAGCGCGGGCTGCGAAGGGTGCCGTGGTGCGGATCGGTGGTCGACTGGGTTGAACTCACCTATCAATTGTGCACACAGATGTGTGCTCTTGGAGGGCTCGAGTGCTCGAATGCACGCGAGGTCGGGTTGCGTGATCTGTCACTCGAAGGCGTCCTCCCCGCCCGAATTGCCGGAAAGCGTCGGAGATCGACAATTTCGGTTTGTCGTATCGGACCCCGCGGTCCGTGTTTCGATGTGGTCGACGGACGGATCCGACAGAATGGGTGGAGGGAACGATGGCGAACGGATTTCGGCGGGTACTGCGAGCGGGAGCGGTCGCCGCAGTGGCAGGAGGGATCGTCCTCGGCGGCGCCGGCATCGCGGCGGCGCAGGACGAGTGGCCGGTCCAGCAACCCAACAGCCCGATCTACGTGTACGACGTGGACCCCGCCAACTGGCTCACGCCGGACGAGCTTGCCTACTGGAATCCGCTGGTGAACGAGCCGCGGCTGACCTCGCCCTTCGGCACGAACACCCGCATCGTGTGTCAGGGCTTCCACGGCGTGACGACCGATTGCTGGCAGGCCGACCTCGAAGGCCGTCCACATAAGCTTCAGCGTCTGCCCGCGAACCTTCCGAATGTGACGGGGTCGAGCGCACCCGGCGGAGGCGTCGGGCACTTCGTGTATCCGCTCTTCTGATCCGTACGGGGCGTCAGCGGTCGTCCCGTGAGCTCGGGGTGCCTGTGCTCTCGAGATAGAGGAGAACCGCCCGTACCCGCCGACTACGGTCGGCCTCGCGCGGCAGGTCGAGCTTCACGAAGATCGAATTGACGTGCTTCTCGACGGCGCTGACCGACATGGTCAGACGATCGGCGATGCCGGTGTTCGTCAAACCCTGGGCGAGGGCCTCGAGCACCTCGCGTTCGCGTTCGGTGAGGGTGGCGACAGGGTCGGTGCGGCGGGTGCTCGCGAACAGTTGCCGCACCACCTCGGGATCGAAGGCCGTCCCGCCCGCGGCCACACGTTCCAGGTCGGTGAGGAACGCCCCCACGTCCGACACGCGATCCTTGAGCAGATAGCCCACGCCACCCCAGCCGTTCGTGAGCAGGCCGGTCGCGTTCCGGTGCTCGACGTACTGCGACAGCACGAGCACAGCGACCTGCGGGTATTCCTCCTTGATGCACCGCGCCGCGTCGATGCCCTCCGTCGAGTAGGTCGGTGGCATACGCACGTCGAGCAACACGAGGTCGGGCACCTCGCGCTCGACGACGTGACGCAGCTCGACGGCGTTGCCCACACCGGCAACCACCTCGTGGCCTTCGTCCGCGAGCAACCGGGACAGGCCCTCGCGAAGAAGGGTCGAATCCTCGGCTATCACGATGCGCACGGGATCCTCGCTTCCACGACGGTCGGCCCTCCGCGGGGGCTGTGTACGGAGAACTGCCCGTCCAGCGCGGCGACACGGCGCGCGAGACCTGTCAGCCCGGAGCCCGTCATCTCGGCCCCGCCACATCCGTCGAGTTCGTGACCCCTTCCGTGGCAACGTAGTACGCGGCTGCCGCGACATCGTGTGGTGGTTCCGGGTCGATCGACAGATCAGGTCGGCGACGGTGAAGTGTGCGCGGACAACCCTTCCAGCGCCGCGGCGATTCCGTGCTCGTCGAGCGCGGCCGGGTATATCCGCCACGCCACGTCGCGCAGTTCGGTGAGCAACGCCTGCGCCTGGGCGACGGCGTTGTCGAGGTCGGCGACGAGGTTCCCGCCGCCGCGTTCGGCGGTGCGACGCGCGCGACCGACGTCGAGTGCGAGCGCGACGGCCCGCTGCTGGACGTCGTCGTGCAGGGCGCGTTCGATCCGCCGGCGTTCGTCGTCGATGGCGGTGACGACGTCGGCGCGGGTGCGCTGCAGGTCGCGGAGGCGATGCTGCGTGGCATCGTCGCCGAGCAACCGCAGGGCTGTGCGGACGTCCCACTGGCCCACGATCATCGCCATCCGGACGGAGAGATAGATCATCACGGCGGCGACGAGGAGCGAGACGAGACCGTCGGCGACGGAGATGCGACCGCCTGCCAGCAGGACGAACGCCCAGCCCCCGTAGCCGGTCGCGGAGATCAGGACGAGCAGGACGACGAGGCCGACGAGCGGACCGTAGGCCAGGCGGACGAGGAAATATCCGGTCGGCTCGCGATCCGGAAGATCCCGGACCGTCTCGGCGTCGAACCATCGCACGAGACGAATACGGTCGCGTTCGGCCGCGCGACCCGGTCCGTCGGTGGTACGGCGAGCCGATGCCGCCACACCCGTCACCGCGGTGACGATCCCGAGCAGAAGCCCGACGACGGCGCGGACCGAGGTCCCGAGTGAGCGCCGAAGGTGATCGATCACGGACCGACCCTAACGGGCGCGAATCGATCGGACACGGCGGACGACGAACACCGCCACTGCTGCGACCACCGCGACGATCACGAGTTTCTGCAGCACATCGGCATACGGTTCGACGACTCCCCACTTCTCACCGAGGAGGTATCCGGCGAGTACGAAGATCGAGTTCCACAGGGCGCTACCGAGGGCGGTCAGGACGACGAACCGACCGACGGGCATGGCCTCCACCCCGGCGGGAACCGAGATCACGCTCCGCACGAGCGGCACCATCCGGCCGAGGAGCGCCGACTTCTCGCCGTGCCGGGCGAACCACTCTTCGCCGCGCCGCAGATCGGAGGTGTTCACCAGGGGGAGTCGCTCGACCACGGCATACATCCGCTGACGGCCGAAGGCGCGTCCGGCGAGGTAGAGCAGCAGTGCGCCGACGAGGGAGCCGAGCATCTCCATCAGCTGTAGCGACAGACCCGCGAGGCCGTGGAGTTCGTCCGTGGGGGACTGCGTGAGGGTGTGTGCGAGGTTCATGTCCGGAACACTATGAGCGATGAACGTGCAGGTCGCTGCGGTTTTCCGCCGATTTCGCGGCGTTCGGAGTGCGGTTTTCCGCAGTCCTGCCGAATGCCGGTCGCTCGACCGGATAGTAAATAGATGAATTATCCCGGATCTGCGGTACTGTGACCGCATGTCCAGACCCCGCGACCTCGACTACTGGTCCTTCGTCGAACTCGCACAGGAGCGTCTGAACAGCAAGTTCGGCGGCGAACATCACCGCAGCGCAACCGAAGTCCTGCTCACCCTCAATCGGGCCTCGGATATCGTCACCTACGACCTCGAGGCCGCGGTCCACCGTCCGCGTGGCCGGTCGTGGTCGGCCTATCGGCTCATGTTCGTCATCTGGCTCGCGGGCCCGATCGAACCGAACGTCGCCGCGCGGCTCACCGGGATGAGCCGCGCCGCCGTGTCCAACCTCGCGAAACCGCTGGTCGAGGCGGGAATCCTGGAGAAGACTCCGGTCAGTCACGACGCGCGTTCGGTGCAGTTGTCGCTCACCGAAGCAGGGGAGAAGGAGATCCGCGACAGCTTCCGTGCTCAGAACGAGCGCGAGGAGGCCTGGGTGGAGGTGCTCACCCCCACCGAGCAGCAGATTCTCGTGATGCTCCTGAACAAGCTGATCACCAACCGCAGCCAGTTCGACGTGCGCGGACGCAACTGACACAGCCTCGTGACCTCTCCGTGGTTGCGCTCACACCCTCGGATTAGTTAACGTATTTACTAATTCCAGGCGAGCGACCTTCCCTCGCACGCCCGAGATCCGCGAGGAGTCAGATCATGGCGTTCTACCGACAGCTCGGCGTCATCCCGCCTAAGCGTCACACCCAGCACCGCGACGAGAACGGCAACCTGTACTACGAAGAGCTGATGGGCGAGGAGGGCTTCTCGTCCGACTCGGCGCTGCTCTACCACCGGTACATCCCGTCGGCGATCGTCGACGCGACCGAGTGGAAGCTGCCCGATCAGACCACCAGGCCCAACCATCCGCTCGAGCCGCGGCACCTGAAGCTGCACGATCTGTTCCCCGAGACGATCTGGGCCGAGACGGATGTCGTGACGGGTCGTCGTCTGGTCCTGGGCAACGCCGACGTCCGCATCTCGTACGTCGTGTCGACCGAGCCCTCGCCGCTGTACCGCAACGTGGTCGGCGACGAGATGGTCTACGTCGAGTCCGGTGAGGCCACCGTCGAGACGGTCTTCGGTCCGCTCGAGGCGAAGGCCGGCGACTACGTCCTGCTGCCGATGGCCACCACCCACCGCTGGGTACCCAAGGGCGACGCACCGCTGCGCGCCTACACGATCGAGGCCAACAGCCACATCGTGCCGCCCAAGCGCTACCTGTCGAAGTTCGGGCAGTTCCTCGAGCACGCGCCGTTCTGCGAACGCGACCTGCACGGACCGACCGAGCTGATGCAGGTCGAGGAGGAGAACGTCGAGGTGCTGGTCAAGCACCGCACCTCGCAGGGCATCGTCGGCACCCGCTACCTGATGCCGCACCACCCCTTCGACGTGGTCGGCTGGGACGGCTGCCTGTACCCGTACACCTTCTCGATCCACGACTTCGAGCCCATCACCGGTCGCGTCCACCAGCCGCCGCCGGCGCACCAGGCGTTCGAGGGCAACAACTTCGTCATCTGCAACTTCGTGCCCCGCAAGGTGGACTACCACCCGCTGGCCGTACCGGTGCCGTACTACCACTCGAACGTCGACTCCGACGAGGTCATGTTCTACTGCGGCGGCGACTACGAGGCCCGCAAGGGATCAGGCATCGGCCAGGGTTCGATCTCGGTGCACCCCGGTGGTCACGCGCACGGCCCGCAGCCGGGTGCCTACGAGCGCAGCATCGGTGTGGAGTTCTTCGACGAACTTGCCGTCATGGTCGACACCTTCCGCCCGCTCGAACTCGGTGAGGGTGCGCTCGCGTGCGAGGACGCCGCCTACGCCGGCAGCTGGAACCGCAATGCAGGAGCGGCCAAATGACTTTCGGACCTCTCCTGACCGGACTGTGCGACGACGCTGCGCTGTTCCCTCCGGGCAACGCCCCGCTGCCCGTCGCTGTCCCCGCCCACGCCGGGCACCGCTCGTCCGCGCACGCACCGCTCGTCGGAGCGTTCGTCTTCCCGGCCGGTCGCCTCGGTGAACTCGCAGATCACCTGGCGCAGCACCCGTATCCCGGTGAGCTGGCCCTGAGCCTGACCGCACCGACCGGCACCGCCGCCGTCCGGCCCGCACTCGAGCAGGTCGACGCAATGGACTCGGTGTCCGTGGTGGCCCTCGAGATCGCGGTCCCCGCAGAGCAATCCGTCGACGAGCTGTTCGCGGCGCTCGACGAGATCAGGGTGAGTCGACCGGATATCGATGTATTCGTCGAGGTTCCGCGTGACGAGCGCCGAGCCGAGATCCTCGCCCGACTGACCGGGACGCCGTACGCCGCCAAGTTCCGCACCGGCGGGATCGTGGCGGAGGCTTATCCGGACGAAGCCGAGCTCGCCGCAGCGGTCTCGACGGTCGTCACCACGGGAGTTCCGTTCAAGGCGACCGCCGGTCTGCACCACGCGGTGCGCAACACCGACCCGAGGACGGGCTTCGAACAGCACGGGTTCGTGAACCTGTTGGCCGCGGTGGACGCGGTGCTGTCCGGAGCCGACATCGACGAGGTCGCGTCCGTGCTGGCCGAACGTGACGGGGCAGTGCTCTCCGCACGTCTCGGCGCACTCTCCGACGACCGGGCCGCAGAGGTCCGGCGCCGTTTCCTGTCGTACGGCACTTGCAGCATCGCCGAACCGCTCGAGGATCTGCTCGGCCTCGGTCTGGCACCCTCGACCGTTTCCCCGATCACCGAAGGACTCTCAATGACTGTGTCAAGCAACAGCAGCGGCCGGAGCCGGGTTGTCGATGCTGAATTCTCGGCCGTCACGCAACAACGCCCACAGAACATCGA
>NZ_JBNQFT010000026.1:0-75014 GCF_050321925.1 Rhodococcus sp. IEGM1339
TGTCGGTGTTCGGCCGACTTCGACGTCGATCATGATGCTTCCGTTTCCCCGCGTCCGTCCCTGAATGTGTCTCACGACCATCCTGGCAACCAACGAATTTGCCGTAGCGGATGGCGAATTCGCGAGCGGATCTTCCGAGACAACGAATCGGGGGTGGTGTGCGGATTTTCCTCTGGACCCGCACACCACTCCGATCGTCCCGAGAGTCACACGGTGCAGAGCGGTTTGATCTCCTGCAGTCCCTCGGTGGTGGGCGAGGTGAGCATCAGGCACGAGTTGTACCCGCTCGCCTCGACGACGTTCCGGATCTCGCGCCACGCGTCGTCGCTGACGACGGGCGAACGCGACAGCACGAATCCGGAGATACGCGTCGGGTCACCGACGAATGCCCACGAGTAATCGTCCGCGAGATACGTGACGATGTAATTGCTCGGTCCGTCGAGCGAATCCTGGAACGGCACCCCCGGGAACGACACGTGCAGTGCGGCGGTGTCGTTCACACGAGCGTTCCCGATGATCCCGCGACGATCACCGGTGAACGTGGTGCACGAGTTCTCCACGCGCACGTTGCGTTCGTCGAGCAGCGTGTAGAACGCCGTCGTGTCGCGAGCGCAGTCGATGTTGTAGGGAGCCGGATTGGCGGCGAGCTGATACCACTGCCCCACATACCGGTTCACGTCGAGCTCGGGAACCGGAGTGAGCGGCGCTGCGGCGGCGGGCGTGACGAACAGGAGTGCGCCTGCGGCGGCGATGAACGCCGCCGCAAGCCCCCGAACGCCGTGTCGGGATCTACGCATGCCTTCTACCCTTCCGTCGTCCGGTATCGGTTACTGCTGGGGCATGAGAACGCCGTCGATCAGGTACACGGTGGCGTTCTCGGTCTCGATGCCACCGCAGATGACGTTGGCGTCGTTGACGGTCCACATCTCACCCTCGCCGGCGACCTCGACGGTGCCGCCCTGGACGGTGGTCTGCGTGCCGGCGATGTCGGCGGTGGTCAGCTCACCGGGAACCACGTGGTAGGTGAGGATGTCGGTCAGTAGAGCCGAATCCGTCTGCAGCGTCTGGACGGTCTCCGGCGGCAGGGCGGCAAACGCGTCGTCGACCGGTGCGAAGACGGTGAACTCGCCACCGTTGAGCGTCTCGACCAGGTTGACGTCGGGGTTGAGCTGGCCGGACAGGGCCTGCGTGAGAGTGGTCAGGATCGGCACGTTTCCGGCGGCCTCGGCGACAGGCTGGTTCGCGAGTTCCTCGACGGACGACGGGCCGGTAGGGTTCGCGGCGACATAATCGGCGCAGCCCGGTCCGACGGGGCCGGCAGCGGGGGCTGCGGTACCGGTTGCAGCCGTGGTGGTTTCCTGCATTGTCTCCTGGGTGGTCTCCATCGTGGTGGTGTCGGTGGTGTCCGTGCCCGAATCATCCGAACACGCCGCGACACCCAGCAGGGACATCGCACCGATTCCGACGACGGCCAGGCTCTTGCGCGCAGTGATGTTCATGACTGTGGTTCCCTTCGTAGGCCGTGGCCGGAAACGGCCACGTCGATCAGGTGTGTCATCGGTCATTCGAACCTCGGGTCGGCCCGGATGGGTCGGATCGAGAGATTTTCTTTCGGATCGGTATCCGGTGTTCGACCCATCCGTATTGCGGTCGGCTCCGAATGCAGGTCATGGACGACGTCGAGGATCTCCGACCGGCTCACGTATTCGTGTTGCCCGGTGGGCGTCCGGTCGGCACCACACCGCCGCGTCCGTGGCATCTGTCGCAGTGGGACCACTTCGTCGCGAGCGATTCGGACACCTTCCGCGGGCGGGTCGAGGATCAGCTCGTGGCCGACGGGGTGCGGGTTCCGGTCGGGCGCATCACTGCGCTGCTGAACATCCGGCGCCTCGGTCTCGGATCGGATCCGCTGAACCTGTTCTGGTGTCACGATCCGAGCGGTTCCCTGGCCTGCGTGGTCGCGGAGATCCATTCGCGCCGGAACGGACGGCACTGTTACACGCTGCGCTCGGACGAGATCGACATCATCACCCGGGCCGGCGACACGTTCGCGGTCTCGGTCGCCCTGCGGCGACCCGGCGTCCCGGTGTTCACCGCGACCGTCAGCGGCGAACGGCTGCCGGCCGATCTCACGACTGTTCTACGTGCTCGGATGTGGATGGGGTGACGCTCGTGGTCGACACGGTTGCCTTGAGTGGAGGGAATGCCCAGGCTAGGCTTTCCCTCGATGAGCGGACTGAGCCGATGACCGGCGTCGGAGGCCATACCGATACCCTCGGCGAACTGCTCGGGCGGGTGGCCCGGCAAGACCCTACGGCGTTCGCCGAACTGTACGACGCGACGCGTTCCCGAGTCTTCGGCATGGTGCTGCGGGTCCTGCGGGATCCCGGTTACAGCGAGGAGACCACCCAGGAGGTCTACCTCCAGGTATGGAGGTCGGCCGACAAGTACGACCCGCGTCAGGGTTCCGCTCTGTCGTGGATCATCACGCTCGCCCATCGGCGTGCCGTCGACCGGGTCCGCAGCGAACAGTCCGGAGCCGACCGCGAGTCGCAGTACGGTTCGACGAACGTCGACGCGGCCTTCGACTCGGTGAGCGAGGAGGTCGCGCAGCGCGACGATCGCCGCCGGGTGAACGAGTGTCTGGGTTCGCTCACCGAACTGCAGCGACGCTCGGTCGAGCTCGCCTACTACAGAGGCTTTACGTATACCGAAGTGGCAGAAGAACTTTCGTCCCCGTTGCCGACGGTCAAGTCGCGCATCCGGGACGGCCTGAAACGACTGAAGAATTGTCTGGGGGTGACTGTGGATGGCTGACGAGGCGAACGATTCCTCGCACGATCTGCTCGACATGGCACCCGTCTTCGCATTGGATGCCGTCACGCCCGACGAACGTCGAGAGCTCGCCGAGCGACTCGCGGAAGCAGACCCGGAGGTGGCCGAACGGTTCGGCGTCGAGGTCCGCGAGGTCCGCGAGACCCTCGCAGCGATGTCGGCCGGTACCGCGACCGAGCCGCCGCCCGAACTCCGGGTGCGACTGCTCGATCTGGTCCACGCCGAACTCACCGCGAAGACGCCCGCCGAGAAGACGCACACGGAACGACCCGGTGACCCGGAGGCGACCGAGGCACCTCGGGCGGAGGACGATCACCCTCCCCCGCCCGTCTCCCTCGACGAGCGCCGCCAGGCCCGACGGCGGAACTTCCTGCTCGCCGCGGCAGCGGCCGTGATCGTCGCGATCGGCGGCGTCGTGGTCGCCGGTCAATGGCAGAACACGTCCGAGCCGGGCACGAGCGAGCGGGTCTTCGCCGCCGAGGACGTACGGACCTCGTCGGGCGAGCTCGACGGTGGCGGCACCGCGACCGTGGTGTTCTCCAAGGAGGAGGACGCCGGCGTGCTGGTGATGAACAACGTCGCCCCGCCGGCCGAGGGCAGCGTCTACCAGATGTGGCTGGTCGGGCCCGAGGGAATGGAGCCCGCAGGCACGATGACACCCGACGACGTCGCGCCGTCGACGACCGCGGTGCTCGAGGACATCTCGGGTGCCACCGCGCTCGCCTTCAGCGTGGAACCGACGGGCGGGTCGACCCAGCCGACCGCGCTCTTCGCTCAGCTGCCGCTCGACTGACATGTTCGCGGCAGCGAGCACGTCATCGGCGGGTGCCGATGACGACGGTCGCGTCGGCCTCCTCGAAACCCCGCGTGTCGGCGTCGAGTCCGGCCCGGGTCATGAGGTCGCGCACGACGGGTGCCTGCGACGCGGCCGACTCGACGAGCAGCGACCCACCGTCGGTGAGCCACCGACCCGCGTCGGCGACGAGCCGACGGTGGACGTCCAGTCCGTCGGGTCCGCCGTCCAGTGCATGTCGCGGCTCGCTGCAGCGCGCCTCCCGCGGCATCGACGCGATCGCCCCCGACGGCACGTAGGGCGCGTTGGCGACGAGCACGTCGACGCGACCGCGCAGCGTGCCCGGCAGGGCGTCGAACAGATCGCCGACGAACACCCGGTGGGGCGGCAGGTTCAGGCGGGCACACGCGGTGGCGACGGGATCGATGTCGGCCGCGTAGACCTCGCAGGCCTCGACGGCGGTGGCGAGCGTGGCACCGACGGCACCGCACCCGCAGCACATGTCGACGATCACGGCGCCGGGCCGCGCGAGTTCGATCGCGCAGTCCACCAGGTACTCGGTGCGGCGACGGGAGACGAACACCCCCTCTCGCACCGCGATGCGCCTGCCGTGGAAGAAGACCTGTCCCAGTACGTGTTCGAGGGGTTCTCCGCCGGCCCGCCGCGCGATGAGCCGCTCCAGATCCGAGGGTGTGGGAGCGGCTTCGACGAGCAGCTGCGCCTCCTCCTCGGCAAACACGCACCCGGCCGCTCGCAGTGCGGAGACAACGTCGGCGTGGGTCCGGTGGGCGGAGACCATGCGGAACCCTACCGCGCGCTCATCCGGCGAATCTCTCCGTTTCCCGGGGCGGGGGCCGGCTCACACCCCGTGAAGGGGTGGAATCTCCCGATCATGGGTATTCCGCGGGCTGTCACGAGGAGCGCTGTGGGAACGAACGATCTCGAGCAGGAGCCTGCGCAGGGTCGCCGGGTCCGAGACCGCGACCGGAGAGTCGCCACCGGTCGCGTCGTCGCGCTCGAGTTCGATCACACGCCGGTAGGCGTCCACGCCCCCGGGTGGGTCGACATATCCGTTCACGCCAGGAGGAATCTTGAGCACTGCTACCGCGCCCCCACGTAGAACCGGCCGATGGCGGTGGCTGCTACCCGCCCTGTTGCTCATCGCGTGGCTCGTGGCCGCCGGTGGCGGCGGCCCGTTCGCAGGCAAGCTCAGCGAGGTCGCCTCCAACGACGCGAGCACCTTCCTCCCGGCATCGGCCGAATCCACCCGCGCGGACGAGCTGTACGCGCAGTTCAACGAGAGCGAGTTCATCCCCGCGATCGTCGTCGCCGAACGCGACGGTGGGATCACCGACGAGGACCTCGCCTTCCTCGCCACCGAATCGGCCGGACCGCCGCCGATCCCGTCCGAGGACGGCGCAGCGGCGCAGATGATCGTGCCGCTCGACGCCTCCGGGGAGGTCCAGGAGGCCGTCGAGGAACTCCGGACGGCCCTCGAAGGCGCACCGGACGGCCTGACCGTCTACGTCACCGGCCCCGCCGGGCAGGCCGCCGACCTGTCGTCGGCCTTCGGCGGCATCGACGGACTGCTTCTGCTCGTCGCGGGCGGTGTCGTCCTCGTCATCCTCGTGGTGGTCTACCGCAGCCCGATCCTGCCGTTCGTCGTCATCATCTCGGCGCTGTTCGCACTCGCCCTCGCGAGCCTGCTGATCTATGTGCTCGCCGACGCCGGAGCGATCGCGCTCAACGGCCAGAGCCAGGGCATCATGTTCATCCTCGTGTTCGGCGCCGCCACCGACTACGCGCTGCTGCTGGTCTCCCGGTACCGCGAGGAACTGCGACTGCAGCAGGACAAGTACGCCGCGATGCGCAGCGCGCTCCGCGGCTCGATCGAGCCGATCGCGGCGTCGGCCGGCACCGTCATCCTCGGTGTGCTGTGCCTACTGCTGTCGGACCTGAACTCCAACCGCGGTCTCGGCCCGGTGGCCGCCATCGGCATCGCGACGTCGTTCCTCGCGTCGCTCACCTTCCTGCCCGCAGTGCTCGTGCTGCTCGGCCGCGTCGCGTTCTGGCCCACCCGCCCGGTCTACGACCCGAACGCCGACGCCGACGACATGCAGAAGTCCCACAAGGTGTGGGGTCGGGTGGCCGACTTCGTCGGGTCGAAGCCGCGTCCCATCTGGATCGTGTGCAGCCTCGTGCTCGTCGCCTTCGCCCTGCTGGCACCGCAGTTCAAGGCGAGCGGTGTCGCGTCCTCGGATCTGTTCCTCCTGCAAACCGATTCGAAGTCCGGCCAGGAGGTGCTCGGTGAGCACTTCGACGCCGGCACCGGTTCGCCCAGCATCGTCGTCGCCCGCGAAGGCGCGCTCGAGGGTGTCGTCGGCGCCACCGAGGGCGTCGAGGGCGTGACGACCGTCCAGCCCGTCCCCGGCCCCGACGGCGCGCCGCGCGTGGTCGACGGACTGGTCGCGGTGCAGGCGACGCTCTCGGATCCCGCCGACTCCCTCGCCGCCGAGGAGACCGTCGAACGCATCCGCGAGGCGGTGCACGCCGTGCCCGGGTCCGAGGCACTCGTCGGCGGACCCACGGCCGTCGACCTCGACACGAAGGACACCGCGACCCGCGACCGCACCGTCATCATCCCGGTTGTGACGCTCGTGGTGCTGCTGGTGCTCATCGCGTTGCTGCGGGCGGTCGTCGCACCGATCCTGCTGATGCTCACCGTGATCGTCTCGTTCGCGGCGACCCTCGGTATCTCGTCGCTCGTGTTCAACCACCTGTTCGGTTTCCCGGGCGCCGACCCGGTGGTGCCTCTGTTCGGGTTCGTCTTCCTCGTGGCGCTGGGTATCGACTACAACATCTTCCTCATGACCCGCGTCCGCGAGGAGACGAAGAAGGTCGGTACCCGTGCGGGCACCCTGCGGGCGCTGACCGTCACCGGTGGTGTCATCACGTCCGCCGGCGTGGTGCTCGCGGCCACGTTCTCGGCGCTGGCGGTGATCCCACTGCTGTTCCTGGCTCAGCTGGCGTTCATCGTCGCCTTCGGTGTCCTGCTCGACGCGCTGCTCGTGCGGTCGCTGGTGGTGCCGGCCCTGACGATCGACATCGGCAAGAAGATCTGGTGGCCGAGCAAGCCGGCGCGGGCCGAACCGTCCGAGCCGGACGCCACCGAGGACGTCGCGACCGCGGGAGCGCCGCGCTCATGAGCGCGCTGAGCGCGCAGTGCTACTGACAGGCGCATGAGCGGATGAGAGCGGCCGCGGGACCGGGCATGTGATCCGGTCCCGCGCCCGTTCGTCCCACGGCTGCCGCGTTTGCCCGTTACCGTTCTATCCCATGTCTGCGGATTCCGCCGCTCCTGTCGAGCGCCCGCGTCCGGTGGAGGACGCCCGACCGCCCTCCCGACCGTCGCTGACCGACCGTGTCGGTGGACGTCTGTCCGCCGTACCGCACATCTTCGGCCTGATCCTGGGCATCTACGCGGTCGTGGTCGCATTGTGGTCGATCTCCCCGACCCTGCGTTACTGGATCCACGCCCCGCGCGAATATCTCGACGAGTACTACTTCGACGCCCCCGACACGAGCCTGTCGTTCGCGCTCGTCCTCGGCCTGCTCGCCGGTGCGATCGCCGGCCGAAAACGCATCGCGTGGTGGATCCTGACGATCTACCTCGGCGGATTCTCCATCACCAATCTCGTGATGAGTATCGTCGAGCGCGACCCGAACCACCTCGTCGCGTTGGTCGTCCATCTGCTGATCGTCGCGCTCCTGCTGCTGTCCTATCCCGAGTTCTACACGCGCGTGCGGCGCGGAAACGCCTGGGCCGCACTCGGTGTGCTCGTGGGTGGTCTGGTCGTCGCGACGCTCATCGGCTGGGGCCTGGTGGAACTGTTCCCTGGCACCCTGCCCGCTACCGACCGGTTCCTGTGGGCGCTCAACCGCGTCACCGCGCTGACGTTCATCGACAACGACCAGTTCGGTGGCCGCCCGCACGGGCTGGTCAACACGATCCTCGGCCTCCTCGGCGCCCTCGCCGTGCTCGCGGCGGTCGTGGTGCTGTTCCGTTCACAGCGAGCGAGCAACGCGCTCACCGGCAGTGACGAATCGGCCATCCGCGGTCTGCTCGCCCAGAGCGACGATTCGCTCGGCTACTTCGCGACCCGCCGCGACAAGGCCGTGGTGTTCGCCCCCAGCGGCAAGGCCGCGGTGACCTACCGCGTCGAACTCGGCGTGTGCCTCGCGAGCGGTGATCCGATCGGCAACCCCGAAGCGTGGCCACACGCCATCGACGAATGGCTCGACCTCGCCCGCGCCTATGGGTGGACACCCGCGGTGATGGGGGCGAGCGAGGACGGTGCGACGGCCTACCACCGTGCGGGTCTGAACGCGCTGCAGCTCGGCGACGAGGCCGTCCTGCTCACCCGCGACTTCAGTCTCGCCGGACGGGACATGCGACCGGTGCGGCAGGCCGTCAACCGCGCCCGCAAACACGGTGTGACCGCGCGGATCATGCGTCACCGCGAACTGTCACCCATCGAGCTGTCGGCAGCGATCCAGCGCGCCGAGGCCTGGCGCGACACCGAAAACGAGCGCGGTTTCTCGATGGCCCTCGGCCGGCTCGGCGACCCGCTCGACGGCGACTGCCTGCTCGTCGAAGCGGTCGCGGACGGCAAGGTCGTCGCGATGCTCTCGCTCGTGCCCTGGGGATCGGACGGCGTGTCACTCGACCTCATGCGCCGCGACCCGCAGGCCCCCAACGGCGTCGTCGAACTCATGGTCTCCGAGCTCGCCTCACGCGGTGCCGAATTCGACGTCGAGCGGATCTCGTTGAACTTCGCGGTCTTCCGGTCGGTCTTCGAGGAGGGCGCGCGGATCGGTGCCGGCCCGATCCTGCGGTTGTGGCGGTCGATCCTGCTGTTCTTCTCACGGTGGTGGCAGCTCGAGGCGTTGTACCGGTCCAACGTCAAGTACCACCCCGAATGGGTGCCCCGCTTCCTGTGTTTCCGCGACAACCGGCTCATCCCGCGCGTCGCGCTCGCGTCGGCGATCGCCGAGGGCTTCCTCACCCTCCCCACCTTCGGTCGTCGGAACACCCAGCAGCACACGGGAACACACTCGGCGTTCCCCGAGGACCAGGTGGCCGCGGCAGAACTGCACGACGACGGCAGCGCACCCGACGTCGAGCTTGCCGACGGCACGCCCGCCGTCTCGCACGGACGTCGCCGCCCCGAACAGGTCCAGGTGCGGATGAACACCCTGCAGCGGATCGTCGAGCACGGTGTCGATCCCTATCCGGTCGCGCATCCCCCGACCCACACGGCCGCCGAGGCCCGGGCCGCGAAGTCCGGCACCCCGGTGACCGTGGCGGGACGCCTGCTGCGCATCCGCAACTTCGGCGGTGTGCTGTTCGCGGTGCTGCGCGACTGGTCGGGCGACGTCCAGATCCTCATCGACCGGCAACGGGTTGCCGGACAACGCTTCCTGTTCGACCTCGGTGACCTCGTCGAGGTGTCGGGCGAGGTGGGACGCAGCCGCACCGGCGAGATCTCGGTGCTCGCCGACTCGTGGCGCATCGACGGCAAGTGCCTGCATCCGCTGCCCGACAAGTACCACGGCCTCGTCGACCCGGAAGCCCGCGTGCGGCAACGCTATCTGCATCTCGCGATCGACCGCGGGGCACGCGACCACCTCGCGGCACGCAGCGCGGTGGTGCGGTCGCTACGCGACGAACTGCAGGCGCGCGGCTATCTCGAGGTGGAGACCCCCATCCTGCAGTCGGTGCACGGCGGCGCGAACGCCGCACCGTTCATCACGCACATCAACGCCTACGACGCCGATCTGTACCTGCGGATCGCCCCCGAGCTGTATCTGAAGCGGTTGTGCGTCGCGGGCATGGCGAAGGTCTTCGAGATCGGCCGGGTGTTCCGCAACGAGGGTGCGGATTTCAAGCACAACCCGGAGTTCACGATCCTCGAGGCATACGAGGCGCACAGCGACTACGAGAAGATGCGGGTGGTCGCACGCGAGTTGATCCAGGCAGCGGCCCGCGCGGCACACGGACGCGAGATCATCCTGCGGCCCGGACCCGACGGTATCCCGGTCGAGATCGACATCTCCGGCGAGTGGCCCGTCAAGACCTTCCACGACGCGATCTCCGAGGCGCTCGGGACATTCGTCGATGCGCAGACCCCCGTCGACGTCCTGCGACGCCTGTGCGACGAACACGAGATCCCCTACAACCCGGCCTGGGACGCCGGCGCCACCGCGCAGGAGATGTACGAGCACCTCGTCGAATCGAAGACGGAGTTCCCCACCTTCTACACCGACTTCCCGACCTCGGTGTCGCCGTTGACCCGGCCGCACCCCCGCAAGCCGGGTGTCGCGGCGAAGTGGGACCTGGTGGCCTGGGGTGTCGAGCTGGGGACCGCCTACAGCGAGCTCACCGATCCGCTCGACCAGCGTGCTCGCCTCACGGAGCAGTCGCTGCTCGCCGCGGGCGGTGACGAGGAGGCGATGGAACTCGACGAGGAGTTCCTCGAAGCACTCGAATACGCGATGCCTCCCACCGGCGGCCTCGGTATGGGTGTCGACCGGATCGTGATGCTCGTACTCGGAGGGAGCATCCGCGAGTCGCTGGCGTTCCCGTTCACGAAGCCGCGGCGCTCCTGACGGGTGGTTTCACGTGAAACCGCTCCACCTGGCATCGTGAGGTCGTGCAGCTACTCCTGATCCGTCACGCCGAGCCGAACAACGCCCGCGCCGAGACCGGGGGCGCCGACCCGCCGCTCACGGAGGCCGGTCGTCTCCAGGCGTCGCGGTTGCCGGACGCGCTGTCCCCCTACAACATCACCCGCCTGTTCTCGAGCCCGCAGTTGCGGGCCCTGCAGACGGCCGCGCCGGTCGCGGAACGACGCGGGCTCGACGTGGAGAAGATGGAGGACATCGCCGAGTACGACTACGGCCACGACCACTACTTCACGATCGACGCCGCGAAGGACGTCGCACCGGCCGCCTACAAGCGCATCCTGGCAGGTCACCTGCCCGATTTCGTGGACGGGGACGCCTTCCGCACGCGGGTGCTGCGAGGGATCGACCAGGTGGTGGACACGTGCGACCACGCCGAGACCGTGGCGCTGTTCGCCCACGGTGGGGTCGTGAACATCGTGCTGCAGCACCTGCTCGAGCTGCCCCGGCCGCTGATGTTCCCCATCGAGTACGCGTCGGTGACGCGCATCCTCGTCTCACGCAGCGGCGCGCGCCGCGTCGCGTCGATCAACGAGACCGGGCACGTACGCGACACCCTGCGCGTCTGAGCGCCCCGGGAGTCGGCCGCGGGTGAGCCCCCAGCGCCCACCCGCGAGTCGTGGGTTCAGCGCCGTGCGCTCGCGAGGAGGTCGCGGGCGGCGGTGCTGCCGTCGAGCAACCGCGACGTGCGGCGCACGATCTTCCAGCTGCCGTCGATCCGGGCGAGTTCGAAACGATTGGCGCTCACCCGCCACACCCGGAACGAATCCGAATCGGCGTTGCGGCGCAGCAGCAGGGAGTGGCAGGTCGCGACGGCGGTGTCGCCGCCGACCCGGATGTGCACCGGGTCGAGCAGATGACCGCAGCCCTCCTCGATGTAGTCCTGGTGCGGTCGGGTGCGCACCATCTTCATGATGGCGTCGCGACCCTCCATCAGGCGGATGTCGACGTCGTAGACGGCGTCCTCGGCCCACAGTTCCCCCACCGCCTCGGCGTCACCGGCGTCGACGGCCGGGCCGTACGCCGTGAGGACCTCGTGGATCGCAGCCTTGTCCTCGAGGAGCTGTACGCGTTCGAGGAGGGAGGCCAGCAGGGCGGAGTCGGTCATCTCGATCCTTCCGGGCGGGGGCGTCGCCACCCGTTCTACCGGGGTCCGGAGTCCTGCCTCCCGGGTCGTCCCGGTGACCGGAAGCAATCGACTGTGCAGCCCCTGACCAGGGCATGACACGGACGCCGACATGATCTTCCCGTGCAGGATTGATACGGTCACCGCCGGAGGTGCACCGGATGGATGCGGACAGGATCGACGAACTCGTACAGGGCGGGATACGGACACAGGACGAGCTCGAGGCCGTCCTGGGCATTCCGCACCCGGCGATCGTCGACAAGGCGCGACCACACCTGACGCCGCTCATCAGGCATTTCCTGTCGCTGGCGCGGTTCTTCACGATCGCCACCGCCGACGCCGTCGGCAACTGCGACTGCTCGCCGCGCGGCGACATCGAGTCGGCGGTGCTCGTCCTCGACGACCACACGATCGCGCTGCCCGACCGGCCCGGCAATCGCCGCGCCGACTCGTACCGGAACATCCTCGAGAACCCTCACGTCGGGCTGCTGTTCTTCGTCCCCGGCGACGAGGAGGTGCTGCGGATCAACGGCCGCGCCACGCTGTCGACCGACCCCGACCTGCTCGGGAAGCTGTCGCTGCAGAACAAGCCGGCGCAGCTCGCTGTGATCGTGCAGATCGACGAGGTCTTCCTGCACTGCGCGCGGGCGTTGCTCCGCGCCAAGCTGTGGGATCCGTCGACCTATCCCGACCGTGCGGCGGTCCCCTCGATGCGCGACATGCACGCCGAACTCCACTCGATCGAGATCCCGGCCGACGCCGAGCCGGGCAAACGCGAGCTCTACCGCGAGTTCCTGTACTGACCGGACCACACGCGGCGAGTGCGTCACGATGGTGGGGTGACCTCTCGGATCGCCCAGATATGCCGCTGGCGCGCCGGCGCTGCACTACGCAGCCGCCTGCGCGACCTGACCGGCGCCCTCGTCGTCGTCACCGGTGGTGGTAGCGGGATCGGCCGGGCCTCGGCGATCGCCTTCGCCGCCGAAGGTGCCATCGTCGTCGTGGCAGACAAGGATCTCGACAGCGCCCGCGAGACGGTGGCGCTCGTGAACGTCCCGGCTCCCGGTGCCGGAGGTTCCGAGGCCGTCTTCGGCGGCGCCGCTCACGCCTACGAACTCGACGTCTCCGACGAACAGCAGGTCCGGAAGTTCGCGCAGACCGTTCGCGAGCGGCACGGCGTCGCCGACGTGCTCGTCAACAACGCGGGCATCGGTGTCATCGGTGCCTTCGCCGACACTCCGCAGAGCGTCTTCCAGAACGTGATGGACGTGAACTTCTGGGGAGTGGTCTACGGCTGCCGCGCCTTCACGGAGCAGATGATCGAGGCCGGCACGGGCGGGCAGATCGTCAACGTCTCGTCGGCCGCGGCGTACATGCCGCAACGCAACCTCGCCGCCTACACGACGAGCAAGGCCGGGGTGTTCATGCTGTCGGAGTGCCTGCGCGCCGAACTGCTCGAACACGGGATCGGCGTGACCGTCGTGTGTCCCGACCTGGTGGACACCAACCTCACCCGGGCGACGGAGTACGTCGCGCCGAACAAGGAACTACGAGCAGCACGACGCACCCGCACCCTCGCGATGTACCGGCGCCTGCACATCGCGCCGGAGAAGGTGGCCAAGGCGATCGTCGGGGCGGTCCGTCACAACAAGCCTGTGGTGACGGTCGCCCCGGGCGTGAAGGTCCGCAAGTGGCTGATGCGCTTCGCGCCCCGTGTCATGCGTGTGGGCGCACGATTCGACATCGATTGATGGTCAGGCCTTCGAGGCGATCCAGTCGTGCAGCCACCGCGTGGCCGTCGTTCCGCGACCGTCGACTACGTAGTTCGAGTAGTCCTGGTGGATCTGCGACTCGTAGAAGGTTCGGATCTTCTGCTCGCGCACCTCGTTCGCCTCGGGCGTGAGCTGTAGCTGCAGCATCGGGATGCCCCCGGCGGTCATGATGTCGTTGTAGAGCGCCGTCGCCTCGTCGCGGTAGTTCTCGAGTTGCTCGAACGGGCTGCCCGCCGAGATCGCGAGGAAGCCGGCCAGTCGCGTGACGAAGTCCTCCGGCGGCGTCGAGCAGTAGAGGTCGCCCACCGCGCAGATGGTGCGCACGTTGGGCGTTACGAATCCGAAGCCTCCCGCGCGGGCACCTCCCGCACCGGTGCCGGCGACGGGCGGACCGACGAACGGGTCGAGTTCGGAGCGGCGCGGATCGGACAGCAGACCCACCGCGACGAGGCGGTGCGGACCGATCACTCCCAGCCCGGTGCCGATCTCGGCGGCGAGATCGCCTGCGGCATCGGCACCCTGGCTGTAGCCGACGAGGGCGAAGTTCGTGAGGGGGCACCGCTCGGCGGTGGCCGCGATGATGCCGCGTGCGTTGTCGACGGCGCGATTGCGGGAGGCCGCGTACACGTCGCCCTCCCACGGAAAGGCCGTGGCGGGATACGCGACGTAGTCGACGCGGGCGCCGGCGGGAAGATTGGACGTGACCTGGGCGAGCATGCCGTTCCCGCGGCCGGGGTCGGGGGTGTTCGAGGTCTCCCATGTTCCAGGCACAGCGACCACGTTCAGGGTCGGACATCCGGGCGGATTGGCTTGCGCCGCAGGCATTGCGGCGAATACTGCTGCACATGCCGCCACTGCGGCCACCGTTGCCGCCCACACTCTTCTCATAGCCATGTCCCCGCCCCGCTACTGTCCTGGTGCCGCGTCCCTCCCCGGCAGTATCGAGTAGAAGGATGACATATTCGTGAACCGGATGTGATGTATCCGAGTCCGGAACGTTGTCGGGAAACGACGGGGCCGGCGGATCAGCCGCGGACGACGGTCACCTGTCCCCCACCGATGTTCGTCACGAAGACGTTGCCCGTCCCGTAGTCGACCGCCGTTCCCGGAACCGGCCGCTCGACGACGCTCCCTTCGGCGGTCGAGGCGGGTTCCGCGACGACGATGTCGGTCCCGAAAAGGTTTGTCACATAGATGTTTCCGCTGAACGGATCGGTGACCACCGCGCCCGGCGGAGGCGGTGGCGGGGCCGGGAGCTCCGCCGGCGCGACGGCACGGTCGACGACCGTGACACCGCCCGTACCGACATTCGTGACGAAGACGCCGTCGGTTCCCGCGTCGAGGATCAGCTCCGGCATCCCGGGGAGCGGAGCCTGTGCAGGCCCCGCAACGGGCTCGGGCGTGACCTCCGTCCGGTGCACCGTGACCGCACCGGTACCGACATTGGTGACGGCGACGTTGCCGAGCCCGCCGTCGACCCGCATCTCCACGAGCGCGGTGGACACCTCGGTGCGTCCCGGGACACGCCCCTCGGGATGCGTGACGGTCACGGCGCCGGGACCCACGTTGGTGATGCATGCGTTGCCGACGCCGCCCTGGAGTCCGAGCAGGCGGGGACCGTCGAATCCGAAAACCGGTGGGACGGGCTCGGCGCCGTCGATCGTCACGAGCCCGCCACCGTTGCGGATGCACGCGTCCGCAGGGTCCGCGGTCGCGGCCGGAGCCGCCGCGACGGCAGCCACGACGGCACCCGCACCCATCACGACCGTCGCCAGTGCCCGTCTCGTAGCCGTCATGCGCAGAACCATAACGGGTGCGACGCCCGGCGACACGGAAATATCACAAGCGCAGCGCGTCCGGTGGTCCCTGTTGAGCGGATTTCTGTGGATCCACCCCCGGAAAGCAGGGGCAGCTCCACCGAAACCCGAGGAACGATGACCAAGCACCCCGCATGTAAGGGTAGGCATGCTTTACTTCCGCACGTGATGAACTCAGTTCGCCATTGGCCGGACCGTTTCGGCGATCACGCCGTCGCCGCCTTCCGCATCGCCGTCGGTTTCCTGTTCCTCTGCCACGGCACCACGAGCCTGTGGGCGTGGCCGGCGGAACCCTACGGCGGAACCACCGCACAACTCGGCGCATGGCCCGGCTGGTGGGGTGCGATCATCCAGGTCGTGTGCGGCACCGCCCTGATCGTCGGTCTCGGTACCCGGCTCGCGGCCTTCCTCGGCTCCGGATCGTGGGCCGTGGATCGCCTCCTCGCGCGGCGGCGCGAGGAGGCCACACCCGAACCGGCGCCGGCCACCGCAACCGACACCGATCCCGCGTCGCTCGTCGACGCCTGACCCCACCCACGAACGCCGCCCCCCGAACGCCACTGGGCCGCACACCTTCCGGTGTGCGGCCCAGTGGTCGTACCTCGTTCAGCGCTGCGGCATCGTGGTGGTCGCGATCGGCGCCGGCAACGCCGTCTCACCCTCGAGGAAGCGGTCCACCGCAGCGGCGCACGCGCGACCCTCGGCGATCGCCCAGACGATGAGCGACTGTCCGCGACCCATGTCGCCGGCGACGAAGACACCGTCGACGTTGGTGGACCACTCCGACGAACGGGCGACGTTGCCACGCTGGTCGAAGTCGACCCCGAGATCGGTGAGCAGACCCGGCTTCTCGGCACCGGTGAAGCCCATCGCGAGCAGCACCAGATCGGCCTCGAGTTCGAAGTCGCTTCCTTCGACCTTCTCGAAGCGACCGTCGACCATCTGCACCTCGTGCGCCTTCAGCGCGGTGACCTTGCCGTCCTTGCCGATGAATTCCTCGGTGTTGACGGAGAAGACACGCTCGCCGCCCTCCTCGTGCGCCGACGAGACGCGGTACATGAGGGGGTAGGTCGGCCACGGGGTGGACTCGGCGCGCTGCTCCGGCGGCCGCGGCATGATCTCGAACTGGTGGACGCTCTCCGCACCCTGACGGTGCGAGGTGCCCAGGCAGTCGGCGCCGGTGTCACCACCGCCGATGATGACGACCTTCTTACCCTCGGCCGTGATGGTCGGGGCCGGAAGATCGCCGAGCTGCACGCGGTTGGCGATCGGCAGGAACTCCATCGCCTGGTGGATGCCGTCGAGCTCGCGTCCGGGGATCTGCAGGTCGCGGGCGACGGTCGCGCCGCCGGCGAGCACCACGGCGTCGAACTGCTCGCGCAGCTCATCGGCGGTGATGTCGACACCCACGTTCACGCCCGGCTTGAAGACGGTGCCCTCGGCCTCCATCTGCGCGAGACGGCGGTCGATGAAGCGCTTCTCCATCTTGAACTCGGGGATGCCGTAACGGAGAAGACCACCGATGCGGTCGGCCAGCTCGAACACCGTCACCGAGTGACCGGCACGCGTGAGCTGCTGTGCCGCAGCGAGACCGGCAGGCCCGGAGCCGACTACCGCGACCTTGCGGCCGGTGAGCTTCGACGGCGGAACCGGCTTGACGCGGCCGTCGTCGAATGCCTTCTCGACCAGCTCGACCTCGACCTGCTTGATGGTCACCGGGTCCTGGTTGATGCCGAGCACGCACGACGCCTCGCAGGGCGCCGGGCAGAGCCGGCCGGTGAACTCGGGGAAGTTGTTCGTGGCGTGGAGACGCTCGATCCCGTCCTCCCACTTACCCTTGTAGGCGAGGTCGTTCCACTCGGGGATGAGATTCCCGAGCGGGCAACCGTTGTGGCAAAAGGGGATACCGCAGTCCATGCAACGGCTTGCCTGGGTCCGGAGGGTGTCGAGCGGGAACGGCTCGTAGACCTCCTTCCAGTCGAGGAGTCGCAGCGGGACAGGCCGGCGGACCGGCGTCTCGCGGGAACCGTGCTTGAGGAAACCGGTGGGATCAGCCACGAGCAGCCTCCATGATCGCCTCGTCCACGTTCGCACCACGGATGGTGGCGTCCTTGATAGCCATGAGTACCTTCTTGTAATCGCGAGGCATGACCTTCGCGAAGTGGCTGACCTGTTGTGACCAGTCGGCCAGGATGCGGGCTGCGACCTCGGAGCCCGTTTCGTCACGATGCCGTTCGACGGCGCCCTTGAGCCACGCGAAGTCCTCGCCCTCGAGATCCTCGAGGTCGACCAGCTCGGTGTTCAGGTTGTTCTCGAAGTCCTTGTCCGGGTTGTACACGAACGCGACGCCACCGGACATGCCCGCACCGAAGTTGCGGCCGGTCTTGCCGAGGATGACGACCTTGCCACCCGTCATGTACTCGCAGCCGTGGTCGCCGACGCCTTCGACGACGGCCGTGGCTCCGGAGTTGCGGACCGCGAAGCGCTCACCCGCGATGCCACGGATGAGGACCTCACCCGAGGTGGCACCGAACAGGATGACGTTGCCGGCGATGATGTTGTCCTCGGGCACGAAACCCTCGGCCGCATTGTGCGGCGGGCGCACGATGATGCGACCACCCGACAGGCCCTTGCCGACGAAGTCGTTCGCGTCGCCGTTGAGCCGCATCGTGATGCCGCGCGGGACGAACGCACCGAAGCTGTTGCCGGCCGAACCTGCGAAGGTGATGTCGATCGTGTTGTCCGGCAACCCTTCCGCACCGTACTTCTTGGTGAGCTCGTGGCCGAGCATCGTGCCGACGGTGCGGTTGACGTTGGTGATCGGAGTGTCGAACGAGACCGACGTACCCGACTCGAGAGCGGGCTGCGCTTTCGCGATCAGCTCGTTGTCGAGTGCCTTGTCGAGAGCGTGGTACTGCTCCTTGGTGCAGTGCATGTCCTGCTCCCCGAAGATCGGGGAGGTGACCTTCTCGAGCAGCGGCGACAGGTCGAGCTTCGACGCGCGGTAGTGCTCGACGGCCTTGCGGGTGTCGAGGACGTCCACCTGGCCGATGGCCTCGTCGAGACTGCGGAAACCGAGTTCGGCGAGGTACTCGCGCACCTCTTCGGCGATGTACAGCATGAAGTTCTCGACGAACTCCGGCTTGCCGGTGAACCGCTTGCGCAGCACCGGGTTCTGCGTCGCGACACCCACGGGGCAGGTGTCGAGGTGGCACACACGCATCATGATGCAGCCCGAGACCACGAGCGGCGCGGTCGCGAAACCGTACTCCTCGGCGCCGAGGAGAGCGGCGACCACGACGTCGCGGCCGGTCTTCATCTGGCCGTCGACCTGCACGACGATGCGGTCGCGCAGACCGTTGAGCATCAGCGTCTGCTGGGTCTCGGCGAGACCGATCTCCCAGGGAGCACCCGCGTGCTTGAGGGAGGTCAGCGGCGACGCGCCGGTACCACCGTCGTGACCCGAGATGAGCACGACGTCGGCGTGTGCCTTCGACACACCCGCGGCGACCGTGCCGACACCGAGCTCGGAGACCAGCTTCACGTGGATGCGGGCCTTCGGGTTGGCGTTCTTCAGGTCGTGGATCAACTGCGCGAGATCCTCGATCGAGTAGATGTCGTGGTGCGGCGGCGGCGAGATCAGGCCGACGCCGGGCGTCGAACCACGGACCTCGGCGACCCACGGGTACACCTTGTGCGGCGGCAGCTGGCCGCCCTCACCGGGCTTAGCGCCCTGCGCCATCTTGATCTGGATGTCGGTGCAGTTGCTCAGGTAGTGCGCGGTCACACCGAAGCGACCCGAGGCGACCTGCTTGATCGCCGAGCGCCGCCAGTCGCCGTTCTCGTCCGGGGTGAAACGGCTCGGATGCTCGCCGCCCTCACCGGAGTTCGAGCGGCCACCGAGACGGTTCATCGCGATCGCGAGGGTCTCGTGCGCCTCGGCCGAGATGGAGCCGTAGCTCATCGCACCGGTCGAGAAGCGCTTGACGATCTCGCTCGCCGGCTCGACCTCGTCGAGCGGCACCGGCGGGCGCACGCCCTTCTTGAACTCGAACAGACCGCGCAGCGACGCGAGTCGCTCCGACTGGTCGTCGACGAGCTTCGTGTACTCCTTGAAGATCGAGTACTGGCCGGTGCGGGTCGCGTGCTGGAGCTTGAACACCGTGTCCGGGTTGAACAGGTGGTACTCGCCCTCACGACGCCACTGGTACTCGCCACCCACCTCGAGCTCGCGGTGCGCGCGCTCGGACTGGCGGTCGAGGAAGGCCGTGCGGTGACGGGCCGCGACGTCCGCGGCGATCTCGTCGAGACCGACACCGCCGAGCTGCGACTGCAGACCGGTGAAGTACTCGTCGACGAGTTCCTGCGACAGGCCGATGACCTGGAACAACTGCGCACCGGTGTAGGAGGCAAGCGTGGAGATGCCCATCTTGGACATCACCTTGAGCACGCCCTTCGAGGCCGCCTTGATGTAGTTGGCGATGGCCTTGTCGAGGGTCATGCCCTCGGGCAGGTCGCCGTTCTGCAACAGCTCGTCGATGCTCTCGAACGCCATGTACGGGTTGACCACGGCCGCACCGAAACCGCACAGGGCGGCGATGTGGTGGACCTCGCGGGCGTCGCCGGCCTCGACGAGCAGACCGACCTTGGTGCGGGTCTTCTCGCGGACGAGGTGGTGGTGCACCGCGGAGGTGAGCAGCAGCGACGGGATCGGCGCCAGCTTCTCGTCGGACTCGCGGTCGGACAGCACGATCAGGCGTGCGCCCTTCTCGATGGCCTGCGAGACCTGCTCGCGGATCGAGGCGAGGGCGCGACGCAGACCCTCACCGCCCTCCGCGACCGGGTACAGGCCGCGGATGATGACGCTGTTGAAGCCGGGGAACTGCTTCTCGTCGTTGACGTGGATGAGCTTCTGCAGGTCGTCGTTGTCGATGACCGGCGCACCGATGAGAATCTGCCGGCACGACGCCTCGGTCGGGTTCAGCAGGTCGCCCTCGGGGCCGAGCATGCCGCCCATGCTGGTGACGATCTCCTCGCGGATCGCGTCGAGCGGCGGGTTGGTGACCTGGGCGAACAGCTGCGAGAAGAAGTCGAACAGCTGACGCGGACGCGACGACAGCACGGCGATCGGCGTGTCGGTGCCCATCGAGCCGAGCGCCTCGGCTCCGGAGGCCGCCATCGGCTTGACGAGGAGATCAACCTCTTCGCGGGTGTAGCCGAATACCTGCTGCCGCAGCACGACACGCTCGTGCGACATGTAGGTGTACTTGCTCTCGGGCAGATCCTCGAGACGGGTGACGCCGCCTGCGACCCACTCCTCGTAGGGATGCTCGGCGGCGAGCTCGCGCTTGATCTCCTCGTCCTCGACGATGCGGCCCTTGGCCGTGTCGACGAGGAACATGCGGCCCGGCTGCAGGCGACGCTTGCTGACGATCTTCTCGGTGGGGATGTCGAGCACACCCACCTCGGAGGCCATGACGACGAGGCCGTCGTCGGTGACCCAGGCACGCGAGGGGCGCAGGCCGTTGCGGTCGAGCACGGCGCCGATGACGGTGCCGTCGGTGAAGCACACCGAGGCCGGTCCGTCCCACGGCTCCATGAGGGCCGCGTGGTACTCGTAGAACGCGCGACGGGCCGGATCCATCGAGTCATGGCGCTCCCACGCCTCGGGGATCATCATGAGCACGGCGTGCGGCAGGCTGCGACCACCGAGGTGCAGCAGTTCGAGCACCTCGTCGAAACGCGCGGTGTCGGACGCACCCGGCGTGCAGACCGGGAAGATCTTCTCGAGCTTGTCGCGACCGCCGAAGACCTCGGTGTCGATGAGTGCCTCACGGGCGCGCATCCAGTTGGCATTGCCCGTGACGGTGTTGATCTCGCCGTTGTGCGCCACGCGGCGGAAGGGATGCGCGAGCGGCCACGACGGGAACGTGTTGGTGGAGAAGCGCGAGTGCACGAGACCGAGGGCCGAGACGACGCGCTCGTCCTGCAGGTCGCGGTAGAAGCCCTTCATCTGGGGCGTGGTGAGCATGCCCTTGTAGACGAAGGTCGACGCCGACAGGCTCGGGAAGTAGACGGTCTCGCTGCCGGGACCGTCCTCGCCCGCGCCGTGGTGGCCGAGCTCGTGCTCGGTGCGCTTGCGCACGACGTACGCGCGGCGCTCGAGCTCGAGGCCGGTGAGCGCGCGAGCGCCGGAGGCGATGAAGATCTGCCGGAAGGTGGGCATGGCGTCCTTGGCCATGGAACCCAGCTCGGACTCGTCGATCGGCACCTCGCGCCAGCCGAGGACCTCGAGGCCCTCTTCGGCGACGATGCGGTCGACCTCGGCGGCCGCGGCGTCGGCCTCGGCGGTGTCCTTGGGCAGGAACGCGATACCGGTCGCGTATGCGCCTTCGGCGGGAAGATCGAAGTCGACGACCTCACGGAAGTAGGCGTCGGGGACCTGGATCAGGATGCCGGCGCCGTCGCCGGTGTTCTGTTCCGCTCCCGCTGCACCGCGGTGTTCGAGATTCACCAGGGCGGTGATCGCCTTCTCCACGATGTCGCGACTGCGACGACCGTGCATGTCGACGACGAACGCGACGCCACAGGAGTCGTGCTCGTTCGCCGGGTGGTAGAGCCCTCGAGGCCCGGGGAGATGAGTCATACCTAGCCTTCGTTGATGCGATAGCACCGACGACCAGCAGCGCTGATGGCCATCTACTGCCGTAGACGGGTATCGGCCGGGTGCCCGATACCTTCGACATCGCCAGTATCCGCTCATCCGCGACGGTGCGGGTGCCTTTTCGGCAGCGCGAGCGTGGACCCGGCGACCGGTGGGACGTCGTGGTCCCACCGTCTTCGAAACGAACGATATGCCAGGTGGCGGGGGGTAATGCAAGCAAGCCTGCCCTATTCTTCCGCCCACCTGCGGAAACGCAGCCGTAACGCACCGGAATCGCGGACGTCACCCTGCCGTGGAAAGCAGCATTCGCACCATTCGGGACACGCCGTCGCGCGGGTCCGGCCCGTCGTCCTGCGAGGTGCAGCGATGCAGGATCAGTCCGTCCAGGTAGTCGATGAGAACCCGCGCGGCGGTGGCGGAATCGTCGACGCCGAGGCCCGCGAGCACGGTCCCGATCCATCCGCGCAGTTCGCTGCGGCGGGTTTCGACCCCGGCACGCAGTTCGGGCGTCGCCATCGCCTCGACGAACATCGCGAAGCGTGCGCGGGTCCGCACGAGGTCGCCCCCCGTCACGAACATCACATATCCGTGCGCCAGGTCTTCGAGCTCACGTGCGTCCCCCGGCAACGCGGCGCCGATCGCCTCGAGCTGGACCCGGTCCCGCTCGAGGAGCCTGTCGAGCACCCCTTCGACGAGAGCCTGGCGGGTGCGGAAGTAGTTCGACGTGGAGCCGGCCGGCACACCGGCGATGGCATCCACGCGGCGGTGGGTGAGGGCGCGCAATCCTTCGGTCCCCACGAGTTCGATTGCGGCGTCGAGGACGGTGGCGCGTTTGTCGGTCACGAGAGACATTCTACGAGGATCACTACAGGGGTAGTCACTGTCCACTACATACGTAGTACCGTCATGACATGACCGTGAAGCCAGGCAGTGCGGCGATCCTCGGCGGCGGAATCGGAGGGCTCACCGCCGCGAACACCCTCCTCCGCCACGGATGGCACATCGACGTGTTCGAACGATCTCCGGAGCCTCCGCGCACCGGCACCGCGCTCGGGATGTGGCCTCCTGCCCTGGCCGCACTCGAAGTTGCCGGCGTCGGCGGACGGGTGGAACAACTCGGCGTGCCACAGCGCTCCGCGACGCTCAGGCGCTGGGACGGTGTGGTGCTCGCCCACGTCGGGGACCTTCGCCGGGCACCGGTCATGGTTTCCCGGCCCGCCCTCCTCGACATCCTGCTGTCCGGCCTCCCCGACCACATCGTGAAGTTCGACGCCCCCGCGCCACCGCTCACGGCCCTCGCCGGATACGACGTGATGATCGGCGCGGACGGAATCGGCAGTGCGGTACGTGACGAGGTGTTCGGTCCGGCCTACCGGCCCGTGCACACCGGGTACGGAGCGTGGCGCGGCTGGGTCGGCGGCTCCACCACTAACCATGGAGAAACCTGGGGTCCCGGCGCGCTCTTCGGAATCACCGACCGCGACGGCGACCTCACCAACTGGTTCGCCGCCGTCCGCACCACCGAAGGCACCGGCGGCACCCTCGACGACCTGTACGGCCGCTTCCACGACTGGCACCCCGGCGTACGCGACATCCTCGGCCGCCTCGACCCCGACGACGTCATGTACCACCACCTGTACGAATCCCCCCGTCTCCCGTCGTACGTCCGCGGCAACACCGCACTGATCGGCGACGCGGCGCATGCGATGGCACCGAATCTCGGCCGCGGCGCATGCGAAGCAATCGTCGACGCCACGACACTCGCGACGCTGTTGTCCGAGCATCCGGTACCGATCGCTCTGCAGCGCTATGACCGTGCCCGTCGACGCCGCACCCAGCTCCTCGTGCCCGCGTCACGGGCGGTCGCCAGGATCGCGACCGCGTCCCGGCTGACATCTCTCCGCGACTCCTCCATCACAGCATTCGGCCGCATCGCCTGAAACGTTCCGAAAATCACCCGGTCGAGGGAACCGATCGTCACGCTGCTGCGTCCAACCCTGATGGAACGTCTGCCGGACGGGAGTTGGTGAGCTGATGTCAGCGCTGAAGGTCGACCCGGACTCGTTGAAGAGCCTGGCCCATGCCCTGGAGGGAGAAGCCGAGACCATCTACGCGTTGGAACCGTCCGCGGCGCTCGAGTCGGTAGCGGGCGCGATGCCATCCTCAGCGGTCGGTGGTGTCGCCGGACGCGCGGGAGCACCACTCGACACCGCCTACCGCGCTATGGCCAACTGCCTGCGACGCATGGCCGAGGCCACCGAAGCGGCCGCACGGAACTACGAGGTGGCCGAGGAGGAATTCGGCCGCCAACTCGCGGCCGTCGGATCCGACTTCGAAGGAACGGCCCCGTAGATGTTGTCTCCTTCCGCGATCCGCTCGCTCGATCCGGCTGCGCTCACCACGGCTGCCGACGCGGTCGAGTCCGCAAACAACACATTCCGGGAGTCGACCCACCGCGTCGACCAGAATGTGGATGCCACGTTCGGTGAATGGGACGGTGAAGGCGGGGCGGCCGCCGCGGCACGTGCGTGGAGTGACCGGGTGGCCGGCCAAGGCATCAGCCGCGCTGTCGACGAGCAGGTCGACGCCCTCCGCGACGCCGCAAACACGCTCATTCCCGCCCGCGCCACCGTCGTCGGAATCGTCGACAACGCGGTTGCAGCCGGCTTCACCGTCCACGACGACGCGCGGGTCGAGGCACCCCGAACCCACACGGGCGACGCGCAGACCGACCTCGTCGTACAAGCGGGTCTCGACGACACCGCCATGAACTTCGAGGTCCAACTGAAATCGGCGGTGCGCACATTCGACGAACTGGATCGAGACGCCGCCGTCCGACTCGAGCAGGTCAGCATCCGGATCTCCACGTTCGGCGGTGAATTCCGTTCCCAGAACACACATTCCATCGATGCTCCGGACGGTGCTGCCGACGCTGCGCTCCTAGCATCCGGGGCTGCACGCGATACCGATCTCGAACGCATCGGACGCACCCTGTCGCTACCGTCGGGTGCGAGCATCGAGTACCTCGACGCCTTCTACAACAGCCTCGACGAGGACGAACTGGCGAACCTGCACGAGACGTACAAGACATGGGAAGCCGAAGGCAACCCCGACGCGGCGCGCTGGGCCGACGGTCTCGGCAACGGTCTGCTCATCCTGTCGAATCCCGAATACGGCGGGTCGTGGGAGTCGGTGCCGCAGGACATCCGAGACACCATTCGATACAGCTACGAACCCGACCCGAACGCCGAGCACCCCGGTGAACCACTGGACCGGCTGGATCGACTCGGCGCGATACTCGGCGAGGCCAACCCTCAGTATCGACCCGGAACCGAGGTGGGCATCGAGATGAGCCGGGTCGCCGGATATATGGCGGGCATCCCCACCTACGCCGATCCCCACATCATTCCCACCCCCGACCCTTCCTATTACGACCACACGGCAAGCACATTCCTCGACATCGCCACCCGGAACACCGACACGTCGTATCACCTGCTCACCGGCACCGACGTCGACGGCAGCCCTGCGGACTTCAGTAGGGACGAGGTGCTCGTTCCGCTGCTCACCCGCGAATGGGCCGACGACGGAGCAACTCTGGCCGGCCTTACGGATTGGATCGCTGCCGACGCGTTGCCCGCCGACCCGGGTGACCCCGTCGCAGTAATCCGAGCCGAACGTGCGGGCGAGGCAGCATTCGGTTTGGCCGAGGTGTTGTCTGCGCCGGAATCGGAGTGGAACTCCGACAACAACTTCAACCGTTTCCTCCATATGCCGGGTGCCTTCCGGGAGGAAACCGACCTGACCATAGGTGAAGTCAATCCTGTTGCTGTCCGTTCCTTCGCGACCGCCCTGTCACCGTTCGTCGGCGACATGGTCGGTTCCGTCGACGACGCCACCGCCACCAGCGGCTTCGGTGAACTCGGCCCCGTCCCGGCGACGCGCGTATTCACCCTCATGAACACCGACCCTGCGGCAGGTGCCCTTCTCAACGGTGCAGCAATCGCGCAGGCCACCGATTTCGACCGCCGGTTCGCTCTCGAACAACTCGACGGTGTGAACAAGTACAGCTACGGAACGTATTCGGGCCGGTTGCAAAGCCTCGTCGAGGTCGGTTTGAGCAGCACCTACGAGAACGAGAAGCTGGTCGAGCAGGCGGCGATCGACAACCGGAACCAGTCCAGAGCAGACGCGTATGCCGTGGCCCAAACCCTCGTCACCGGTGCGGTGACGGCGTTGCCGGGTGGCGTGGTCACGGGTCCGCTCGTGTACTCGACAGGGGTTCTGCTGCAATCCGAAATCGTCGATGCTGAAGGGCGATACGTGGGGCATCCGTCGGGGGTCGAGGGGTTCGATTCCGAAATGTATCTGACGGAGACGGGTGCTGATAATACTCGGAGATACAACATGATCGGCGCGTTGGTCGATTCTGGCACAGTCGATCCGGCGAACCTCCCATTGGCATGGCACGAGAACGGCGCCCTCAAAGATCGCAACAACATCGGGGACGCTGCCTTGGCGAATATCGGGGATAACACGCTGGTCGAGTCAGGGATAGAACGGCATGCTATCGACGGCTATCTCCGTAGTTCCTTCTTGGGTCAGGGCGACCTCCGGAACATTGTCTACGCAGATCAAAGAGACGGTGAGGACAGTTTCCGCGACATTGTCGTGAACGATGTCGTTCCGCACGGAGGCGAACGCTGGAACTACGGTGCGTGATTTCGTGGCTGTATCTTCGTCGTCATCTTCACGAATACACGTTATCGAAGGGTCCGCAATGAATTATCCGCCGAGGCTATTCGTAGCGGTAATGAGTGCTCTTGCAATCGCTGCAACGGCATGTACAACCAACGAGATCACACCGGTCGAGACCAGTCGGCCTCCCGCCACGCCGACGATCTATCAGCCACCCGGACAGGTCCGAAACTCCACCTTCGTGTGGTCCGCAGAACCGGGAATCGACCTTGCGGATCAACGCAGCATCCTCACCCGAGCCGCGTACGAATCCATGATCATCGCCCACTACGGCGGACTCGATACCACCTATCCCGGGTTCGCCGGAGCACTCGTCCCTTCCTACGCACGCAAAGTCCCAACTGCGCTGGAAACGTCCCTCGTCGGAACATTTCGGGCGCACATCCTCCAGGTGCTCGATACGGCGGCTGGGTTCAAAGCAACCGTGTGCACCCAATGGTCGAAGGTGGGCATCAGGGTCCGAGACGGCGACTATCGCATCAACCAATTTTCCGGGCAGGAGGAATTTGTCGAGTTCACCCGTGACACCGAGGAACATCGGCTCGAAGGGCAACTCCACAGGCACGACCCGGAACCACCGACACCAAGCGATCAGTACCTGACTTCTCTCCCCACCACCGAGCACCAATGGTCCGCTCCTACGGAAGATCTGTTCACCGATACCGGACTCAGAATCGACTTCGGGGGCGACTTGGGCGAAACGATGTATCGATGCGAAGCATGGGGTCGCAGCATCGAACCCAGCTTGCCGCCCTACAGAAGTTCCGAAACCATCATCTCCCCCACCCCACCCGAAACCCTGCCCGCCTACCCGGGCTGGTGAGCACATGAACCGAATTATCTGCGCTGCAATAGCATTCCTTGTCGGATCATCCCTCCTTGCAAGCTGCACACCCGATCGAGCGCCGGCACCGGTTGCGCCCCAGACCATCATCACCGCCGAGTACGAACCACCCGGACAGGTCCGAAATACCACGTTCGTGTGGTCCGCAGAACCCGACGTCGACCTGTTCGATGAACGCGGCAGGTTGATTCGCGCAGCACAGGAATCGAAGATTATCGCCTACTACGCAGGAATCGATGTCACATACCCGGGCTTCGCCGAGGCGCTCGATCCACACTACGCAATCGGGATCAGTACAACACTGCAGACATCTCTCGCTGGCACCATCCGCGCACATATCCTCAAAATCAACGACATACACGAGGGATTCGAAGCGACCATCTGCAGTCAAGAATCGAATTTGGCCACACGAGTACGCGATGAGGACTATCGGATCAAGGTTTTCTCCGGCCGTGAAGAGTTTGTGGAATTCGGCCCGACAACCGAAGCGCACCGCCACGAAAAATGGATGCAACGGCACGAACCACCGCGCCCCGCGCCGGAAACACAATACTTGTCGGCGCTCCCCACCTCTGAGCATCGATGGTCTGCCCCAACGGAAGATCTGTTCACCGGAACGGGACTGACAGTCACCTTCGGCTCCGACCTCGGCGAGACGATGCATCGCTGCGAGGAGTGGGGTCGCAGTATCGAACCCGATGTGCCGGACAGAGGGTCCGAGCTCATCATCTCCCCCACCCCACCCGAAACTCTCCCCGCCTACCCGGGCTGGTGAGAAAGGAACCGTGTTGACGTATCCGGAAGAACTCTCTGTCACCGTCAGGCGTGTGCAGGACACGATCGAACGGATAGTAGGCAACGGATCGGTCCACGGCATCCGTATCAGCGTCACCCCGACCGGCCGCATCGTCGCCCTCGAGATCCCGCCCGAGGCGTACAACTGGTCGCCGGACGTGCTCGCGACTCGCATTGCCGCCGCCCACGACCTCGCATCCGCGGACGCCGACGAGCAGGCCCGCTACGCGCGCGCCGAGTTGGCCGACGACCCGCGTATCCGGCGCATCGTCTCTGGGATCGGGCAGCTGACCTCGAGGTGAACGGCCCGTAAATAACAACTGGCCGCAGCGATAAGAATCAGCTGCGGCCAGAGGTAACGAAAGAATAACTTGGGGCACCCGAAACCGTAAGCCCGTCTCAGGTGAGGTCTGTCACAAAGTGTCTCGTTCCCACACCCGGTGGGTACCGAGCAGATCGAGCACCTGCGTAACCGCCGTCTGGGGATCGTCCGCGACGACGACACCCGGTGCCGCCAGACCCTCGAGTGCCGCAGCTCCCGGACCCCACGCCGCCAGCGTTTTCTGGTGGCGGAACGTCTCGTCCACGAGGATCTGCACCCTCTTATCTGCGGGTGCAGCGGCCAGAATGACCGCGTCGAACTCGATCGAGCGGGCCGTGAGGAAGGTGCGCGAGATCGGCACGACTCCCCCGAGCATCCCGCCGTGCGGGGCGACGACCAGCGGGACGCAGTCGGCCGCGTCCACGGCCTGCACGGCCGCGAGCACCTGATCGACGTCGGTGGTGTCGTCGGCGACGATGCCGATCAACCGGCCCTGCACGGGCCACGTCTTGCCGACCTGCGCCAGCGCGGGGCTCTGCGGGAGATCGGAGACCTCGACGGTCGGCTTCGGAGCGGGCAGACCGAGACCGGCCGCCACCTTCTCGCACAACCCGGTGTCGATGTTCGCCAGAATCTGCAGCTGCCGCTCCTTGATGGACTGCTCGTAGCACTTGCCCAGCTCGAAGGTGTAGGCGTAGGCCACGTGGTCCTGCTCTATCTCCGACAGGCTCAGGTAGAACTGGCGGACCTGCGTGTAGTGGTCGTCGAACGACCGGGAGACCTCACGCTCCTTCCTCGCCGCCGGTACCTCCACCGGCAGGTCGACGAAGGCACCCTCGGTGACACCGGCCATGAACGGGCATCCCGCGTCGAGCGAGTTCGGCTTGTACGGAGCGACACCGGTGTGGACGGCGTGCTGGTGGAAGCCGTCGCGGAACATGTCGTTGACGGGTGCGTGCGGACGGTTGATCGGGATCTGCCCGAAGTTCGGTCCGCCGAGTCGCGTCAGCTGGGTGTCGAGGTACGAGAACAGGCGGCCCTGCAGCAGCGGATCGTCGGTGACGTCGATGCCCGGAACGAGATGGCCCGGGTGGAAGGCGACCTGCTCGGTCTCGGCGAAGAAATTGGTGGGGTTGGCATTGAGGACCATTGTGCCGATGATCTGCACGGGCGCGAGTTCCTCGGGGACGATCTTGGTGGGATCGAGCAGGTCGATGCCTTCGAAGACCTGCTCCGGGGTGTCCGGGAAGACCTGTACGCCGAGATCCCATTCGGGGTAGGCACCGGCCTCGATCGCGTCGGCGAGGTCGCGGCGGTGGAAGTCGGGATCGAAGCCGTTGATGAGCTGGGCTTCCTCCCACACCAGCGAATGCACGCCGAGCCGCGGCTTCCAGTGGAACTTCACCAGCGCGGTATCACCCTCGGCGTTGACCACACGGAAGGTGTGGACGCCGAAGCCCTCCATCATGCGGTAGGAGCGCGGGATGCCGCGGTCGGACATGTTCCACATCGTGTGCGCCGTGGCCTCGGTGTGGAGCGAGACGAAATCCCAGAACGTGTCGTGAGCGCTCTGTGCCTGCGGGATCTCGCGATCCGGGTGCGGTTTGGCCGCGTGGACGACGTCCGGGAACTTGATGGCGTCCTGGATGAAGAACACCGGGATGTTGTTGCCGACGAGGTCGAAAGTGCCTTCCTCGGTGTAGAACTTCGTCGCGAAGCCACGAGTGTCGCGCACCGTGTCGGCCGAGCCACGGGAACCGAGCACCGTCGAGAACCGCACGAACACCGGTGTCTCCACGTCCTTCTGGAGGAACTGGGCACGCGTGATCGAGCTTGCGGCACCCGTCGCGCGGAAGACGCCGTGGGCACCGGCGCCGCGGGCGTGCACCACGCGCTCCGGGATGCGTTCGTGGTCGAAGTGGGTGATCTTCTCGCGGAAGTGATGATCCTGCAACAGGATCGGCCCGCGCCGACCGGCCTTGAGCGAGTGGTCGGTATCCGTCAGCCGCGCCCCCTGAGCCGTCGTCAGGTACTCGCCCTGCTGGGCACGGCCGCGCGGCAGATCCGCGGGAGTGCCGGTGGCCGTCCTGACCTCGGGCTCCGCCTGATCGGACTTGGGCTCGGGCGGAGTCGTGGTCGTCGTGGGTTCCTCCACGGGTGGCACGGTGGACGAGGGAACACCAGGGATCTTCGGGGTGTCGGCGGGCATGGGAACTCCGATTCGTGTGCTGTCGTCGGGGCTGGACACGTCTTTTCCACGGCTACCCGGAAGGACGGCGGCCAAACGCGGCGGCGGGGCCGTCGGGTCAGAAGTCCTCGTCGATGCAGGCGAGCCGGTCGCCGGCCTGTCCGGCCTCACCCGGTGCGGTCTTGGTGTGCTGTGCGTGGAGCACCACCGAGTTGGCTTCGCCGTCGCGGAACTCCCAGTCGACGGTCGTGGACGCCTCGGCGTTGCCCTGCGCGTCGGTGGTGATGTCGAGCCAGATCTCGTTCTGCGGATTGGCGTAGGCGGGATCGGTGGACGGGGAGTCGGGGTTCGCCGCCGGGTCGACCCGGTTCTGGTAGTGCGGCCCCGAATCGGACGGGTTCGGCCCGCACGGCCGGGTGTGGACGTGCGCCCCGAAGTCCCGATCGGGTTGCAGACCCAGCACCCTGAGGGTGACGGTGGTCCGGCCGTTCTCCTCTTCGGATTCGACGTCGAAGGTCGCGCCGACCGGCACGGCCGCTTCGTCGTAGGTGAAGGCGTTGTCGTCGTCGCCTCCCTCGTTCGGGAGCCCGAAGGCGTCGCCACTCATCCCGGGCAGCGGCGTGGGCATGGAATCGGTGGTGGTGGTCGTGAGCGAAGTGGGTGGGGTCTCGACGGTGGTCTCGGTGTCGGTGGACGAGTCGTCGCTGCTGCACCCGGCAGCCACGAGCGTGGCGACGGAGAAGCCCGCGACGAGACATGCGTGACGTGTGTTCATGACTTCGACGTACCCCGAGGGGCCGTCGGCGAACCTGGCCGCGGGGAACGTGCCCGCGCCGGGGGCGCGCAGGTCCTGCCCGGTGTTACGACCCGGCCTCGCCGTCCTCGGCCTTCTGTGCCTCGACGATCGCGGCGAGATCCTCCGCGACCTTCTTCTCCACGGCGCTCTTGTTCACGCCGGCCGCCGAGAGCACGCCGTCGCCGTTCTCGAGTTCGAGGAGCGCGAGGAGGATGTGCTCGGTGCCGATGTAGTTGTGCCCGAGTCGCAGGGCTTCGCGGAAGGTCAGCTCGAGGGCCTTGCGGGCACCCGCGTCGTACGGGATGAGTTCGGGGACGTCGCTCGACGGTTCGGGGAGCGTCGCCACGGCGGCCGAGCGCAGCGCCGCGAAGTCGACATCCTGGGCCGCGAGTGCGCGGGCGGCGAGCGACTCGGTGTCGACGAGCAGACCGAGAATCAGATGGACGGGCGTGATCTCGGGGCTTCCCGTGGCACGCGCTTCGTTCATCGACGCCATCACGGTGTTCTGCGCGCGCGGGGTGAATCGCGAGAACCCCTGCTCGGGGTCGAGGTCGTTGTCGCTCTTCGAGACGAACCGTTTCTGGGCTGCCTGCTTGGACACGCCCATGCTCTGCCCGATCTCGGACCACGACTTGCCGGACCGTCGGGCCTGATCGACGAAGTGGCCGATCAGGTGATCGGCGACCTCACCGAGGTGGTCGGCCGCGATGACGGCATCGGAGAGTTGTTCGAGCGGATCTTCGTGGACCTTTTCGATCGCATCGATGAGGTCGTCGAGCCGGATGAGATGGGACGGCCGAATGGGTTCCATGCGTCAACTCTAAGTTGACGCATGGTTTTCGTCAACCTTGGGTTGACGATCAGGTTTGCGCGGTCGTCGTAGCGGAGAGCGAGACCTCGATGCGCGTGCCCTCGCCTCCCACGGCGAGCACGTCGCCGAAGCCCTCCACCAGCGACTCGACGAGGACGGGCAGGTCGGGGACGGCGGCGGAGTCTGCGTTGATTCCGATGCAGCAGTGGCTCGTGTGCGACATCAGCGTGATGTTGACGGCCGAACCGACGGTGGGAGCGAACGGGTAGTACCTCAGCACCTCCGCACCGGCCATGTACAGCGGGATCGGGGAACCCGGGACGTTCGACGCGAGAAAGTCGATGTGCTCGAGGATCCCACCCAGCACACCGGCCGGGAGCACGTTCAGCACACCCGCGATGGCGGACGAGAGCGGCACGGCCGGTTCGTCCCGCCACGACCGGACGATCCGGTCCACCCGGTGCATCGACGCGACCGGATCGGCGACATCGAGGGGAAGAGCGAACCGCGCCAGGGTGATCCGGTTTCCCCCGATCGCGTCACTCTCGCGCCGGAGACTGATCGGCAGCGTCGCCCTCAGTTCGGCGACCTGCGCGCCGTGCCGGGAATGGTAGTGCTTCAGCCCCAACAGGATTCCTGCCAGGAAAGCGTCGTTGAGCGAGGAGTTCGCTGCCCGTCCGGCCTGCCGCAGAGCGTCGAGCGGCAGATCGAGGGCTGCGACCTCCCGGACGGTGCTGCGGCCGACCATCACCGGGGACAGCGTCGTGAACACCGGTTGCACGAACCGGGCCGTCGAGCGGGTCGTGTCCACCACGCTGCGCAGCGCCGCGACCGGATTCGTCACCGACCTCAGACCGGAACGCACGAGCCACGGCACACCCCTCCCCACCATCTCGCCGGCCGTCGAGAGGTACCAACCCACGGAATCGGCGAGGGCCGACGCCGGAGCCGAGGTCGGCGGATCCTCGGGCAGTGGCCCGCGGTCGGTACCGTCGCGCTCGAAGTCGACCATCTCGTTCGCGATCTGAATGCCGCCGATGCCGTCGGTGAGCGAGTGGTGCACCTTGAGAACGATCGCGGCGCGACCGTCGGCGAGGCCGTCGACGATCGTCGCCTCCCAGAGGGGACGGTCCTTGTCGAAGGCCGACATCGCCGCGGCGCGCACGAGCGGGAGCACGGCGTCCAGTCCCCCGGGATGCGGGAGCGCGATGCGCCGCAGATGCCAGGACAGGTCGAAGTCGGGGTCGTCCACCCATCGCGGTGGGGTCCGCCCGAACGGGGATTCGACGAGCTTGCGGCGGAAGCTCGGCACCGCACGTGTTCCGCGCTCCATCATCCGGACGAAGCGCTCCTGGTCGGGTGACCGGTCGAGCAGAGCCACCGCGACGATCGTGGACCGCAGGACGGGGTCCTTCTCCATCCGCCACGACATCAGATCCGGCTGCGACATGTGCCGACCGTCCGCACCCATGCGCACCACCTCCCGCCTCCGGTTCTCCTCGCACGGTAACCACCGCGATGTGCGGATACCGGCGCTATCGGCCCGCGAACAGCACCGATGGGCCGGATCGAGGACCTTTCGCTCATGCTGACGCAAACCCTGGTCCCCCGCCGACGGATCGCACAGGATCGGTGACGACTTCGACGCCGTCGAAGTTCGCTCCCCCATCGCCAGTACCGTGAGGAAGTCCATGCCCCGTCTACGTCGTGCCGGATCGACGGCCGTCATCGCGCTCCTTCTGACCGCGGTCGCGGCATGTAGCTCCGGTTCCTCGGGCGACGGCCTCGCTTCCGACAGCGCGCTGCCCACGGAGATCCCGGCGGGCACCAAGCTCGTCATCGCCGACCAGGGTGAGCGACAGCTGTCCCTCCTCACCGGTTCCGGACAACTCGACGCCCTGCCGTTCGAGTACGAGTTCGCGACCTTCCAGGGCGCGCCCGCGATCCTCGAGGCCTTCCGCGCCGACGCGGTCGACGTCGCGTGGGCCGGCGAGATCATGACCGTCCAGTCGCTGGTCGCCGGTGACGACGTGCAGGTCGTCGCGGCCATGCAGACGAACAACAGCCTCAACATGGGCATCGCCCCGAACGCTTCGGACATCACGACGCTCGCGGACCTGAAGGGCAAGCGCATCGGCTACGCCGAGGGCACCTCGCAGCAGGCCTTCGTGCTCCGCGGTCTCGACAAGGCCGGCCTGTCGGTCGACGACGTCGAGCTCGTGTCGATGTCACTGCCGGACTTCCCGGATGCACTGCGCTCCAACCAGATCGACGCCGCCCCGATGAGCGAGCCGGTCTTCTCCCGGTACATGCAGACCCCGGGTGCGACGTCGCTGCCGCGCCCCGAGATCGAGGACCTCAGCGAAGGCATCTCGTACCTCTACTCGAGCAAGAAGGCCCTGTCCGACCCGGCGACCGCCGCAGCGGTCCGCGCCTACGTCACCGCGTACATCACGTCCGTCGACTGGGCCGACAACAACCGCGACGCGTACATCGACACCTACTTCGTGAAGAGCCAGGGCCTGACGGCCGAGGCCGGCGAGCGCATCCTCGACACCTCCGGGATCACCACCTTCCCACACCTCGACGAGGAGCTCATCGCGACCCAGCAGCACACCATCGACGTGATCAATGCCGCCGGTGAACTGCCCAAGCCCGTCGACGCCGCCGACGCCTTCGATCTGCGCTTCGACGAGGTCGTCACCGAAGCGGTCGCCGAGACCGGCGCCTCCCACACCCGCAGCTGACCTTCCGAGGGGAATCCGACATGACGAACCGCCAACTCAACCTCAACGCCTTCATCTACCCGACCGGCCACCACGAGGCCTCGTGGCGCCATTCCGGCAGCGTGCCCGAGCGTCTCTACGACGTCACCTACTTCCAGGAGCTCGCCCGCCTCGCGGAGAGCGCGAAACTCGACGCGGTGTTCTTCGCCGACGGTCCGGCTCTGCGCACCGAGGTGAAATACCGTCCGGACTACGGCCTCGAACCGATCACCACGCTGGTCGCGATGGCCACGGTCACCACGCATCTCGGGCTGATCGCCACGGCGTCGACCACCTACTACGAGCCCTACAACCTCGCCCGGTTGTTCTCCTCGCTCGATCACATCTCCGGTGGCCGCGCCGCCTGGAACATCGTCACCACCGCGACCGACGCAGCGGCAGCGAACTTCGGGTACACCGAACACCCCGACGTGCACGAACGATACGCCCGGGCACGCGAATTCGTCGACGCCGCGATCAAGCTGTGGGATTCGTGGGAGGACGACGCACTCGTCCTCGACAAGACCGCCGGCGTCTACGCCGACCCGGACAAGATCCACCGCATCGACGTCGAGGGTGACTACGTCAAGGTGCGCGGCCCGTTCGGTTCGGCCCGCTCGCCGCAAGGGCGCCCGGTGCTCGTGCAGGCCGGATCCTCCAACGACGGCCGCGATTTCGCGTCGACCTACGCCGAGGCGATCTTCACCGCGCACCAGCGCATCGAGGACGCCCAGGCCTTCTACACCGACATCAAGACCCGCGCAGCAGCATTCGGACGCAACCCCGATCACGTGAAGATCCTTCCCGGCCTGAGCCCGTTCATCGGCGCAACCGAGGCCGAAGCGAAGGAACTGCATCGCGAGTTCAACGAACTCACCATCGTCGAATACGGTCTCGGGCAGCTCCAGAAGATGGGCCGCATCGACGTGTCCCGGCTCGAGTTGGACGAGAAGGTGCCGGTCGATTTGTTCGCCGGCGCAGGCGACATCACCGACAACAACAACAGCCGCCGCCTGGTCTTCGCGAAGATCGTCGAGCGCGAACAGCCGACCCTGCGTCAGCTGCTGCACAAGCTCGCCGGCGCACGCGGCCACAACGTCGTCGCGGGCACGCCGGTGCAGATCGCCGACATCATCGAGGAGTGGTTCACCAACGGCGCCGCCGACGGCTTCAACATCATGCCGCCGCAGTACCCGCAGGGCCTCGAGGCGTTCGCTTCCCAGGTGGTGCCGATCCTGCAGGAGCGCAGCCTGTTCCGGACCGAGTACACCGGCACCACCCTGCGCGACCACTACGGCTTGCCGCGTCCGGAGAGCCAGTACGCACACGAACTCGCCCTGTCCGGTGCCACCGGTGATTTCGCACCGGGCGGCGCCACCGGCGACTTCGCACTGTCCGGCGTCTGATCGAACCGACGAAAGGACTGGAGCCATGAGCGTCTCCGTCGAACCCCGGCGTTTCGGCAGTGGCCTGGCCGGTGACGCCGACACCGACCAGAAGCCCGACTCCGGCGCGACGGCCGACCTGTCGCCGCGCACGACCCGCAGCCGCCTCGCTCCCGGCAAGCCGATCAAGTTCGGCCTGGCGATCGGCCCGGCGCTGCTGCTGGTGGCATGGATCGTCACCTCGGCCACCGGGGTACTCGATCCGAAGACCCTCTCGGCGCCGTGGACGGTCGTCACCACCGCATGGGAACTGATCGGCGACGGGCGACTGCAGTCGAACCTGTGGACCTCCGTCCAGCGCGCCCTGATCGGCGGGGTCATCGGCGTCGTCCTCGGACTGGTGCTCGCACTGGCCGCCGGCCTGTCGCGCATCGGTGAGGCGCTGATCGACGGACCGGTGCAGATCAAGCGCTCCATCCCCACCCTGGCGTTGATGCCGCTGGCGATCCTGTGGTTCGGCATCGGCGAGGAGATGAAGATCCTGCTCATCGCCCTGTCGGTCTTCGTCCCCGTCTACATCAACACCTACTCGTCGCTGCGCGGCATCGACGCCCGCTACGTCGAACTGGCCGAGACGCTGGATCTGTCCCGCGCCCAGTTCGTCCGGCGCATCGCCCTGCCGGGGGCGCTGCCCGGTTTCTTCACCGGCCTGCGCCTGGCGGTGACCATCTCGTGGCTGGCCCTGGTGGTCGTCGAGCAGGTCAACGCTTCGAGCGGTATCGGCTACCTGATGTACCAGGCCCGCAATTACGGCATGACCGAGATCATCATCGTCGGACTGGTGGTCTACGCGATCCTCGGATTCGGCAGCGACCTGCTGGTCCGTGCGGCAGAGAGGAAGGCGCTGGCATGGCGCAGGACGATCGGCAACTGACCGTACGCACCCGGGGACTGAGCCGCGGCTTCGACGGACGCGCGGTGCTGAACAACATCGACCTCGAGATCGCCCCCGGCGAGTTCGTGGCACTGCTCGGCCGCAGCGGCTCGGGCAAGAGCACCCTGTTGCGTGCCCTGGCCGAACTCGACCACGGCGTGCCCGGTTCTGGCACCCTCGAGGTGCCGCAGAAGCGGGCGGTGGTCTTCCAGGACTCGCGACTGCTGCCCTGGGCGCGGGTGCTCGACAACGTGATCCTCGGCCTCGACGGCGACGACGCCGCCGAGCGCGGCCGCACGGCCCTGGCGGAGGTCGGGCTCGCCGGACGCGAGAAGGCCTGGCCCACCGAGCTGTCCGGGGGTGAACAGCAGCGGGTGTCGCTGGCGCGGTCGCTCGTGCGCGAACCCGAACTGTTGCTCGCCGACGAACCGTTCGGTGCCCTCGACGCACTGACGAAGATCAGGATGCACGGACTGCTGCAGGAACTGTGCGCCAAGCACCGGCCCGCGGTCCTGCTCGTCACCCACGACGTGGACGAGGCCATCGCTCTCGCCGACCGCGTGCTCGTGCTCGACCACGGCTCGTTCGCCGTCGAACTGACCATCGACCTGCCGCATCCGCGAGCCGATCACGTCGTCGAGATCGCGGAGTACCGCCGCACCCTGCTCGAGGCACTGGGGGTCGAGGTCGCCGTCTGAGCGATCCACGCTGTCTCCGATGGAGCGACCCCCCGCTCCGTCTCCGTCCGAGCGATCCGCTCCGGAGCGATCGATGAGAGAGAATCGAATCGTCGCTCCGGAGTCGCCGACGGGAGATGCATCGTGTGTGGACGCTATGCCAGCACCAGTACCCGTGGGGATCTGCTCGCGGCCTACGACGCCGTCGAGGCAGTGGGTGAGGAACTGCCCCCGTCGTACAACATCGCCCCCACCCAGCGCGTGAACGTCGTGCTCGAGCGGGCGCCACGCGAGGACCCGGATGCCGAGCCGATCCGCATCGTGTCCTCGCAGATCAAGTGGGGGCTCGTGCCGTTCTGGGCGAAGGACCCGAAGATCGGGTCGCGGATGATCAACGCCCGGTCCGAGACCATCACCCAGAAGCCGGCCTTCAAGGCGGCCGCGGCGAAGCGGCGGTGCGTGCTGCCGGCCGACGGATACTACGAGTGGATGAAGGGTGAGGACGGGAAGAAGATCCCGTTCTTCCTGCACGCGGACGGGCCGATCTCGATGGCCGGGCTCTACGAGCTGTGGCCGGACCCGGAGCTGCCGGAGGACCATCCCGACCGCTGGTTGTGGACGTGCACCGTGCTGACCCGTCCGGCGACCGACGCCGCCGGGCACATCCACGAACGGTCGCCGGTGATCCTGCCCGACACCTTCGTCGATCCGTGGCTCGATCCCGACCTGAAGAACCGCGACGACGTCGACGCCCTGCTGAATTCGATTCCCGAACCGACCCTCGAACCCTACGAGGTGAGCACGGCGGTCAATTCGCCGCGGAACAACAACCCCGACCTGCTGCGTCCTGTCGATTCGTGATATTTCGGCCGTATGGCGTTCCCCACGTCGGACCGGAACGAATATCGGAATTGACTAAAGTTGCCGGGTGCGACAATCACGGCTGACTCCGACCGGTTCGACGACGCCTCCGTTCCTCACCGGATCTCGCGGTACCGCCGTCGCGGTGATCGCGTCGCTCGTCTCCGCGGGTGTGCTCATCGCGATCCTCGTCAGAAGCGAACTCATCGACTTCCTGGTCTACCGGATGGGCGCGCGGGTCCTGCTCGACGGCGCCGACATCTACGGGCAGATGCCTCCGGTGACCGATGACTTCGCGTTGCCGTTCACCTACCCGCCGCTGTCGGCGATGCTCTTCGCTCCCCTGGCGCTGATCCCCGTGACGTTCGGCAAGATCGTCTTCACCCTCGTCTCGGTCGCCGCGCTCGTCGTCACCCTACGGGTCGTGCTGGACCGGCTCCGTCCGGACTTCGAGGCGCGGACGGCGTGGATCGTCACCGCGGTCGCGGTCGCCGGAGCACTGTTGCTCGAACCCGTGCGTGAGACGATCTCGTTCGGGCAGATCAACCTCGTCCTGATGGCGCTCGTCGCCCTCGACGTCCTGGTGAAGACCCCGAAGTGGCCGCGCGGAATGCTGATCGGACTGGCCGCCGCCGTCAAGCTCACGCCCATCGCGTTCCTGCTGCTGTTCCTGCTGCGGCGCGACCGGCGGACCAGTGCCATCATCATCGCGTCGACCTTCGGGTTCACCGCCCTCGCATTCGCCGTGATGCCCGCGACCTCCGCGAAGTACTGGCTGGACACCCTGCCCGACACCGGCCGGATCGGCGCGGCGTACTTCGCCACCAACCAGTCCTTCAAGGCCGTGATCTCCCGCTTCGGGCCGCCCGAACTCATGGCTTCCGTGCTGTGGCTGCTGGCCGTCGCGGTGATGCTGCTGGTCGCGGTGGTGGCCATCCGCCGTGCCCTCGAGCAGGGCGATCTCGTGCTCGCCCTGTTCGCGAACGCGACGGCCGTGCTGCTGGCGTCGCCGGTGTCGTGGTCGCACCACTGGGTGTGGGTCGCGCCGGCACTGCTGGCCCTCGCACTAGCGGCGGGGCGCGCAACCGATGCGCAGAGACTCACCGCGATCGCCGTCGGCGTCACGCTCGTTTTCCTGATCGGCCCGCACCACCTGTTCCCCACGGGAGGCGATCTCGAACTCGGCTGGGCCGCATGGCAGCACCTGCTCGGCACGCTCTACGTCACGGCCGGATTCGGATTCCTGCTCTGGCTCGCCTTCGGTCGGCGGACCGATCCGGACTCCGCCTCACCGAAACAACTGCCGAACGCGGAGACCGCGAGTTGATCGTGTAGACGGTGCGCCGGTTGTCGGGCATCCGGGTTGTTGTTCGCGAAAGGCCGACGAGAACCCGGAAAGAACGTAATAGTGAGAGGATGTCGCCCCCGCACAGGACGGTCGACAACTCGATTACGAGATAGCCCATCAACTGCATCCGAGGGGAGAACACCGTGACCGATGTTTCGTCGCAGGGCCCGGCCCGGAGAGACGACCGACGTGTGTTGACGAACCGCCAGGGCCATCCCGTATACGACAACCAGAATCAGAGGACGGTGGGCCCACGCGGACCCGCGACGCTGGAGAACTATCAGTTCCTCGAAAAGATCAGCCATTTCGATCGAGAACGCATTCCGGAAAGAGTGGTGCACGCGCGCGGTTTCGTCGCCTACGGATATTTCGAAGCCACCGGGAAATGGGGCGATGAACCCATCACGAACTACACGCGCGCGAAACTCTTCGCCGAGCCGGGGAAGCGGACCGACGTCGCTATCCGGCTCTCCACGGTCATCGGTGGACGCGACTCGTCGGAAACCGCCCGCGATCCGCGAGGTTTCGCGGTCAAGTTCTACACCGAGGACGGTAACTGGGATCTTGTCGGAAACAACCTCGCGGTCTTCTTCATTCGCGACGCGATCAAGTTCCCCGACGTCATCCATTCGCTGAAGCCCGACCCCGTCACTTTCCGGCAGGAACCCGCACGCATCTTCGACTTCATGTCGCAGACCCCCGAAGCAATGCACATGCTGGTGAATCTGTTCAGTCCCCGGGGCATTCCGGCCAACTACCGGACTCAGCAGGGCTTCGGGGTCAACACCTACAAGTGGGTCAACGCCGAGGGCGTGACACACCTCGTGAAATACCATTGGATTCCGAAGATCGGTGTCAAGAGCCTGACCGAGGACGACGCGGCGGCCATTCAGGCGCACGATCTCGGGCATGCCAGCAAGGACATGTACGAGGCCATCGAGCGCGGTGACCATCCCGAATGGGAACTGCGCGTACAGATGATGAGCGACGACGACCATCCGGAGTTGAACTTCGACCCCCTGGACGACACGAAGGTCTGGCCGGAGAACGAATTCCCCGCCATGTCGGTCGGCAGGATGGTGATCGACCGCAACGTCGAGAACCACTTCCTCGAGAACGAACAGATCTCCTTCGGCACCGGCGTCCTCGTCGACGGACTCGACTTTTCCGACGACAAGATGCTCGTAGGACGCACGTTCTCCTATTCCGACACGCAGCGTTACCGGGTGGGTCCCAATTACCTGCAACTTCCGGTCAACTCGGCGAAGAACGCCCACGTGGCCACCAATCAGCAGGGCGGACCGATGGCATACGGCGTCGACGATGTCGGCGACAACCCGCACGTGAACTACGAACCGTCCATCACCGGCGGTCTGCGCGAGGCCGAGTTCCCGACCCACGACGATCAGGGGCCGGAGATCCGGGGTCGTCTCACGCGCAAACGTATTCCGCGTACCAACGACTACGAGCAGGCCGGTCAGCGCTACCAGCTCATGGAGCAGTGGGAGAAGGACGACCTGGTGAAGAACCTCGTCGACGGTATCGGTCAGGCCGTCCGCGACGTGCAGGAGCGGATGGTGTGGCACTTCTTCATGTACGACGACGAGCTCGGACAACGCGTCGGCGACGGACTCGGTATCAGTGCCGACGACGTACGGGATCTACCTCCGTTGCAGAGCCAGACCCTCGACGAGGACGAACTGCAACGCGCAGCGAATCTCGGCAAGAACGGTCCCCGTGATGTGACCGGATTACAGATGACGCATTGCGTGCCCAACGAGCGCGAGGTCCACGCGTCCTCGTAGCGTCCGTCCGTCTCGGCCCGGTGGGCAGTCACTTGTCGAAGTGGCTGCCCACCGGTCGTTCTCCGGAACCGTTCTCAGGCAGTGACGTCGACGACCACCCGGCCGCGCACCTTGCCCGCGAGGATCTCCTCGGCTAGTCGTGGGACGTCCGAGAGCGGTTCGACCCGCGACAGCGAATCCAGGGTGCTCGCAGGCAGATCGCGGGCGAGACGATCCCATGCCGACCGGCGCAGCGGAGCCGGCGCCATCACCGAGTCGACGCCCAGCAAGGCGACGCCGCGCAGGATGTGCGGCATCACCGTGGCATCGGGCATCGACGGCGACTCCGTGAGACCGCACGCGGCGACGGCACCGCCGTAGCGGATCTGCGACAGTACGTTCACGAGCGTCGAACCGCCCACCGCGTCCACCGCGGCATCCCAGCGTTCCTTGCCCAGGGGCCGGCCCTTGCCCTGCAGTTCGGCGCGGTCGACGAACGACGACGCACCGAGTTCGCTCAGGAAGTCGTGGGTCTCGGGACGGCCGGTCGCGGCGACGACCGTGTGTCCCGCGGCAGCGGCGAGGGCGACGGCGATCGACCCGACGCCACCGGCCGCGCCGGTGACGAGCAGTTCCGCGTCCGATGCGATCCCGTACCGCTCGAGCGCGTCGAGGCACAGGGCGGACGTGTAGCCGGCGGTGCCGATGGCCATGGCGTCGCGGGTGGAGAAGGCGTCGGGGATGCGGACGAGCCATTCGGGCTTCACACGCTGGCGCCGGGTGTACCCGCCCGATTGCGTCTCGGACAGACCCCAGCCGTTGACGACGACGCGGTCGCCGGGCTTCCAGTCGGGGTTGCTGCTCTCGAGGACGGTCCCGGCGAGATCGGCTCCGGCGACCAGCGGGGTGCGTCGCGCCATCTTCTGCGGTCCCGCGATCACGAGACCGTCCTTGTAGTTCAGCGAGGAGTACTCGACCTCGACGAGGACGTCGTGGTCGGGAAGGTCGGTGTCGGTCAGTTCGCGGAACTGTGCCACCTGGCCGTCGTCGGTGTCGTCGACGACCAGGGCACGGAAGGAGGACGGCTGTGTCATGGATCCGATCCTGACAGGCCGTCCTCCTCGCTGCAGCCGAAAGCGGTCAGGCCGCGTGTGCGCGGAACCGTCGCAGTCGCAGGCTGTTGGAGACCACGAACACCGACGAGAACGCCATCGCCGCACCGGCGAGCATCGGGTTGAGCAGGCCCGCGGCCGCCAGCGGCAGAGCCGCGACGTTGTACGCGAACGCCCAGAACAGGTTGCCCTTGATCGTCGTCAGCGTGCGGCGCGACAACCGGATGGCGTCGACCGCGACCATCAGGTCGCCGCGGACCAACGTCAGGTCGCTCGCCTCGATCGCCACGTCGGTGCCCGTGCCCATCGCCAGACCCAGGTCGGCCCGGGCGAGCGCCGCGGCGTCGTTGACACCGTCGCCGACCATCGCGACCACCGCACCCTCGCGCTGGAGTCGCTCGACCACATCGACCTTGTCGGTGGGCAGCACGTCGGCGATCACGTCGGCCTCGTCGATGCCGACCTCGGCCGCCACGGTGTGCGCGACGGCGGCGTTGTCACCGGTGAGCAGGATCGGACGCAGACCGAGTTCCCGCAGTTCGGCGACGGCCTTCGTAGAGGTCGGCTTGACCGCGTCCGCCACGACTACGATGCCGCGCGCCTTACCGTCCCAGCCGACGGCGATGGCCGTGCCACCGGACTTCTGGGCCTGCTCGAACGCCTGCTGCAACTTCTCGGAGAGATGCTGTGACCAGTCGGCCAGCAACTTCGGGCGTCCCACCAGCACGGCGCGGCTCGTGTCGCCGTCGACGAGCACTCCCTGAACGCCGAGACCCTCGACGTTCGTGAAGTCCTCGACCTCGGGCAGACCGCCGAACCTGTCCGCCGCCGCATCGCTGACGGCACGTGCGATCGGGTGTTCCGACGCCGACTCGAGTGCCCCGGCGTACCGCAGCACGTCGTCGGCGTTCTCACCGTCGTCGGCGACGACCTCGCGCAGGGTCATCCGGCCGGTGGTGACCGTACCGGTCTTGTCGAGGACCACGGTGTCGACCGAACGGGTCGACTCGAGGACCTCGGGTCCCTTGATGAGGATGCCGAGCTGGGCGCCGCGACCGGTACCGACCATCAGCGCGGTCGGGGTGGCGAGGCCGAGGGCACAGGGGCAGGCGATGATCAGCACCGCGACCGCCGCGGTGAAGGCCGCCGCGGCTCCGTTGCCGGTGCCGAGCCAGAAACCGAGCGTGCCGGCGGCGATCAGCAGGACGATCGGCACGAAGATGCCGGAGATCCGGTCGGCCAGGCGCTGCACCTGGGCCTTGCCGTTCTGGGCGTCCTCCACCAGCTTCGCCATCTGCGCGAGCTGGGTGTCGGAGCCGACGCGGGTCGCGCGCACCACGAGTCGTCCACCCACGTCGACCGTGCCGCCCACGACACTGTCGCCCACACCGACCTCGACGGGAACGGACTCACCGGTCAGCATCGACGCGTCGACGGCCGACGTGCCCCGCTCGATCACACCGTCGGTGGCGATCTTCTCGCCCGGCCGTACGACGAACAGATCCCCGACCGCCAACTGCTCCACCGGCACCCGGGTTTCGGTGGTCCCGTCCGGTCCGAGGACCGCGACGTCCTTGGCCCCGAGTTCGAGCAGGGCACGCAGGGCGGCGCCTGCGCGTCGCTTCGACCGTTGCTCGAAGTAGCGTCCGGCGAGGATGAACGTCGTGACACCGGCCGCGGCCTCGAGATAGATGTTGCCGCTGCCGTCGCCCCGCTCGATGGTGAACTCGAACGGGTGGACCATCCCCGGTTCACCCGCCGTGCCCCAGAACAGGGCGTAGACCGACCACCCCAGGGCGGCAAGGGTTCCCAGCGACACGAGGGTGTCCATGGTGGACGTGCCGTGGCGCAGGTTGATCCACGCTGCCCGGTGGAACGGCCACGCACCCCACACCACAACCGGTGCGGCGAGGGTGAGCGAGAGCCACTGCCAGTTGGTGAACTGCAGGGCCGGGATCATCGCCATCGCGATCACCGGCACCGTCAGAATCGCCGAGACGACGAGCCGGTGACGAAGCGCCGCAACGGGATCGGCTTCGGGCACGTCATCGGTCCGGTCGGCCCCCTGCGCGGGCGGCGGCGGCAGTGCGGCGCCGTAGCCGGCCTGTTCGACGACCGTGACGAGTTGCTCGGGTGTCAGGTCGTCGGGGTAGGTGACCTTCGCCTTCTCGGTGGCATAGTTGACGGTCGCGGTGACGCCGTCGAGCTTGTTGAGCTTGCGCTCGATGCGATTGGCGCAGGATGCGCAGGTCATGCCGGTGATGGCGAGTTCGATCGATTCGGCGGCGACCGGCTGACTCTGCGTGGTCATGTGTGTCTCCTCGGGAAAAGGGCCGTCAGCGGCCGGAATGGCTGTGGTCACCGTGCGCGCCGGACCCCGACTGCACCTCGCCGGTGCCCCCGGCGGTGAGGGTGAACGCCGCGGTGCGAACCACTCCGTCGTGCTGGAAGTCGAGATAGAGGTGATAGGTGCCGGCACTCGGGACGGAGGTGTGGAAGACGACCTCGGGACCGGGTCGTGTGGTGCCGTCGCCGGGTGTCCCGTCCGGGTGGACGTGGAGATAGGCGAGGTCGCCGCCGCGCAGTGCCACCAGGTGTCCGTAGGCACCGAGATAGGGCTGCAGGTCGGTGAGCGGCCGTCCGTCCTTGCTCACCGTGAGGGTGAGCATCGCGTCGCTGCCCGACGACAGGTCGCCGTCGAGGGTGACCTCGTAGTCGTCGACGGTTGCGGTGCGGTTGTCGGCCTGCGGTGCGGCAGGAACGAATTCGCCTGCCACCGCGAGGTCGGTGCCCAACGTGAGCGGCTCTCCCCCGGTGGGTGTGAAGTCGGTGAAGACCCGCCACGTGCCGGGCGTGAGGTCGACGTCGACGGACCAGATGCCGGTGTTCTCCTCGAGCACGGGATGGACGTGCTGGAATCCGGTGAAGTCGCGGCGCACGGCGATCAGGTGCAGCTCTTTGTCGTGGGTGACGTCGAAGTCGGTCACCGGCGCGCCGCCGGGACCGTTGATCGCGAATGTCAGGTTCCTGTCCTCGCCCGACTCGAGGTCGGTCTCGGCGAGTGCGAGGGCATAACCGTTCCGGTACGTCATCAGACCTCCCAGGATCTCCTCCACAGCAGGTGTTTCGGCGGCGCTGCCGGTGACGGTGCCATTACCGTGACCGGCGTCGTGGGCGCTCGCGGTCGGATCCTCGGTCTGCTCTTCCACCGGGCCGACGGCCGCGCCGACGAGCAACGCGATACCGAAGACAGCGGCTACGGCGGTGACGAAGCCGGTGAGCTTGGCCGGGGTGTTCATGCGAGGCTGTAGCCGGCCTCCTCGACGGCGGCCGCGACGGCGGCATCGTCGAGGGACTCGGCGCTCGTGACGGTGACGACACCGGTGGCCAGATCGATCGCGACGTTCTCGACGCCCGGGATCTCCTGGACCTCTTCGGTGACCGACGCGACGCAGTGCTGGCAGGTCATACCGGTGACGGTGTAGGTGCTGGTCCGGCTCATGGGAACTCCTCGGATACGGGTCGTGAACGGGTCTGGACGATCAGGAACGGACGAGGCGCGCGATGGCGTCGCCGGCTTCCTTCAACTTGAGGTCGGCCTCGTCGCCGCCGGCGCGCACGGCACCGGCCACGCAGTGCGCCATGTGCTCGTCGAGCAGACCGAGCGCGACGGCCTCGAGGGCCTTCTTCATCGCCGCGATCTGCGTGAGGATGTCGATGCAGTACTTCTCTTCCTCGACCATCCGCTGCAGGCCGCGGGCCTGCCCCTCGATGCGACGCAGTCGCTTGAGGTAGTCGGCCTTGGTGTTGTTGGCGATATAGCTGTGCCGATGCGCGCCGTCGTGTGCGACGGCATCGGTGTGCACGGTCTCGCTCGGGGTATTCGGCATCGGAATCGTCCTTGTCGCGTCGGTCGTCCTGCCAGATACCATACCCCCCTAGGGTATGCACGGCAACCAACAGACTGCGCAGGCTATTTGCGCAGGTAGAGGCGCATGACATCGTGATGGCTGCAAGAGTGCCCAGCATCCCTCGAAAATGCGGGGCCGCTCCGAAGAGGTTCCGTAGCCGGTGGACGACATGCCCGAGCGCCTCACGAGGCGATCGAGCGCCTCGTAGCCGATTCGTCGCGGGACGTCACGGCACGTGCATCATCTTCCCGGCGAGGGTGAACAGCCGGCGGGAGAGCCGGATGACAGGGATACCCAGTGGGATCAGCAGGATCGTCACGCACAACACCGCACCCAGGAGCATCACCACGGCGGCGACGATCCCCAGAACGGTGCCGAGCAGGGCGGTGAGAAGTCCGAGCACGACATTCAGTAGGCCACTCAGAGCACGCATGACGACCTCCTACCCCCATCTCCCATTGTGCGCCGGTCTCGCGCTGTATCTCACCGGACCGCAACTCGCCGGCGCGCACGGCAATCGACGGACACGAGTACCCACCGGAGTGCCGGTACCGCGGAGTTGGTCGAGCGAGTAGCCGGATCGGGAAGGGCGCGGCCACCCTGCGCCCTTCCTTTCGCTCAGGGAAACCCGGTGCGGCGGCACACCAGCATGTGGTGGGCGCCCTTCTGGAATCGGTAGTCGACCTCCACGACCTCACCGTCGATGCCGTGTTCCCGGAGATCGGTGAGCAGTTCGTCCAGGTAGGGGCAGAGGACCGAGGTTCCGGACTCCACGAGCGGGAAGATGCGCAGTTCGTCCCGGGCGACACGCATCAGTTCCCGGATCGCGTCGAGGTGGAAGGTGCGGTCGAGTCGGTCGGCGTAGCTGAACAGCAGGTGCGAACTGAGCACGAGATCGAATGCCGCATCGGGGAACGGCAGGGACGGCAACCACCCGGCGACATATCGGTGCGGATGCCGACGGATGTCCTCGGCGAAATCCCGGACCGCCTGCCGCCGCACCCGTGCGTGTTCGTCGGGTTCGGCGAAGAACGTCCAGGCGTAGTTCTCGGCGTGGTCCCGGATGTACCGGTTCCCGCGCTCGGCCTCAGCAGCGGCAACGACGGTGAGGTGCTCAGCGTCGGAGTCGGAGTAGGCCGTGTCGCAGGCCGTCACGTCACCACCGAGGCGGTTCACCACGGCGGTGAAGCCCGCCGCGCCGGCCGGGCAGTCCAGGATCCTCCGCGACAGATCGTCGTCGGAGAGGTCGAACATCGACCGGTACTCGTCCAGGGAGCGCGAGCTGATGAGGATTGCGCCGATATCTGCCGTGTTGGGAGTCACCGGGCCATCACCGCCCCAGTAAAGCACGGCCGAAAAGGCATCGGATCGGGGCCGGACAAACGAAAACGAGGTCACGATCTCCGAAGAGTTCGTGACCTCGTCCGTCGCAGTTCGTGGAACTGCACACTGTGGGCGAAGGGGGACTTGAACCCCCACGTCCCGAAGGACACTGGCACCTGAAGCCAGCGCGTCTGCCATTCCGCCACTCGCCCGAGCAACGCCGAAAACAGTAACACACACCGGAGCCGAACAACTATTCGCCTGGTCAGAGGGCCGCGAACACTTCCGGCTCGATCGCCGAGCACATCCGGGCGAGACGTGCCGCATACCGCAGGGTCGAATCCGGGGAAAAGTGGATACCATGCAGTGACGAGATCTGCATTGCGACACGCTGAGTACGGAAAGGGGGTCGCCATGGGCATCGCCCAGCGCTTCGAGCGCAAACTCCAGGCCGCGATCGGCGACGCTTTCGCCCGCGTGTTCGGCGGCGGCGTCGTGCCCCAGGAAGTCGAGGCGGCGCTGCAGCAGGAGGCAACGGACGGCGTCCGACAGCTCGATCGGGGCCACATGCTCGCCCCCAATCACTACGTCATCACGATCAGCGAAACCGATCACGACGCCCTCGCAGCGGATCGGGACTTGACTGTGAAGGCATTCTCCCGTCACCTTGAGGACTTCATCCGAGAACAGGGATGGCAGACATACGGTGAGATCCAAGTCGTCTTCGAGTCGTCGTCGGCACTGCACACCGGGCAGTTCCGGACTCGCGGCTCGGTAGATCCCGATGCGGGGCGCTCAGCGACGCGTGCTCCGTCACCGCGGAACCCGCAGAACCGCCCACCCGTGACCTCTGAACCAGGAGCTGGCCCAATGACGCAGAACCCCGGCTACGACCCCAGCCGTGACCCCGCCGAGGCGGAACCGCAGTACGCACGCAACGGTCACGCGCACGTCGGCCAGGAGCAGCGCTACAACCAGGGCTACGGCAACGCCGGCTACGACCAGGCTCCCGGCGGTTACGACCAGCAGGGCGGTTACGACCAGCAGGGCGGTTACGACCAGCAGGGCGGTTACGACCAGCAGGGCGGTTACGACCAGCAGGCGTACGGCCAGGCCTACAGCGAGCAGGACTACCAGCAGGGCGGCTACGACCAGGGTGGCTACGACCAGCAGGCCTACGGCGCTCGAGGCGCCCAACCGCAGGCGTACGGCCAGGACTACCCGCAGCAGGGCGGGTACGACCAGCAGGCGTACGGCCAGCAGGGTTACGCACAGCCCGGTTACGACCAGGCCTACCAGGACCAGGGCTACCAGCAGGGCGGCTACGACCAGCAGGCCTACGGCCAGCAGAGCTACGCACAGCCGGGTTACGACCAGCAGTATGGCGCGCAGCAGGGCGGTTACGACCAGGGCTACGCCGCCGCGGCCCCCGGCTACGACCAGGGTTACCAGCAGGCCGGCTACCAGTCCCCCGCCGCCGGTCGGGTGCTGACCGCGACGCTCCAGCTCGAGGACGGCAGCGGCCGCTACTACCAGCTCCGCGAGGGCAGCAACATCATCGGCCGCGGCCAGGACGCACAGTTCCGCTTGCCCGACACCGGCGTCTCGCGTCGCCACATCGACATCCGCTGGGACGGCCAGGTCGCGATGCTCTCCGATCTCGGGTCGACGAACGGCACGACGGTCAACGGCGCCTCGGTGCAGGACTGGCAGCTCGCCGATGGTGACGTGATTCGCGCCGGGCACTCCGAAATCCTCGTGCGCATCCTCTGATCAGCCGGTATCGAAGGACCCACCGGACCCGTTCATACCGTCCGACGCGTGTGACAGCGCGTCGGACGCTGCATGGAGTCGTCCGGTGTCCGTATTGTGAGTGACCGCACGACCTGGAACACGACCGGTCGACTACCCCGAAGGAGGATGCACCGTGCAGGGGCTGATTCTGCAGCTGACCCGAGCGGGATTCCTCCTCCTGCTGTGGTTGTTCGTATGGGCGGTGTTGCGCACGCTCCGGTCCGACATCTACGCCGGTGCCGCGCGACCGCTCCCGCGTTACTCGCCCAAGCAGTCGGTGCTGCCGACGCTGAGCCGTAACAAGACCGCCAAGTACCTGGTAGTCACGCAGGGCGCGCTGGCCGGCACGAGGATCACGCTCGGCACCCAGCCGGTTCTCATCGGCCGTGCCGACGACTCCACACTCGTGCTGACCGACGACTACGCATCCACGCGCCACGCACGCCTGTCGCCACGAGGTTCCGACTGGTACGTCGAAGACCTGGGGTCGACGAACGGCACGTATCTCGACCGCGCGAAGGTCACCACCGCTGTCCGTGTCCCGCTCGGAACCCCGGTCCGGGTGGGCAAGACCGTGATCGAGCTCCGCCCGTGACCCTCGTACTCCGATATGCCGCCCGCAGCGATCGCGGCCTCGTGCGCTCCAACAACGAGGACTCCGTCTACGCCGGTGCCCGCCTGCTCGCCCTCGCCGACGGCATGGGCGGCCACGCGGCCGGTGAGGTCGCCTCACAGCTGATGATCGCGGCGCTCGCCCACCTCGACGACGACGAGCCGGGCGGCGACCTCCTCGGTAAGCTCGCCGCGGCCGTCCGCGAAGGCAACGCCTCCATCGCCGACCAGGTCGAGGAAGAGCCCGAACTCGACGGCATGGGCACGACGCTCACGGCCATCCTCTTCGCAGGCAGCAAACTCGGACTCGCCCACATCGGCGATTCCCGCGCCTATCTGCTGCGCGACGACCAGCTCACCCAGATCACCCGCGACGACACCTTCGTGCAGTCGCTCGTGGACGAGGGCCGCATCACCCCCGAGCAGGCGCACACGCACCCGCAGCGGTCGTTGATCATGCGCGCCCTGACGGGCAGCGAGGTCGAACCGACCCTCACCGTGCGCGAGGCCCGCGCCGGCGACCGCTACCTCGTGTGCTCCGACGGTCTGTCCGACGTCGTCAGCGACGAGACGATCGCCGACACCATGCGGCAGGGCACGCACGACGAGTGCGCCGACCGGCTCATCGAGCTGGCGCTGCGCAGCGGCGGCCCCGACAACGTCACCGTGGTCGTCGCCGACGTGATCGATCTCGACTACGGCCAGTCGCATCCCATCGTCGCCGGAGCGGCATCCGCGGACGACGACGAGGACACTCCCCCGCCGAACACCGCAGCGGGTCGCGCCGCCGCGATGCGGCCACCGCGCGCCACCCCGAAGCGGGTCATCAACAAGGCCCCGGAACCGGCGCCGAAGAAGAAGCGCAGCCGCCTGTGGTGGCCGGTCGCCGCCGTCGTGATCATCGCGGTGCTGGTCGGTGGCCTGTTCGTCGGCCGCCAGCTGATCCGCAACAACTACTACGTCGGCGCCGACGACGGTCGCGTGACCGTGCTGCGCGGTATCCCCGGCGACGTCTTCGGTTACTCGCTGCAGGAGGCCGCGCGCGTCGGGTGCGTCACCGACGAGGGCGACCTCACGCTCGTCGATCCGAACAGCGCGTCGTGCCGGGTCATGCTCGTCGACGACCTGTGGCCCGCCGCTCGCGAGCAGGTCCGTGCCGGGCTTCCGTCGGGGTCGCTCGACGACACCCGCGAGCAGATGCAGCGGCTCGCCGAACTGGACCTGCTGCCGGTGTGCACCCCGGAGGAACCCGAGCCCGCTCCCGCACCGGCCCCCGGCCCGGGAGAGCCGGCGCCGGCTCCCGGACCGAACGGCACCCCGCCCACCGAGACACCCACGGTGCAGCCGCCGGCGTCCGGTGAGCCGCAGCCGGGCCAACCGGCACCGGCCTCCCAGCCCGGCGAACTGCTTCCCGGCGAGCCGACTCCCGGCGAACCCGCTCCGAACACGGAGCCGGCTCCCGAGCCCGCGCCCCAGATCCCCGGTCAGAACTGCAGGGTGGGCGCCTGATGTCGGTGTCCCATGGTGTGGGGGACTTCCCGAGCCCTCCGGGAGGTTTCGCCCCGGCGCCCGTCCAGTCGACCCGGCGCAACACCGAACTGGCCCTGATCGTCGCGGCCATCGGTGTCACGACGGTGTCGCTCATGCTCGTCGAGGTCTCGATGGAGCAGGCGCTGACCCTCGACCTGCTCAAGTACGGGGTGACCTTCGGTGCGCTGTTCCTCGCCGCGCACCTCGCGGTCCGGCGCTTCGCGAAGTACGCCGATCCCCTGCTGTTGCCGATCGTCGCGCTGCTCAACGGTCTCGGACTCGTGCTCATCCACCGGCTCGACCTGTCCGATCAGGAGAACGCCCGTTACATGGGCCTGCCGCCGCCGTCGCCCGATGCGACGCAGCAGGTGCTGTGGACGGCGCTCGGCATCGCGCTGTTCATCGTCGTGCTCGTGTTCCTGCACGACTACCGTTTGCTCGCGCGGTTCAGCTACACGCTCGGTCTCATCGGCCTGATCGCACTCGCGATCCCGGCCCTGCTGCCGAGCAGGTTCTCCGAGGTCAACGGCGCCAAGATCTGGATCCGGCTGCCCGGTTTCAGCATCCAGCCCGGCGAGTTCGCGAAGATCCTGCTGATCATCTTCTTCGCATCGGTCCTGGTGGCGAAGCGCGACCTGTTCACCACCGCAGGCAAGCACTTCCTGGGGATGGACTTCCCCCGCGCCCGCGATCTCGGCCCGATCCTGGCGGCCTGGATCATCTCGATCGGTGTGATGGTCTTCGAGAAGGACCTCGGCACGTCGCTGCTGCTGTTCACCACCGTGCTGGTGATGCTCTACATCGCGACCGAACGTGTCGGCTGGCTGATCATCGGATTCTCGTTGCTCGCCGTCGGCTTCTACGCGGCGTACCAGATGTTCGGTCACGTGCGGGTGCGCGTGGAGACCTGGCTCGATCCGCTCGCCGACTACAACAACACCGGCTACCAGATCTCCCAGTCGCTGTTCGGTCTCGCGACCGGCGGAGTCGCCGGCACCGGCCTGGGCAGCGGACGGCCGGGGCAGGTGCCGTTCGCGAAGACCGACTTCATCGTCGCCGCGATCGGTGAGGAACTCGGCCTGATCGGCCTGGCCGCCATCCTGCTGTTGTTCCTGATCCTCGTCGTCCGCGGCATGCGCACGGCGCTGGCGGTGCGCGACAGCTTCGGCAAGCTGCTCGCCGCCGGCCTGTCGTTCACCCTCGCCGTCCAGCTGTTCGTGGTGGTCGGCGGTGTCACGAAGTTGATCCCCCTGACCGGCCTGACCACACCGTTCGTGTCCTACGGTGGTTCGTCGCTGCTCGCAAACTATCTGCTCCTGGCTCTGTTGATGAAGATCTCGCACGCTGCCCGCCAACCCGCGATCCCCCGTAAGAAAGCGCCCACGCCGATCGCCGAGGCCAAGACGGAAATGATGGGGCGCGAATGAACGGTCCGCTCCGCAAGGTCGCGATGGCCGTGATGTTCATGGTCGTCGCGCTGCTCGCAAACGCCACCTACGTGCAGGTCATCAAGGCCGACGATCTCCGTACCGATCCGCGCAACTCGCGTGTGCTGATCGACGAGTACTCCCGTCAGCGCGGACAGATCGTCGCGGCCGGTCAGGCTCTCGCGGTGTCGGTGCCCACCGACAGCCGCTACAAGTACCTGCGCGAATACCCGGCGCCGCCGACCCAGCCGATGAGCCCGCTGGCCTACGCGCCGGTGACCGGCTTCTACTCGATGCAATACGGCAGCACCGGACTCGAACGGTCCGAGGATTCGCTGCTCAACGGTTCCGACAACCTGCTGTTCGGACGTCGACTGTTCGACCTGGTGTCGGGCCGCAACCCGCGCGGCGGAAACGTCGTGTCCACGATCGATCCGGTCGTTCAGCAGGTGGCCTACGACGAGCTGACCTCGAAGGGTTACACGGGCTCGGTGGTCGCGATCGAACCGAGCACCGGCAGGATCCTCGGGATGGTGAGCACGCCGAGTTACGACCCCAACCGGTTGTCGGGACACGACGGCGCCGCGACCTCGCAGGCCTGGGACGAGCTCAACGCCGATCCCGAGAAGCCGATGCTCAACCGCGCGATCTCCCAGACCTACCCTCCGGGCTCGACCTTCAAGGTCGTCGTGACGGCGGCCGCGCTCGAGAACGGCGTCACCCCCGACACGCAGTTCACCGCAGCGCCGCAGATCACCCTGCCCGACACCGCGACGACCCTCGAGAACTACGGCGGGGCCGCGTGCGGCGACGCATCGACGGTGACGCTGCGGGAGGCGTTCGCGCGGTCGTGCAACACGGCCTTCGTCGAGATGGGCATCGACGACGGACGCGAGGCCCTGGTCTCGCAGGCGGAGAAGCTCGGCATCGGCGAGACCCTCGACGTCCCGCTGCCCGTCGCGGCGAGCACCGTCGGCCCCATCCCGGACGGCGCGGCACTCGGCCAGTCGAGCATCGGCCAGCGGGATGTGGCCCTTACTCCGTTGCAGAACGCGTCGATCGCCGCGACCATCGCCAACGGCGGGGTGCGCATGAAGCCGTATCTCGTCGACCGTCGGCAGGGGCCCGACCTGACGGTGCTCGAGGAGACCAAGCCCGAATCGCTGGGCCAGGCGATCTCGCCGGAGGTCTCGGCGACCCTCACCGACCTGATGATCGGTGCCGAGAACAACGCCGGCGGTGGCGGTGCCATCCAGGGTGTGCAGATCGCGTCGAAGACGGGCACCGCGGAACACGGCAACGATCCGCGGAACACCCCGCCGCACACCTGGTACATCGCATTCGCACCTGCACAACAACCCCGCATCGCCGTCGCGGTGATCGTGGAGGACGGCGGCGACCGAGCTCTCGCCGCGACCGGCGGTTCGGTGGCCGCCCCGATCGGACGGGCCGTCATCTCGGCCGGATTACAGGGAGGCTGACATGGCTCTGAGCAGCGGCGCCATGATCGCCGACCGTTACCGTCTCCAGCGACTCATCGCGACCGGCGGAATGGGTCAGGTGTGGGAAGGACTCGACACCCGCCTCGACCGGCGGGTCGCGGTGAAGGTCCTCAAGGCCGAGTTGTCCGGCGACGAGGACTTCCTCGCCCGGTTCCGTTTCGAGGCCCGCACCACCGCCCAGCTCAACCATCCCGGCATCGCCGGGGTGTTCGACTACGGCGAGACCACCGACGCCGAGGGCCAGTCCATCGCCTATCTCGTGATGGAACTCGTACACGGCGAACCGCTCAACGCCGTCCTGTCGCGGCTCGGACGCCTGTCGCTGCCGCACGCGCTCGACATGCTCGAGCAGACCGGACGCGCCCTGCAGGCGGCCCACAACGCCGGCGTGGTGCACCGCGACGTCAAGCCCGGCAACATCCTCATCACCCCGACGGGCCAGGTGAAGATCACCGACTTCGGTATCGCGAAGGCAGTCGACGCCTCCCCGGTCACCCGCACCGGCATGGTGATGGGCACCGCACAGTACATCGCTCCCGAGCAGGCACTGGGTCAGGAGGCGACGTCCGCGAGCGACGTGTACTCGCTGGCCGTCGTCGGCTACGAGGTGCTGTCGGGACGCCGTCCGTTCCTCGGCGACAGCGTCGTGACCGTCGCGATGAAGCATGTCCAGGAGACCCCGGCGCCGCTGCCGACGGATCTTCCGCCCGAGGTGCGCGAACTCATCGAGATCGCGATGTCGAAGGACCCGGCCTACCGCTATTCGAACGGTGGCGAATTCGCCAACGCCGTCGCTGCGGTGCGGTCCGGACGGCCCGTGCCCCCGCCCGGCAACGTGCCGCCGGTGACCAGCGCCAACCGCGTGCTTCCGCCCGGCGTGCCCGGGACGACGGCCCACACTTCTTCGACCCGTGCCCTGCACCCGACGCAGTACGACCAGACGGCCTATTCGTCGGTTCCCCGCTCGGCTCAGCCGCCGACCGCCGGCCGTCCGCCGGTGGCAGGTCCGCCGACTACGGGAGTGCCCGCCGACGATGACGGACGACGGTCCCCGAGTCGCACAGCGCTGGCCTGGGCCGCAGGTGCGGCAGTGGTGCTCGCCCTCGTGACGCTGGGAATCGTGCTGTTGGGTGGCGACGACGAGGAGACCCCGCGCGCTCCGTCTCCGACGACGCAACTCACCACGACCCGCGCGACCACCACGACGACCCGTCCGCCGCTGACCACCACGACGACGTTCGTGCCGCTGCCGCCGCCCGTCGAGACGGAGACCTTCACGCCTCCTCCGACCACGACGACGACGCAGCCGCCGACGACCACGGTGGAGCCGACGACCGAGCCGACCACGACGCAACCGCCCACCACCACGACCGCCCCGACCACGACGACGACCACCACCACAGCGGAGGACACGGGTGGCGGCGACGGCGGCACGGGCGGCGCGGAGGGTAACGGCGACGACGAGACCGACCCCGAGGCCGCCGGTGGAGGGGACGACAATTCATCCGAAACCAGCAACGGTACGAACAACCAAGGAACGTCATGACCACACCCCGCAAGCTCTCCTCCCGCTACGAGCTGGGTGAGATCCTCGGCTTCGGCGGTATGTCCGAGGTGCACCTCGCGCGGGATCTGCGGCTCGGCCGGGATGTGGCCATCAAGGTGTTGCGCGCCGACCTCGCACGCGACCCCACGTTCTACCTGCGCTTTCGGCGCGAAGCGCAGAATGCCGCTGCGCTGAACCATCCGGCGATCGTCGCCGTCTACGACACCGGTGAGGCCGAGACCGAGGCCGGGCCGCTCCCGTACATCGTCATGGAGTACGTCGAGGGCGACACGCTGCGCGACATCGTGCGCGCCGACGGGCCGATGACCCCCAAGCGGGCGATGGAGATCATCGCCGACGTGTGCGCGGCCCTGGACTTCAGCCACCGCAACATGATCGTGCACCGCGACGTGAAGCCGGCCAACGTCATGATCAACAAGGCCGGCGCGGTGAAGGTCATGGACTTCGGCATCGCCCGGGCCATCTCCGACGCCGCGAGCCCGATGACGCAGACCGCCGCGGTGATCGGCACCGCACAGTACCTCTCCCCGGAGCAGGCGCGCGGTGAACAGGTCGACGCCCGGTCCGACGTGTACTCGGTGGGCTGCGTCCTGTTCGAGATCCTCACCGGCGAGCCCCCCTTCAAAGGCGACTCGCCCGTCGCGGTGGCCTACCAGCACGTGCGGGAGGATCCGCCGCTGCCGTCATCGGTGAATTCGTCGGTGCCGCCCGAGCTCGACTCGGTGATCCTCAAGGCGATGGCGAAGAACCCCGCGAACCGCTACCAGTCGGCTGCGGAGATGCGCAGCGACCTGATCCGCGTGCTGAGCGGGCAGCGTCCGAGTGCGCCGATGGTGATGACCGACGAGGACCGCACGACGCTGATCGACTCCGTCGACAACAACACGGGGCGGCACGGCCGCGTCGCGGCCGCCGGTGCCGCCGGGGCACCCGCCGAGGATTCCGGCGGCGGCTCAGTTCTCAAAAAGGTGCTGCTCGGCATCGCCGCGCTCGCCGTGGTCGGTATCGTCGGCGTCTTCCTGTGGTCGCTCGGACCCGGTTCGACGGCCGCCCAGGTCACGGTGCCCGACGTCCGCAACGTCTCCGCCGAGCTCGCCGAGAGCCAGCTGCAGAACGCCGGCTTCCGGGTCTCGATCCAGCAGAAGAGCGATCCGGTCGTCGCGAACGGCAACGTCATCAACACCCGTCCCGTGCCCGGGAGCCAGGCCGAGGAGGGTTCGACCGTCACCCTCGAGGTCTCGACAGGACCGGAACAGGTGCAGATCCCGCGGCTCGAAGGCATGACGCAGGAACGCGCAGCCCAGGAGCTGTCCGCCGCCGGTCTCCGGCTCGACCCGAACGTCGGACGTGCTCCGTCGAATGCCGACGACGAGGACCTCGTCGTCGACCAGAGCCCCGGTGCGGGAGCCAGCGTCGACCGCGACAGCCCCATCACCATCACTTTGGGATCCGGCCCCGAACTGGTGCGCGTCCCCAACGTCGTGGGCCAGACCGTCGAGGTGGCGAGCGACAACATCGAGGGTGCCGGTTTCGAGGTCGTCGTCGAGAACATCGACTCCAGCGAGACCGAGGGCACCGTCGTGTCGACGAGTCCGGCCGGTGGCGCCTCCACCGAACAGGGGTCGACGGTGACGGTGCGGGTGTCCAACGGCGACCGCATCGAGATGCCCGTCGTCACCAACCGGTCGGTGTCGGATGCACTCGCTGCTCTGCGCGGCGCCGGCTGGACGGGCAACGCCTCTCAGCTCCAGCAGACGCGTGAGGCGACACTCGATGTCGATCTCGTCGGCACCGTGATCACGCAGGCCCAGCCGCCGGGTTCGGAGATCTCGAAAAACCAGCCCCTCACCGTGGGCGTCGGTGTGCTCGGCATCCGCTGAACGAGCTTTCGACGAAAGGCGCCGATCCTCGAAGGACCGGCGCCTTTCTCGTCGGAAATGGGGTGCGTCAGGCGGCTCCGCCGTCGAGCGCGCGTGCCATCTGCGCCTCGAGGCGCGCGACGAGCGTCTCGTCCGGTGCCTCGCCGCAGGCCGCGAGCCAGTTCGCGAGCATGCGGTGACCACCCTGGGTGAGCACCGATTCGGGGTGGAACTGCACACCGTGGATCGGCAGCTCGGCGTGACGCAGGGCCATGACGATGCCGGTCTCCGTGTGGCCGGTGGGCTCGAGTTCGGCGGGCATCGTCTCGGGCAGCACGGTCAGCGAGTGGTAGCGGGTCGCGGTGAACGGATCGGGCAGGCCCGCGAGCACACCGGCACCGTTGTGACGAACCAGGCTGGTCTTGCCGTGCAGCAGCTCGGGGGCGCGATCGACGGTCGCGCCGAACGCGACACCGATGGACTGGTGGCCGAGGCACACACCGAGCAGCGGAGTGCTGCTGTCGGCACATGCCTTGACCAGATCGATGCTCGCCCCGGCGCGTTCGGGTGTGCCCGGCCCTGGGCTGAGGAGGATGCCGTCGTACTCCTTCGCGACCCGCGCGAGAGCACCCGGTGCGGTGAGCCGCTCGTCATCGTTGCGCCACACTTCGGCCGTCGTTCCGAGCTGCCCCAGATACTGGACCAGGTTGAAGACGAAGCTGTCGTAGTTGTCGACGACGAGAATGCGCATGAGACGAGGGTACTCAGTGGCCGGTAGAGGGCGACCCGCCCGGTGGCCGGCAGAGGGCGACCCGCCCGGTGGCCGGCAGAGGGCGACCCGCCCGGTGGCCCGATTCGGACAGTGCTCCCGGGCACCGCTCAGCGCGCGGACGAACTACCGGTGTAGGCGGGGACCGACAGATCCTCCGACGCCTGCTGCGTGTAGCCGAGTTGATAGCGGGCCGCGTACTGCTTGTAGATGCGGATACCGGGCTCGGCGTCGAGCGCGGCCTGCAGCCGTGCCGGGTCGCCGAGCGCGGTGACGACATAGGGCGGTGAGTAGGTGCGTCCGTGCAGCAGCAGCGTGTTGCCGATGCAGCGTGGCGCCGACGTCGCGACGATCCGCTGATCCTGCATGGCCACGGCCTCGGCACCGCCGGCCCACATCGCGTTGAGCACGCTCTGCACGTCCTGCTGGTGCACGACGAGATCGTCGGGTGAGGCACCGGACGGATAGCGCCCGTTGGCGTCGCGGGGTGCGTCGGTGAGAGTGACGGTCACTCCCGGACCGCGGCGGGCCACGAGTCCGGCCGGGTCCTCGATCGCGGACAGGTCGTCGAGCACCGCGGCGACGTCCTCGTCGTTCACCGCGGCACGATCCTGGAGTTCGTCGATGCGGGTAGTGAGATCGTCTCGGGTGGCGGCCAGTTCGTCGGCCTTCTCCTGCGCGGCCCGGACCAGATCGGACAGTCGCGGGGAGTCGCCGGCGCGCAGTTCGTCGCCTTCGGACACTCCGCGGGTGGTACCCACGAGCAGACCGGCCACGAGGCAGACGACGAGGGTCGCGACACCCCACACGGGCGCGCGCAGGCGTCGTTCCGACACGTCGTACCTCCGATCCTGGCCTTACGTTAGCGTGATCTCAACAGGTAGTTGACCGACCACTCCATCCGTGTACGACGGGTGGAGACGTGAGAACGAGGACACCATGCCCAAGTCGAAGGTTCGCAAGAAGGACGTCTCCGCGACCCGGACGGTGAGCCGCACACCGGTGAAGGTCAAGGGCACGCCGTCGAGCACGTTGTACGTGACGGTGATGCTCGCCCTGATGGTCATCGGGTTGCTGTGGCTGATCGTCTACTACCTCGCGGCCGAGCAGATCACGTGGATGAACGATCTCGGTGCCTGGAACTTCCTGATCGGTTTCGGGTTCATGGTGGTCGGTCTGATCATGACGATGAACTGGCGCTGACCTCCACCCCGCTCGGGTTACACCGATGTTATTCATCCCCACCTGGGGATAACACTGTGCACAACCCGGTGAGAGGTCCCCGGGGAACGGATCGGAAGAGGACGCAGATGCCCGACGAGACACCGCTGCGGTGGGCGACGCCGCCCGCCGCGATAGCGGCGTTGTCGGCCGCCGGTATCGCCTTGGCCGTGACCGCCGCGGTTGCGGTTCCCGACGCGGCCGGTCGCGTACTGGTGGGTTTCGCGGCGGTGCTCGTCCTCGTGATGGTCGCGCTCGCGCTGCGGCAGCGTCCGCGTCTCGAAGTGCTCCCTGGAGGAACGGGGATCGCGACGATGCGGTTGACGGGTCGTCGCGAGTTCCCGCGCGCGGCCCTGCACCGCGTGCGGATCGTCGAGTACACGCGCTTCGGGCGGCGCGTGCCGATGCTCGAGATCGACACGATCGACCCCGCGACCGGCACGGAGAACCTGATGATCTTCGGCCGGTGGGATCTGGGCACCGACCCGCGGAAGGTGCACGCCGCGCTGGCGATGCGCGATCTCGCGCCCGATCAGACACCCAGTTGATCGCGTAGCCGCACGACGGCGAGCACGATCGCGACCAGCGTCACCGCGACGACCGCGACCAGCGCGATCCATCCGGTGCGCACGATGCGGTCCCGGTCGGTGCCGGCACCGAGATACTGCGGGGCGTAGAGCAGGGCCGCTGTCGCGGCGGCACCGGCGACGAGACCGCCCAGGTGACCCCACAGGGAGATGCCCGGGACGGTGATGCTGATGATCACGTTGAGGCCGACGATGGTCAGCACGGGTGCCGGGCTGCGACGCAGGCGCAGCAGGATGACGGCCTGCGCGCCGAGCAGACCGAAGACCGCTCCCGACGCTCCGGCGGTGACCGCTCCGGTCTCCATGAACATCACTGCGGCGGACCCGCCGAGGATCGACACGAGGTAGACCGAGACGTACCGGGCGCGTCCGAGCACGAGTTCGGTGTCGCGTCCGATCACCCACAGGGCGAACATGTTGACGGCCAGATGGAGCAGGCCGAAGTGCAGGAATCCGCTGCCGAGGATCCGGATGTACTCGCCGTGCGCGGCGATGATGGGCGGCCACAACGCCCAGTCGAGGAACAGCGCCGAGCCCTGCTCGTTGGTCATCACGCTGCCCGACTGCGCGGCGGTGATGCCGAAGACGAGCACATTCAGCGCGATGAGCACGTACGTCACGATCGGCGAGGGCCGATCGGAACGGACGGGTGCGCCGGCGATGGTGCGGGCCTGCGGTGTCGACCGTTCGGCCGCGGCGACGCAGTCGACGCAGTGCTGACCGACCGAGGCGGGACGCAGGCACTCGGGGCACGCGGGCCGGCCGCATCGGGAGCAGGCGAGAAGGGTCGGGCGGTCGGGATGGCGAACGCACCGCGGCTGGGGTTGCGGGCCACCACCCTCGGCCGCGGAGCCCCAGCCGGGGTTCGTCATGGGAACTCTCTCAGGAGATGGTGATGCTGTTGATCACGACGTCGTCGACCGGGCGATCGGCGCGGTCGGTGGCGGTGGTCGCGATCGCGTCGACGACCTTCTTCGACTCGGCGTCGACGACCTCACCGAAGATGGTGTGGCGACGGTTGAGGTGCGGGGTCGGGCCGACGGTGATGAAGAACTGCGAGCCGTTGGTGCCCGGGCCGGCGTTCGCCATCGCGAGCAGGTAGCCGCGGTCGAACTGCAGCTCGGGGTGGAACTCGTCGGCGAACTGGTAGCCCGGGCCGCCGCGGCCGGTGCCGGTGGGGTCGCCACCCTGGATCATGAAGCCGTCGATGACGCGGTGGAAGACCGCGCCGTCGTAGAACGGACCGCTGGTCTCGCCCTTGGCGTTCTGGGTCTTGTACTCCTTGGTGCCCTGAGCCAGGCCGACGAAGTTCTCGACGGTCTTCGGCGCGTGGTTGCCGAAAAGCGCAATCGCGATGTCGCCGCGGTTCGTGTGGAGCGTGGCCGTTGCTGTCTGATGCGGTGAAGTCACCCCACCATGGTGCCATTGCCCGCTTCCCGGGCAGGACAGGCGGCGCGGGACACGCTCTCCGGTCACGACCACAGGTCCGGGCGGTATGGAAGAGTGGACGCATGAGCAAGCTGATTCATGCCGAGACCGACGACGTGTGGCTTCCGGCATTCGTGCGACGCCACGACGAATCCGGCAATCTCGCGGGTGCTCTCCGCGTGGCCGGCGAGGGCGCGGTAGCTCTCGCGCAGGGCTCGAGCGCGGCCGGACTGTTCGCAGCACGCAAGGGTCTGGACGTCGCGGGCGAACTGCTCTCGGTGGCCCGGCGGGCCGCGGCCGAGCGGTGTGCCGCGAAGTCGTCCTCTCGTCCGGAGCGCACGGGCAGGCGGTTCGGTCTCGTCGTCGCCGGCGCGGTTGCCGTCGTGGCCGCAGGCGGGGTCGTGTTCTACCGGCGACGACGGCCGGATCACCCTCCGATCGCTCCGGAACCGCCGCGCGTGCGGCCGGCGGAGTCCGCGGCGACGACGACCGACGAGGCCGCCTCGACGCCGGTCTCCCCCGAGTCCACCGACACCTCGGAGGCCTGATCGCCGTCCGCGGTGCCGAATTCTCGTTCCGCCGATCGGATCTCGCGGTCGACGATGAGGCACGCCGCGAAGTAGAGCGCGCCGAGGAAAGTGAGCAGGACGGGGACGAAGGCCAGGAATTCCATGGCCACCTCCGTTCCGATCCGCGATGGGGATCGGCGAGTGACGGGCGGGGCACGTCGTCGGTGACTATTCGAGCGTAGGCGCGTCCGGGAGTACCCGCACGTCCCCGACGACTTCCACGGTAGTGATCTAGTTCACATCCGACTGCTTCATGATCGACTCGGCCGAACCTGTGATAAGAGGCACATCCGGGTGCATACTCACCAGTAGGCACGCGACCCGGAGGCAGTCATGGCAGAGAGCGCCGATGCCCGAACCCCACAGGTCACCGAGCGGCAGGCTCGTGAAGTAGCGGAGCAGGCGCGCGAATCCGAGTGGAACAAGCCGTCCTTCGCGAAGGAACTGTTCCTCGGACGGCTCACCCTCGACCTCGTCCACCCCTTCCCGCGACCGACACCCGACGAGGACTCCCGTACCGAGGAGTTCCTCGCACGCCTGCGCGCCGCGTGCAGTTCGATGGACGGCGGCCGCATCGAACGCGACGCGCGGATACCCGACGAATACGTCCGCGAGCTGGCCGAGCTCGGCTGCTTCGGCATGAAGATCCCGCAGGAGTACGGCGGCCTCGGGCTGTCGCAGGTCGCCTACAACCGGGCCCTGACGGTCGTCGCCTGCGTGCATCCCAGCATCGGCGCGCTGCTGTCGGCCCATCAGTCGATCGGTGTGCCGGAACCGCTCGAGCTCGCCGGCACCCCTGAGCAGAAGCAGCGCTTCCTGCCGCGATGCGCGCGCGGCGCCATCTCGGCTTTCCTGCTCACCGAACCCGACGTCGGGTCCGACCCCGCCCGACTCGCGTCCACCGCCATCCCGGTCGAGGGCGGCAGCGCCTACGAACTCGAGGGCGTCAAGCTGTGGACGACCAACGGGGTGGTCGCCGAACTGCTCGTCGTCATGGCCCGCGTACCGAAGAGCGAGGGCCATCGCGGCGGGATCTCCGCCTTCGTCGTGGAAGCGGATTCACCCGGCATCACCGTCGAACGCCGCAACTCCTTCATGGGCCTGCGCGGCATCGAGAACGGCGTGACCCGGCTGCACAAGGTGCGGGTTCCGAAGGAGAACCTCATCGGACGTGAGGGCGATGGGCTGAAGATCGCGTTGACGACGCTCAACGCCGGTCGCCTCGCCATCCCCGCGATGTGCTCGGGTGCCGGCAAGTGGGCGCTGAAGATCGCCCGCGAATGGTCGTCGGAGCGGGTGCAGTGGGGCAAGCCGGTCGGTGAGCACGAGGCCGTCGCCGCGAAGATCTCGTTCATCGCCGCGACCACCTACGCACTCGAGTCCGTCGTCGAACTGTCGGGCCAGATGAACGACGAACAGCGCAACGACATCCGCATCGAGGCGGCACTGGCGAAGTTGTGGGCGAGCGAGATGGGATGCCTCATCGCCGACGAACTCGTGCAGATCCGCGGCGGACGCGGCTACGAGACCGCCGAGTCGCTGGCGGCGCGCGGCGAACGGGCCGTTCCCGCAGAGCAACTCGTCCGCGACCTGCGGATCAACCGCATCTTCGAGGGGTCGAGCGAGATCATGCGTCTCCTCGTCGCCCGCGAGGCGGTCGACGCCCACCTGCGCGCAGCCGGCGAACTCGCCGACCCCGATTCGACGGGCAAGGAGAAGGCGCAGGCCGCGGTACGGGCGAGCGGGTTCTACGCCCGATGGCTCCCGAAACTCGTCACCGGCAAGGGACAGCTACCGCGGACCTACAACGAATTCGGTTTTCTGGCAACACATCTGAGGTACATCGAACGCAGCTCGCGCAAGCTCGCCCGCTCGACCTTCTACGGGATGGCCCGCTGGCAGGCCGGACTCGAGAAGCGGGAGAACTTCCTCGGACGGATCGTCGACATCGGAGCCGAGCTGTTCGCCGCGACCGCCGTGTGCGTGCGCGCAGAACGGCAACGCGTCGACGGGCACCCGGGAGCCGACGCGGCCTTCGAACTGGCCGACGCGTTCTGCAAACAGTCGCGGCTGCGCGTGGAGAAGTTGTTCGACGCCCTGTGGACGAACACCGACGCCGAGGATCGTCGCACCGCGGCCGGCGTTCTCGAGGGCAGATACGAGTGGCTCGAGCGCGGTGTGCTCGATCCGAGCGAGGGCACCGGTCCGTGGATCTCCCGCTGGGAACCGGGCCCGTCGACCGAGACGAACGTCGCGCGCCGGATCATCGACACCCGTCACTCGGTGTAGACCCTGCACACGAATCCGGCCCGCACCCCCGGAAGGGAGTGCGGGCCGGATCGATTGCAGATTCGAAGGAGCGTCAGAAGGCTCCACAGTTCGACGGTGCGGGCTCACCGCGCAGTCGCGCTTCGATGTACGCGACGGAGTCGGGCAGTCCGCCGATCATGGGCACCGCATGGTTGATGATGAAGCCGGGCAGGATCGGCGGCGTCGTGTTGGGCAGGAACTGCACCGTCGCGCCCTGATCGCACCAGTCCAGCGCCAGCTGACGGCCCTGACCGTAGGGGACCGTGTCGTCCTGCGTGCCGTGCTGGAGGAGGACGGGCACGGCGGGCGTGCGGTTGCCGATGCGCTGCTCCGCGAGGATCTTCTGGACCTGGGGCAGGCGGTCGAGCACGACATCGAGGGGCTCACCCGTGCGGGTGTAGTCGCCGGTGCGCTGGAATGCGAAATTCGCCACCGTCTCCGGGACGCACTGGTTCGCCACGGCCGCGAGCATCTTGCGGCCGCGATCACTGATCTCGGCGTCGATCTCGTCGCGGATCTCCGGGTAGGCGTCGGCCAGACCGTTGATCGTGTACCCGATGGCACCGGTGAGCAGCGTGCCGTCGATCTGCTTCAACGTGGCCACGAGGTCGGCGGGCGGAGCACCCACGTAGGCGCCGACGAGGTTCAGTTCGGGGGCGTACTCGGGTGCGAGCTCGGCCGCAGCGCCCGACGCGCCGCCGCCCTGCGAGTAACCGAAGAGGCCGACCGGGCTGTTCTCGGTCACCGACGCGTTCTCGAGCTTCAGCGCCGCGCGCACCGAGTCGAGCACCGCGTGGGCTTCGGCGGCGCGGTTCACGTAGGTGTGGTGCCCCGGCGTACCGAGACCGTCGTAGTCGGTGACGACCACGGCGATGCCGCGCAGCAGCAGCGCGTTGATCGACAGCACCTCGTACTCGGTGAAGAAGTCGAGGGGCGGATTATAGTTGACGAGCGCGCCGAGATTGCGGGACGGCGCGCACTGGTCACCCTGACCGTGGGTACCGACGGCCAGCGCGACGAGCGGCCGGTCGCCGGGACCGTTCCACGGCGTCGACGGCTCGATGTAGGTGCCGCTCACCGCGTTGGGTGCGCCCTTGGCGTCGTTGCTGCGGTACAGCAGCTTGGTGCCCTGACCCGGGAAGATGCCGTCGGCGACCGGTGCGCGCAATGCCAGATCGGACGGCGCCGTGCGCAGGACGTCGCCGGGAGCACCCGTCGGCAGTGGGTCGGGCGGGAGATAGAAGTCCGTCTCGGCTCCCGCTGTCGCCGCGGTTCCGAGAATTCCGCCAGCAAGGACGGTCGTCGTCACCGCCGCGGCCATCCACTTGCGAGCGCGCCCCACCATGTTGTTCCTCCACCTGGATCCACCGGAACCGTGTGTCCCTCGTCACGGCGGTACGGACTGTAACACGCACCTACCCGCAAGTAGGGTCGGCACTTTCCGGCCTGTCTGCCACAATCGTTCTTCGCGCCCGAAGCGGTGCATTTGTCCGGCGCACCCGGAGCGAGTCGGGTCCTCGGCAGCACGACGGGCGGACAGCCTCTCGAGGAAGGGAAGACATGGCGATCGGTGTCGGCCTCCGGATCGGGCGAGTCGTGTCCACGGCGGTCATCGCATCCAACGAACCCGGCACTCCCGACCCTGTCGTCCTCGCCCGCGACTCCGTCCTGCACGTCGACCACGACGGCAACACGTCGCTCGGCAGCGTGGCGCACGGGGACGAAGCACGCACGATCGCGGGCTTCCTCACGCGGGTCGGCGACGCCTCGGGCATCACCGCGAGCGACGGTCGCATGTACCGCGCCGAGGACGCGATGGCCACCGCCATCCACTGCCTGTTGCGGGAGTGCCACCCGTTGCCGACCTTCGGCGGCATGGACCGGGACAGCGACCCCGGCTACGCCGCCACCTACCCGTCGCACTGGGATCCGGACACCATCGCGACCTTGCGTGCCGCCCTGGACTACGCGAATCTGCGGCACGTGGATCTCGTGTCCGACGCGCAGGCGGCCGCCGCCTGGTACGCCTCCGAGATCTCCGAGACCCCTGGCCAACTCGTGGGGGTCTTCCATCTCGACGACGGCGGCTCGACCGTCACCCTCGTACGCTCGGGCGTGCCCGCCGGCAAGGCCTACCGCACGCCCGCCCAGGGCGCACCGTCCCCGGCGGCCCAACTCGCCACGGCCCTCGGATCGTTCGGCTGGATACCGGACAATCTCGAGGCCGTCGTCGTCATGGGCGACGGTCTCGTCGCACGAGATCGCACCCACATCCAGGAGATCGCGAACAGCCTCGCCACGAAGCTCACGGTGCGCAGCCTCGTCGGGCCGGGCCCGGAACAGACGGCGGCGCTCGGCGCCGCGATCCTCGCGGCCGGATTCACGCCGGCACGCGAGACCAACAAGACCCGGATCGGACTTCCACCTTCCTACGACGAAACCGACGTACTCACCGGCGGTTTCGCTCGGCTGCGCGAACTCGAGGAGAGACGTCTCGGGGCCGAGAGCACCGCCGAGAACCGCGGAGCCGCGAGGAAGGAGGCCACACCCGTTCCGGTGCTCACCACGGGCACCGCAGACGAGAACACCGGCAACACGAGAACGGTCGTCATCGGGGTGGTCGCCGTTCTCGTGCTGATCGCGATCCTCGCCGGCATGCTGCTCTGATCGATCTCCTGTCTCCGATCGACCCTGCTCAGTCCGCCGGGGTGCGGTCGGGAGCCGGAACCGCAGCGAGCGCGGCGGCGTCCTCGTCCCCGAAACGGTCCTCGAGCACGGCGGGAGCGAAATCGAGATCGATCTCCTCCAGCGGGCGTCCGCGCGCGGATTCTATTGCGCCGAGCCGTCTCTGTGCCCGGTCGGCCGCATAGGAGATGAACTCGTCGTTGTCGAGACCGTAGGGCTGTTCGTCGAACTGCTCGTTCTGCCACTGGATCATTCCGGTCGCGAGGGGAAGCAACTCCTCCATCCGCTGCAACACGACGTTCCAGTTCGAGTCGTCCGCTGCCACATGCCGTCGGCAGGTGAACGTGCCCCAGGCCATGTGCCGGCGCTCGTCGGAGCCGATCCGCCGGATGATCTCCTGCATGCCCGGCAGGATCCCGTACTTGGTGCACACCATCTGCCACGCGTAGTAGCCCGTCAGCGCGAGACTGCCCTCGATGACGTGGTTGTAGGTGACACTCGCGCGGACCTGATTGGCCGGGGACGGATCTCGATCGAGCACGCGCAGACTGTGCGGCAGTTCCTCGTAGAACAGCCGCCGGTAGTAGGGATTCTCGGCAACGAACGGGTGCAGGTCGGATGTCAGTCCCACGGTGTCCATCCAGCGACGGAACACCTGCACGTGCTTGGCCTCCTCGTAGCAGAACTGGGTCAGGTACATCTCGTCACCCAACCGGCCCTCCGCTTCCATGGCGCGGAGGAACGGAAGGATGTCCTGCGTGACGGCCTCCTCGCCGGCGACGAACAACGCGACCAGATAGGTCGAACTGCGGCGTTGTTCCGAGTTGAGCGACGCCCAGTCCTCGGCGTCGTGGGAGAAGTCGATGTCCATCGGATCCCAGTGCGCTGCGTTGCCCTTCGCGAAGAGCCGGAGCGGGAAGGCGTCCCAGTTCAGGCCGCCTTCCCGCAGCGACGCGAAACCCTGACGCATCTGTGTAATCTCGGTCACACCCTCGAGGCTAGACCTCGATTCCACATACGTCGCGGTCTTGTCTCAGTCACCCAGCAAGGTGTCGCCGGGATACCCCTTCGGACCGAATCCCGGAGGGACGAGAAAGACCGCCGACCCGATCGGCGTGATCCACGGATTCAGCGCGTCGTGCTCGGCGAGGCGCTGCTGCACCGGGACGAACTGACGGTCCACGTCCACCTGGTAGGTGGCGAACAGCAATCCGGCGCCGTCCTGGTCGTCGTAGTTGTAACCCCGTCGCAGGAACTTCTCGTCGCCGGTGCGGGGACGTGCCCGCGCGACGTGCGATTCCGGCGGGATCACCGGGATACCGAACCGGTCGGTGGCCTCGAAGTCGGCGTCGTCGTCTTCCTCCGAACCCGTCAGCGGAGCACCGTTCGACAGTCGCCGGCCGACGGCGAGTTCCCGAGCGGGACGGTCCAGCTCGTCCCAGGTGTCGAGTTCCATGCGGATCCGGCGTAACACGAGCGAGGTGCCACCGGCCATCCACGGCGGGTCACCCGGATTCCACACCTGCCGGTCGAAGTCCGGGCTGCGCGGCGCGGGATTGACGGTGCCGTCTACCTGCCCCATGAGGTTGCGCATGGTCGTCCCGTCGGGTCGCGTGCCGGCCGCACGCCGGAACCCTCGCTGGATCCAGCGGACCGTCGCCACCGATCGCACACTCCTGGTGAGTGTGCGGACCGCGTGCGAGACGGTCACCGGGTCGTCGGCGCAGACCTGCAACAGCAGGTCGCCGCCGGACCATCGTTCCTCGAGCCGGTCGATCGGGAAGGCCGGCAGCGGCTTCAGCCACGCGGGTCGTCGGTCGGTCAGGCCCGCGGCGTCGAAGACCGCGGGACCGTAGCCGACCGTGACCGTCAGCCGGGCCGGGTCGACGGCGAGTTCGGGTTCGGTGTCGCCCAGCGCCGGCGTCCCGGTGGTGAGTCGCCGCGAATCCTCGGCCCACACCCGCATGATCCCGACGAGCCCGTCACGATCGACACCCTCGGCGAGGTCCAGTGCCACGAACGACGCGAAGGACTGCGCGGGGGTGTCGATACCGGCCTGATGGGTGCCGTGGATCTCCACGGTCCGCGCGCCGATCGGTTCGGAGATGCGGGACGCGACCGCCGTCCCACCTCCGACCGCGCCGAGTCCTGCTGCACCCAGCGCGGCGACACCGCCCCCGAGCAGGGTGCGTCGAGTGAACCTAGCCATCGTGGGCTGCCCCGTCGTGGGACGGCACGTACTCCTCCTGTGCCCCGGCGAAGTCGCGGACCTGGGCCGTGAACTCCTCGGTCGATCCGTCCGCGAACTCGAGTGTGAAGGTCACCGTGCTCCCGGGTCGCAGAGGCTCCACGAGGTCCATGAGCATGAGGTGGTCGCCGCCGGGCGCGAGGCTGTGCACGGTGTCCGCGGGGATGACGAGCCCGTCCCCCATCTCCTGCATCACCATCGAGGCGCCGCCGGACGACACCATCTCGTGCAGTTCCGTGGTGGCGGATGCAGGACTGGACGCGCCGACGATGTGCACGTCACTGCTGCCGGTGTTCTCGATCTCGGCGAAGGCACCGGTCATCCCGGTGTCGGATGCCTTGACCCAGGCTTCGGACACGACGACGGCCTCGGCCGAGTCGGTGGTGCCGGTGTCGGAACCGCAGGCGGCGGCGAGGAGGGCCGTTGCGGCGATCGCAGTGCCGAACATGGTCTTCTTCATGATTCTCCGTAAGTGTCGGTGCCTCTGCGGGCACACGGAACGAGCGGTCGCCGGCGGCGGCGACCGAGAAGGTTGACCTAGCGGAGAACAACGGGAGGTGCGCGGCTGCCGGTTCCGCCGACGAGTAGTACGCCGGGACCGATATCGGGGCGGTGGATCGTCGGGACAGGTTCGGCGACGGCCACGGGCAGCGTGCGGTACGTCTCGGGAACGATCCGGCGCAGCGCTGCGAGTGCTGCTTCGCAGCCCTTCTCGGCACCCCGTACCAATACTGCGGCGAGGAGGACGGCAACCGCGTGGGCGGACATCATTCCGGATCCCGGTGTGTGCAGGTGACCGTCGTGGAGTCCCAGCACGAGGTGGCCGGCGACCTGCCCGAGGACGAGGACGAGCGGCACCGGAAGCCTGGTTTTGCCGGTGAGGACTCCGACAGCGAACTATGGTTCGCGCGCACCCGCTTCCTGTTGATGGGCGCCGTCGTCGCGCTCATCTCGATCCTCATGGTGATCCTGTCCGGCCTGTCGTCCGGTCTCGTCGTCGACGGCGTCTCCGCACTGCAGCGCACACCGGTGCAGGCATTCGCCTTCGCCGAAGGAACCAAGGCCGACTCCGCATTCTCCCGATCCGTGGTCACGGAAGACCAGGCCGACACCTGGCGTGCCCGCCCGGACGTCGCTCGCGCCGAACTGTTCGGCAACACCATCGTCAACGCGAAAACCGAGAGCGGGGTCCCCGTGGACCTCACACTCTTCGGCATCCGGCCGGGCTCGTTCCTCGAACCCTCGGTCTCCGAGGGAGCACCGCTCGGTGGTGACACCGATGTCGTCCTCAGCGACAGCGCCCGCGCCACCGGCGTCGAACTCGGCGACACGATCGTCGTCGATCGTCTCGGTACCCGGTTGGACGTCGTCGGGTTCACCTCCGACAAGCGCACCTTCGGTCACGTCGACGTCGCCTACCTTCCACTGAGCACCTGGCAGGAGATCCACGCCGGTGTCCGGCTCGGTGAGCAGGTCCCTCCGAGCGCGTACACCGAAGCCAGTGTGGTCGCGATCGAGGGTGTGGACGGAGCACTGCCCGATCTCACCGCGGGTGATGCAGCAGCCGGTACGACAGCGAAGACCCTGGAGGAATCGTTCGATTCCTCCCCCGGCTACAGCGCCGAGATGATGACGATGTCGATGATCACCGCCTTCCTCTACGCGATCTCAGCCCTCGTCGTAGGAGCGTTCTTCACGATCTGGACCGTGCAGCGCAGCCGTGAGATCGCCGTCCTCCGCGCCATGGGCGCCTCCACCGGATTCCTCCTGCGCGACGCCCTCCTGCAGGCCGTGATCGTGCTCGTCGGCTCGGTCGCCTTCGGTGTGCTCGTCGGTCTCGGACTCGGGTCGGGCCTCGAGGGCAGCGGCATGCCTTTCGTCCTCGAATCCGGCCCCGTCGCTCGAGGTGCCGTTCTGCTCGTCGTCCTCGGCCTGCTCGGCGCCGCCCTCGCCGTGGTCCGCATCGTCCGTGTCGATCCGCTCGCTGCCCTGGGAGAGAACAGATGACCGTCACCACCTCCACCGGCCTCGCACTGTCCGACGTCTGCCTGTCCTTCGGCGACGGCGACAGCACGGTCCACGCCCTCGATCACGTCGACCTCGGCGTCGAGCCGGGTGAACTGGTCGCCGTCGTCGGGCCGTCCGGTGCCGGCAAATCGAGTCTGCTGGCGGTCGCCGGTGGCCTCGGCCGACCCACTTCCGGCACCGTGAGTGTCGACGGTATCGAGGTGACCGCACTCGACCCGCGGGCGACCGCGAAGCTGCGCCGAGAGCGGGTCGGGTTCGTATTCCAGTCCGGCAATCTCCTCCCCGCCCTGACCGCACGCGATCAACTGCTCCTCGTCGAGAAGATCGCCGGACGCCCCGGACGGAACCCTGACGAGCTGCTCGCCTCGGTAGGTATGGAGCACCGCGCCCAGCGGCGACCCGGGCAGCTCTCGGGCGGTGAGCGTCAACGTGTCGGCATCGCGCGGGCCCTGATGGCCGAACCGTCGTTGTTGCTCGTCGACGAACCCACCGCCGCCCTCGATCGGAAACGCAGCCACGAGGTCGTCGAACTGCTGGCACGGGAAACCCACACCAGTGGAGTGGCTACGATCATGGTCACCCACGACCACGAAATCCTGCGGCACTGCGACCGCGTGCTCGAAATGGTCGACGGAAGACTTCGACCACACGACTGAACGGTCGACAGCCGAACGAGGAGGGCCGGCGGTGCCGAAAATTTCCGCAGCGACGGTCGCGGAGCACCGCGCAGCGCAGCGCCGTGCCCTCCTCGACGCGGCGCTCGAACTCCTCGCCGAGAAACCGGAACAGGCACCCTCGCTCGGCGACGTGGCGCGTCGTGCGGGTCTGGCCCGGTCGAGCGTCTACAACTACTTCGATTCGCGCGACGACCTGCTGCACGCGGTCGTCGTCGACATGTTCCCGCGCTGGAACACGCGCGTGATCGAGGCGATGGAGAAGGTGTCCGATCCGACGGAGCGGGTGCTGACGTACATCGACGTCAATCTGCAGCTGGTCGCCGAGGGAGAGCACGCGATCGTCGGTGCTCTCGCCGCTTTCACCCCTCAGGCGTTCAGTGACGAGAGCATGCACGCCATGCATCAGGACCTCGTCCTCCCCCTCGTCGAGTCGCTGCGGGTCCTCGGAGTCGCGGATCCCGAACTCGATGCCGAGCTCGTCACCGCGCTCGTGCACAAGGGAACGGAATTGATCGAATCCGGCCGCAAGCTCGACGAGGTGCGCTCCTCGATCCGCAGGGTTCTCACCACCGCGCTCTCCTGATGTTTCACGTGAAACGGTGCACCGATTAGGGACTCTTCACGATCCTCTCGGGATCGGAAGTTCCCTCAACGGCTCACCACCGTCGATGAACAGTCGCGCATCCGGGCGCGTCGCCGCCGCGATGCGTGCCAGAGCTGCCCTACCGGCTTCGGGGTGCCGTCCGTCGAGGGCGCCGACCCTGATTGCGAAGACTAGGTCGAACGGCTCCTCGTCCACGCCCGGGACGAAGTCCTCGACGGCGACACAGCGCGCCCTCAACCGGCCCGCAGCGATCAGATCTCCAGACGACGAGGTCAGCCGGTCGATCGCCACCGGGGACCGGTCGAGAGCGAGAATGTGTCCGGTGGTCAACCGTTCGGCGACCGCACGCGCTGCGGCCCCGGGCCCACAGCCGATCTCCAGCACCCTCAGGTGCGGCTCCAGAGGCAGGGCCGCGACGATCTCGGCGAGTCGCGGAGAGAGGCGAGGCGTCACCCTTCGAGTGTGGGATGTAGGCGCACCATCGGGGGCAGCAACAGAGAAAGGGCGTTTCCGGAATCCCGGAAAACGCCCTCTACCTCGATATTTTCTTGTGGAGCCTAGGAGATTCGAACTCCTGACATCTGCCTTCCAAAGGCAGTAAAGAACGACCAGTCAACGACGAAACGACTCCCTACCTGCTTAAAGTGGTCAATTTATATCAGCCGCCGACAGCCTCCATCCCGCCTGGTTGTGGGCGATATGTGGGTGGACGACAAGCTGGCCGAACCCAAGTTCAAGCTGCGTATGCGGTGCTGCCCTGCAATCTGGTGGTGCTATGCACTGCCGATGCCGCGCCTCCGTTACACGAGCTAGTGATCTATCTATGCATACCGACTCCGCACTGGCCCCTCCCCGGCAGGCGAACCGGGATCTCAGTAGTGACCCACCTATCGAAGGTACCGAGCGCACCTTCAGTGTCTGAGCCCCCTAGTACCGTCCCGCTCATACGGATCCATCAACACCCAGAGATACATCCTCGAAGTTTTACGACCGCGATACCTGACCACAGCCTCACATGTCCTTTTTGTCGGATCTGGCAACAGATCCTGTGCCTGACCTGCCGACTCCATGAGGGGACTTCGAGTTCAGATGGATACTTGCCCCTTGACGACCCGACCTACGCTGACCGCCCTAGGTGTAGTTCCCAGGCAGGTTGTGAACGGCGTGCCGCCACGAGATAGGTGAGGACCTCCGGTATCGGTGTGGTTACCACACACACCCCGACTACCGGAGGG
>NZ_JBNQFT010000027.1:0-74893 GCF_050321925.1 Rhodococcus sp. IEGM1339
CCCCGTCGCGACCACCAGATCCGTCTCGAGCGGTTCGAGCTGCCAGACCAGATCGTGCAAACCGTCGCTGCCCAGGGTTTCGGTGGCGGTGACCACCACCGTGTCCGCCCCCGACAACTCGAGCGCTTCGACGACGGAGTGCTCGTCGCCGTAGACGGTGATCTCCCGGCCGTCGACATCGATCACATCACCGGGCGCACCCGAATAACGCGGCACGCAGACACCGACAACGCAATAGCCCTCTCCGTCCTGACGGGAGAAGGTGCGGGTCATGTGCCGCACCGCCCGGGCACCGCCCACAACGAGTACCGACGTCTGGAACTCACCCCGAGCACGCTTGCGCGCGATCACTTTCCGCCACACCCACCGCGACAACAGCAGACCGGCAAGACCCACCGGCAGAGCGATAGCAAGGAAGCCACGCGCGATCTGCTGGTTGGTGATGAGCGCGATGATGGCGATGGTGCCGAACACGGCGAGCGTCGCCGAGATGACCCGCTGATACTCGTCGTAGCCGGCACCGATCACGCGACGCGACCGCGTACGGAAGACGCTCAGCGCGCCCAGCCAGGCCACGATGAGGACGGCAGATACCACCGTGTAATCGAGCTGACCGCCACCTCCGGCGCGGAGTAGATCCTCGTAGCCGAAGCGGACGGTCTGCGCCAGGATCACGGAGAGGACCACGGTGATCGCGTCCGTGAGGCACAGCCTCTTCACGTACACGTTCTGCCACTTCCACCGGTTGACACCGGTGCCGGGCGACGCGTCCGCGGGCGCACGGTCAGGTGCGCGCCGCGGAGCGTCGGACGGGTCGAGCCCTCGATCATCGACCGTCGTCATCCCGCAGTCCTCCCCATGAATGTGTCTCCTCCCCGAGACAAAACTATTTCCCGACGAATCCGGCCCCGGCGCTGGAACCGGACTCGAGCGAGCGTTACCCGAACTATCCCTGAGAAATAGCTGAGCGTTACGTGTGAATCGAAGTCTTGTCGCAGATCAGCCGGGAAATCCAGACCCTGTTCGGTAGCCGGTCATGGGATCGTGTCGTGTGTTCGGTTGAATCCCTTGGTCTTCGAGTGCATCTACCTGGTCGTAGTCCGAACGATGGGAATACGAGAAGTGATGATAATCACGTTTATGTGACGTTCTTTCCAACCCGGGACCCGATCGATTTCCCGAGATCGACGAGAGCCGGGCGCCGAATAGTGTTACTTCGAGTTTCCGAAACATCAAGCGCCCCCTGCCAGGTGGTGAGGACACCACGCGGCCCGCGCAACCCGACCGCCATGCCGATAGCCGGAGATGTGGCCGGGATAGGCTTCGGTATCGCTAGCGAGAGGCTCGTCGATCATCGCCGGGGCTCCTGCCCCGTTCATCGCGGTGTGGCTGGTCGACCGCTTCAGTGCCACCGCAGTCATCGTCTATCTGGTGATCACCATGTCGATCACCGTGATCGCCGTGGCCACCAGTCGCGAGACGAAGGGCGTCGATCTCGACAAGCTCGACGATCTCTACTGAGCACGCCTCATCGAGAAGTGGCGTGGAAGTAGGCGGGGGATGCGTACACGGAAGGTAGAGCCGACACCTTTCTCGGACTCCACCTCCACCTTCCCGCCGTGCGCCGCGACCAGCGCAGCAACGATCGACAGGCCCAGACCACTCCCACCCGACGCGCGGGTGCGGGAGGCGTCGGCGCGGTAGAAGCGTTCGAAGACGCGCTCGCGGTCGTCGGGATCGAGACCGGGGCCGGTGTCGGCGACTTCCAAGATCGCATCGGAGTCCGAGGTACCCACCCGCACTGTGACATCGGCGTCTGGTGGGGTGTGGGTCAGGGCGTTTGTGACGAGATTGCTCAACACCTGACGCAGACGGGCGTCGTCGCCGAGAACCTCGGGAGTGCCTGGGCCGTCGATGATGTCGAGGGTAACGGTCCGTTCGGGTGCGACGGCGCGCGCGTTGTGCACCGCGTCGGCGGCGACCGCGAGCAGATCCACCGGGGAACGGTCGAGCGGACGTTGTTCGTCGAGTCGCGCAAGCATCAGCAGGTCTTCGACGAGCAGACCCATACGGCGGGCCTCGCGTTCGATGCGGTCCATGAGCATGACGGTGTCGGTACTCGCGCCCTGCCGGTACAACTCGGCGAAACCGCCGATGGTGGTGAGCGGGGTGCGGAGTTCGTGGCTGGCATCGGCGACGAAGCGACGCATCTTCTCCTCCGAGCGTCGCGCCGACTCCTCGGATGCTGCGGTTGCTGCGAAGGCTGATTCGATCCTGCCGAGCATGGCGTTGAAGGTCACCGACAACCGCCCGATCTCGGTTCGGGGATCGCCCTCGGGCACCCGCTCGCTGAGGTCGCCTTCAGCGATCGCGGCGGCGGTGCGCTCGACCTCGTCGAGGGGACGCAGGCTCATCCGCACGACGACACCGCCGCCCACCGCCAGTGCGACCAGCACGACCGCACCGATCACCGTCTGCAGCAGGACGAGGCTGTCCACCGTCTCGTCGGCCTCGGCCAGGCTCATCCCGACGGTGGTCACGACACCCGACGTGTTCTCGGTGCTCATCACCCGCCAGTGCGGACCGTCGTCGCCCACGGATCCGACGGTGACGGGCCTACCGGTCGGATCCTCAGGCACATCCGGTGCGGTCGACTCGTCGTTGACGACGAACAGCACTTGTCCGTCGGCGTCGACGACCTGCACGTAGAAGGGGCTCGGTGGTCGCCGGGAGGTGGGGGCGTCCAGCGGTGGCGTCGGTGGCGGCTTGTCGGGTCGCGCCCAGGTCCGTGCGGCCTCCTCGAGGTCCCGGTCGACGCGCGACAGCAGAGAGTTCTGCAGAGCCGAGGTGACGGCAACACCCGACGCGAGCAGACCGATGCCGGCCAGGAGCACCAGGGCGGCCACCAGCGTCCAACGGAGTGGCAGCGCCCGCAGCCGGTTCATGTGCGGGGTTCCCGCATCACGTAGCCCACCCCGCGAACGGTGTGGATGAGGGGGACGTCGCCGATGTCCACCTTGCGTCGCAGATACGACACGTACGACTCGACAACCCCGACCTCACCGCCGAAGTCGTAGTTCCACACGTGCTCGAGGATGCGGGGCTTGCTCAGCACCGTCCCGGCGTTGAGCATGAAGTACCGCAGCAGCGTGAACTCGGTCGGCGACAGCGACACGGGCTTGCCGGCCTTGAACACCTCGTGGGTGTCTTCGTCGAGTTCGAGGTCGGCGAAGGTGATGCGGGAGCTGCGTTCGGTCTCGGACACCTTGCCGGCGCGGCGCAGGATCGTGCGCAGCCGGGCGATGACCTCTTCGAGGCTGAACGGTTTGGTGACGTAGTCGTCGGCGCCGAGCGTCAGGCCCGCGACCTTGTCCTCCACCGCGTCTTTCGCGGTCAGGAACAGCACGGGCGCGTCGATGCCATCGGCGCGCAGGCGACGCAGCATGCCCATGCCGTCCATGCCGGGCATCATCACGTCGAGGATCACCGCGTCGGGCCGGAAGCGACGCGCCTTGTCGAGTCCTTCGGCGCCGTTGCTCGCGGTCTCCACCTCGAAGCCCTGGAACTTCAGGCTCACGGACAGCAGTTCGACGATGCTCGGCTCGTCGTCGACGACGAGCACGCGCGCTTCGGGAATCCGGTCGGTCACGACTTCGATTGTCGCGGGTAGGGCTGGCACCGCGCTCGAGATTTCCTGGCAGGTTCCTGTGAGCTTTCCGATTGTCAGGAAGTTGCCAGGAGAACTCCACGGAACCTCGAGATCACGAGTGTGTGCTGTGGGGGTGAACAACGGCTATCAACAGACCGCGAGCAGACTGCACGCGTTCAACCGGTACGAGATCAAGTATTTCGTCGACGAGATGAAGGTGCCCGAACTACGGCGCGAGCTCGCCGCCCGGATGGACACCGATCCGTACTCCCCACACGGGGGCTATCCGGTGACGTCGCTGTACTACGACACCCCGGATCTGCGGTTCTACTGGGAGAAGATCGAAGGCTTGAAGTTCCGCCGCAAGGTACGCATGCGGCTGTACGGCGACCCGGCCGCATGCACCGACGACTCTCCCGTGCAGGTCGAGATCAAGCAGCGCGTCAACCGGGTGACCCAGAAGCGTCGCACTGCCCTCCCGTACGGCGTCGCCCTGCGATGGCTGAACGGACGCGAGGACATCGAGTGCGACGACTCGCAGCGGCCGTTCGTCGACGAGGTCTCCGGTCTCGTGGGGAATCTGGATCTGCGACCGATCGTGACCACCGGCTATCTGCGCGAGGCGTTCGTCGGACGCGACGCCGACCTCGGCCTGCGCGTGACGATCGACCACAAGGTGCACGGCCGCGACCGCGACTTCCACTTCGCGTCCGGCGCAGAGAACCGCTTCATCATCCCGCCGAAGCTGGCCGTCGTAGAGCTCAAGGCCAACGAACGGGTGCCCTACTGGGCGACCGATTTGACGGCCCGGCTGGACATGTCGGTGATCCGGGTGTCGAAGTACTGCCAGTCGGTCGAGGCGTTCGGGCTCGCACCCCGGTCCCGTTTCGGTGCACCGGAACTGGTGTCGCCGGACGGCTCCGACGCGCGGGTACCCACCGATCTTCTGTCCACCGAACCGATTCCGGCTCGCTGACCTTCCCTTCTCCGAAACAAGGACGGATATGAACTTCGATTTCCAAGATCTCAGTGGCACGTTCACGACCTTCGACATCGTGGTGTCGCTGGCGTTGTCGTTCGTGCTGTCGAGCGTCATTGCGTGGGTCTACCGCTACACGCACAAGAACGTCTCCTACAGCCAGTCCTACGTGCAGACGCTGGTGCTGGTCGGTATGGTCATCGCGCTCATCATGCTGGTGGTCGGATCGAACATCGCCCGGGCGTTCGCTCTCGTCGGCGCGCTCTCGGTGGTGCGATTCCGCAACGCCATCAAAGAAACTCGCGATGTCGGGTTCATCTTCCTGGTGATGGCCATCGGCATGACCACCGGTACCCGCTTCTACGTGCTCGCCATCGCAGCGACCGTCGCGATCTGCCTCGTACTGCTGATCATGAACAAGTTCAACTGGTTCACGCTCGATGTGCAGCGTCAGGTGGTCAAGGTGCAGGTGCCGCCGGAGCCGGCCTACACCAGCACCGTCGAGGACATTCTCATCAAGCACTGCAGTGAATACGAGTTGGTGTCCACCGAATCCGTCCGCGCCGGCGCTCTGGTGGAGCTGTACTACACGGCGCAGCTGAAGAAGGGCACGAGCTCGAACGACCTGATCGCGGCACTGAGCGCCGTCAATGCCGGCCAGCGGGTGAGCGTCCTGACCGGATACGACCAGACCGACCTGTGATGACTGCACCCACCCCGCGGCGCCGTCTGCGGCACCGGATACCGACCTCGCTGCGGCGGCACTGGAAACTGCCGGTGGCGTTCATCGCGTTCGTCGCGATCGTGGCCACGGCCTTCGGAGCGACACGCGTGCGGCCCTACATCACAGGCGACCCGACGATCATCTCCTCGGAGATCACCGAGAACGTCGCCGGCACAGTCGATCTGTTCGACACCTCCGTCACACACGAGTTGTCGCTCGAGGTCGGCGACGCCGAGTACGACGACATGATCTCCGCATACGAGAAGGACGGCGACAAGGAGTGGGTGGTCGCCGATGTGGTCATCGACGGCACCCACATCGACGACGTGGGTGTGCGCCTGAAGGGCAACTCGACGCTGCGCGGCCTGCAGGGCGAGGGTTTCGATCAGGCGCAAGGCCCGCCCGGGATGGAGGGCACGGTTCAGGCGGATCCGGAGGATCCGACCTCGTTGCCCTTGCTGATCCGTTTCGACGAGTACGTCGACGGTCGCGCGTATCAGGGCATGACAGAACTGTCGGTGCGGCCCGGCTCGCCGGTGATCAACGAGGCGATGGCGTTGTCGCTCACCGCCGAGACCGATCAACCGACCCAGCGGTACGCGTACACGGTGTACTCGGTCAACGACAGCGCCACCGCGACACGACTGGTGCTCGAGCATCCCGATGAGCAGTACGCCAACTCGCTGTTCGACTCCCCCGGCTATCTCTACAAGGCCGATGCGTCGTCGCGGTTCGAGTACGTCGGCGACGACCAGTCGGACTACGCCGACCAGTTCGAGGAGATCAATGCCGCCGACTCCGGGACGCTGCAACCCATCATCAGCTTCCTGAAGTGGATGGACTCGGCCGACGACGCAGAGTTCGACGCGCACCTCGCCGACTGGGTCGACGTCGAGTCCTTCGCTCGGTACGTCGCCACACAGAACCTGCTCGTCAACTTCGACGACATGGCCGGACCCGGTCAGAACTACTACCTCTGGTACGACCTCGACACGAAGAAGCTCTCGGTGGTCTCGTGGGATCTGAACATGGCCATGCAGGGTGATACTTCCGCCGGCCCGGACGACTCCATCTCCATGATGGGCGGCATGGGACCGGGCGGTCGCCCGCAGGGCATGGCGGGCGCCGCGCCACCGGAGGGGACGCCTCAGGCCATGCCACCTGGAATGCCTGGAGGTGAGAGTCGCGGACCAGGCGGCGGCAATACCTTGAAGACCCGTTTCCTCGACTCCGACGCCTTCACGGAGATCTACCACCGGGTGTATCAGGAGCTGTCCGAACAGATCTACGGCAACGGTCTGGCACTCGAGGTGCTCGACGCGGTGGCGGCGTCGGTGCCGACCTCCGACGGCCTCACTGCCGAGGCGCTGCAGGAGAGCGTCGACTCGATGCGCTCCTGGATCGGGGAACGTACGCAGGCACAAGTTCAGTGGATTCAGCCCCGCTGAGCGAGGTCGGATCCACCGAAGTTACGGATACTGTCGGGCCCATGACTTCCGAAGAAATCCTGCTCGTCGAGCAGCGCGATTCCGTCCGCATTCTCACCTTCAACCGCCCGGAGGCGCGGAATGCGCTGAGCTCGGCGCTCATCGATGCCCTGCGCACCGAGATCGCTGCAGCGGAGGCGGACGACGAGACGAACGTCGTGGTCCTTACCGGCACCGACCCGGCCTTCTGCGCCGGACTCGACCTGCAGGAACTCGGGGAAGGTGGAGGCAACCTGTCGCTGGTGTCCGGCGCCGACCTCCCCGTCGGTCATCCGTGGAAGCCCATCTCCAAGCCGATCATCGGCGCGGTGAACGGCGCCGCCATCACCGGTGGTCTCGAAATGGCACTCGCGTGCGACTTCCTCATCGCGTCCGAGCGCGCCCGCTTCGCCGACACCCACGCGCGAGTCGGCGTCCTGCCGGGTTGGGGACTCACCCAGCGCCTGCCCGCGGCGGTGGGTCCGGGCTTCGCGCGTCGCATGAGCCTGTCCGGCAACTTCGTGGGTGCCGAGGAGGCGCTGCGTGCGGGTCTGGTGACGCAGGTCGTCGCGCATGACGAACTGCTCGGCACGGCCGTGGAGGTCGCGCGGACGATCGCCGGCAACGACCAATCCGGTATGCGGGCGTTGCTCGCGTCGTACCGCCGGGCCGAGGAGCATGTCGTCGAACCGGCCCTACGGGTGGAGCAGCAGACCTCGGAAGAGTGGATGCGGGAGTTCTCGCCGTCGCGGGTCGCCGAGCGACGGGCTGCGGTGATCGAACGCGGAAAGTCCCAGAACGCCGTGAATCCCAAGTCCTGAAACGCCCATGATCAAAGGGCATTTCGGTCTAATCGGACACTGTTATCACAGAAATATAACAACTAGTGACGGCAGGTAACAGGCTTTGAGGCCTTCGCGAAGTATGGGACGGAAGTGAATCGATCTTGCGGATCCATTCACTTCCCGCGCCCGTTCGCGGGCGTGCCCATCCACAACAACATGGAGGTATTCCTATGCTGTTCGGATCTCTCGCACTGACCCTCGGTGGACTCCTCGCCGCCCTCGGCATCATTCTCTGACAGCCGGACCGATCGACTCCGCGCCCGCACCACCCCCTGCGTGCGGGCGCGGTTCGGTCCATTCGGACGGATCCACTTCCGGAGTCCGGAAAACTGTTTCCTCGTCACACTTTTCGGACATCTTCTTCTCGAGTTCGTCCTTCTCGCGCTGCGCGATCTCGGGGTCGACGTCCTCACCCGGGACGGGTCCGGGATCTGTAGCCGGCGCGCCCTGACCGGGATCGGCCGCGTCGATCTCGTTGGAGCCGGTGTGCTTGATCGGGAGAAACGGTTCCATGCTTGCCATGAATACGGATTCCCGACACCGATGCGCGCAAACAACTACTCCGGCAACGGAACGTTCTGCAGTCGCAGCTGACCGCGAGCGAGGACCTTGCTGGTCGTGGTGTCGGTGATGATCACCAGCCACAGTTGCTGAGTCCTCCCCTGCTGCAACGGTTCTGCCGTGACCGACGCGCGGCATCCCGTCGTCGAACGCAGGAAGTGGCTTCCTCGACGACGAAGCCGCTCGCCTCGACGAATCGGCTCGGCGACTTCTGCCCGTAGTCCTCGATCGTCGGACGAGCCTCGGTAGTTCCGGTCATCGCCCTGCTCCAGTGGGGGGACAAATACTGTGCAGATCCCGACGGCCCGTCACTGCTCATCGAACACCGCGACTGTGGCGCTTCGGTCGAAGCGGTCGTGCAATGCGCCCACGGCCACGGTCCGCTGCGGCCGAGCGAGTCGCAGACCCGGCCGGGTCCGACCGCGCGAAAACTCCCCGAGGGCACGAAAACATAACGAAGTGAATTTTCGGTCCGCGGCAGTGTTTCGCACCGAGGCGGCGGGTACTCCTCGGTCAGCGTCCCGGTGCGGACGCAGTCCGGATAACCGAACGACAGGAGGAACACATATGCACTTCGGATCTCTTGCGCTCCTCGGCGGACTGCCTGCGAAACCGGGCATCGCCCACTGAGCCAGCGCACACCGCGTCCGCATCCGTCATGGGTGCGGACGCGGTCGTATGTGCGATGAATTTCTCGGGCGGCGCGGGTCGGTATGGTCACCGACCCCAGAAGGAGCCGACATGCCCGAATTCGTCACCCACTCGATCGACGTCCCTGGCGCGACTCTCGTCTACGACGTCCGCACCGTCCCCGGCGACGCCACCCCGCTGCTGCTCGCCGGATCCCCGATGGACGCGAGCGGCTTCACGAGCCTCGCCTCCTTCTTCGACGACCGGACGGTGATCACCTACGACCCGCGCGGCACGGGCCGCGGTACGCGCACCGACACGTCGATGCAGTCCACTCCCGCTCTGCACGCCGACGACCTGCACCGGATCCTCGTCGAACTCGATCTCGGTCCCGTCGACGTCTTCGCCAGCAGCGGCGGCGCAGTCAACGCCCTCGAACTCGTCTCGCGCCACCCCGAGCAGGTGCGCACGCTGGTCGCGCACGAACCGCCGATCATGGAACTGTTGCCCGATCGCATCGGGGCCGAAGCGGTGCGCGACGACATCCGCGACACCTATCAGCGCAGCGGCCTCGGACCGGCCATGGCGAAGTTCATCGCCCTGGTCGGCTACGGAGGTGAACTGACCTCCGACTATCTCGACCGGCCCGCTCCGAGCCCGTCCGACTTCGGACTGCCCAGCGAGGACGACGGGACCCGCGACGACGTGCTGCTGGGTCAGAACTGGATGTCGTGCACGGGCTACCACCCCGATCTCGACGCTCTCGCGAACGCGTCCACGCGCATCGTCGTCGCAGGTGGTCGCGAGTCGGTACGCCAGCTGTGCGGCCGCGCCTCGGCAGCGCTCGCCGACCGGCTCGGCACAACTCCGACGCTGTTCCCCGGCGATCACGGTGGCTTCATGGGTGCCTCAGAGGGTATGCCCGGCGATCCTGAAGCTTTCGCCGCCGTGCTCCGCGACGTGCTCCAACCGAGCCGCGTGTAATCCGTCCGATCCGCTCCCGCGCGCGTCGCGGTTCCCGCTTTCCGGAGGTCACCATGACCGAACCGCATTCCGGCCGTCCACCCGTGGTCGACCTCGCGACCTGGCAGGCCGCGCGCGACGAACTCCTCGTTCGCGAGAAAGCCCACACCAAGGAAGGCGACGCCATCGCCGCGGCTCGCCGACGACTCCCGATGGTGGAGTTCGACGGAACGGTCGAGGTGGTCGGGCCCGACGGCCCGGTCCCCTTCCTCGACCTCTTCCAGGGTCGCAACGAACTCGTCGTCTACAAGCACATGTGGTACGACGGTGCACCTCCGCAAGGGCAGTGCGAGGGATGCACGACCACGGCCTGGCACGTCCGCGACGCCGTCTACCTCAATGCTCGCGGGGTGTCGCTCGCATTCGTCACCACCGGCCCGTGGGAGGAGGTGGCAGCGTTCGTCGAGTTCATGGGCTACACGCAGCCCTGGTATTCGGTGCGCGACCTCGACGAACCCGTGGGCGGAGCGATGGGTTATCTCACCTCCTACCTCCGCGACGGAGACCGGACCTTCCTCACCTACTCCACGACGGGTCGCGGCACCGAACGGGCCAACAGCTCCGCCGGCCTGCTCGACATCACCCCGTACGGACGCGGCGAGAGGTGGGAGGACAAACCCGAGGGCTGGCCGGAGGGCGACGATCCGTGCTGGTTCTGGCGCACCGACGCCGACGGCAATGCGACATGGGATGAGACGAGCCGGCCGGTGCCGCAGTGGACCCGGCCCGGCGCGACTCCCGTCGAAACCCTCGACAGGCAGGGCAGCTGGCACTGATCATCTGCGACCGGCACTGATCACACCGGCGGTTCCGCTCGCGCCTACCGTGGAACGAGGTGTTCCCGACGAAGGAGTGTGCGTGGCGGAATCGTCCGGGTCGAATCGTCCCGAGTCCGAATGGAACGGCCGGGATTGGTACGTGAACTTCGGTGAGCGCAGCCCGTCACGGAATTGGGACGACGGCCGCCGTTACGGCTTCGTCGCCGCCGGCGGTGGCCGCTGGTATTCGGATTCCTTGCAGGAGTTGCCCGTCGGTGGCCGCGTCTTCGTTTACATCCCGAAGAGCGGATACGTCGGCATCGGCGTCGTGACCGGCGCGGTGGTTCCGGCCGACGAGGCGACGCTCGTCGTCGACGGTCGCGCGGTGCCGTTCCGCAGCCTCGACCTGAAGGCGCCGTACATCCACGAGAGCGAGAGCACGGACCCGCACGAGGACCACCGCGAGTGGATCGTGCCGGTGCAGTGGACGCACACCGTCGCGCGCGAGGATGCCTTCCGCATCCCGGGCCTGTTCGCGAACCAGAACTCGGCATGCCGCCTGCGTCACCGCTTCACCGTCGACACCGTGACGTCGTTCTTCGAGAGCAATCCGGATCGGGATGGGTGAGAGCAGAAGCTTTTTCGCACGATCACTCCGTGTCGCGCAATGCGCTCCTGCGTTCGACCCGGCGCCGATCGGCCAGGTGGGCGTCGCGCAGCACTTCGAGCAGACGCGGCGTGGTCCGCTCGCCGGGTTCGACGACCGCGACCCATCCCAGTGAGCCGTAGAGCGGATGAGGGATGAAGACGTCGGCCTCGGCGAAGTCGATCGTCGAGGGGTCGACGGACCGGGGTGGGTAGCCGAGCAACTCGGTGAACAGCTGCGTCCCGGCATGTACGTTCACCCGCCATCGACCCGGCTCGTCGAGTCGCGAATCCTCGTCGTTCGGATAGTTCTTCGTCACGATCGTCGCGTAGGGCTGCCGATTGTGCGGGACCTCGCCGTCCGGGGCGTAGTAGAAGAAATGGTCGCCCCACCAAATCTCGGGGAGCCCGTTCCCCTCCTGTGGTGCGAGCTCGAGGACACCGCTGAAGCTTCTGATCTGCGCGAGGATCTGTTCCATGGTCATACTTCGAGTGTCACCTTGAAGTCCTTATGGAGGGTTCGAGCAGTGGAGCACACGATGACGACGGGGCGTCTGGCGGCAGCCACCGGATACTCCGTGCAGCAGGTGCGCGATCTCGAACGCCTCGGAGTGATTCCTCCCGCCGTACGAATGCCCAACGGCTATCGCAGATTCGGTCCCGAACACGTCACGGCCCTGCGTGCGTACCGCGCACTGGCTGTCGCGGTGGGTCCCGTCGAGGCGCGCAGTGTCATGCACGATGTGCAGGTCCTCCCCTACGACGAGGCACTCGCCCGTGTCGTCGAACTCCACAGTGGGCTCGCGCGGGCACGCGCCGAGAGTCTCACCGCGCTCCGCGCACTCGACACCATCGTCGACGAGGCCGCCCACGACACGCCTCCACTACCCGGCGACGCCATGAGCATCACCGAGCTGGCGAACGCCATCGGAGTGCGATCGTCCACCCTGAGGTTCTGGGAGAAGGAGGGAATGGTCGCGCCCGAACGGATCGACCGTAACGCTGCGCGGAGCTACTCCCCCGCCGCGGCGCGGGATGCGCGGATCGTTGCCGCACTACGCGCGGGTGGCTACCGCATCCCGGCGGTCCGGGCGGTGATGGCAGCGATCGGAACCGACAATGACACCGATACTGCTAGGGACGCACTCCACGAGCGCCTGCACACCATCGCAGTGCAGTCCGAAACGTTGCTGCGAGCCGGTGCAGACATCGCGAACCTGATCGAGAACCGGACTCCGCGCTCGTCTAACTCGAATCCGAAGAGTGCAACCGCCACGGCACACTCGTTACCATCACCCCGGGCTGGAACAGCAGACGACTCTTGAGTCGCAGCGCGCTCTGATTGTGGAGCAGATTCTCCCACCAGTGCCCCACGACGTATTCGGGGATGAAGACGGTCACCACGTCGCGCGGCGAGTTGCCACGCACCCGCCTGACGTAGTCGAGTACCGGTCGCGTGATCTCCCGGTACGGCGACTCCAGCACCTTCAACGGAATCGTGATGTCGCTGGCTTCCCATTCGCGCACGAGAGCGCGGGTGTCCTCCTCGTCGACGTCGACGGTGATCGCTTCGAGGGTGTCGGGGTGGGTGGCCGAGGCGTACGCGAGCGCGCGACGTGTCGGGTGGTGCAGCTTGGCCACGAGCACGATCGAATACGTACGACTGGGCAGCAGACCGTCCCATTTGCCGGCGTCGAGTTCGGCCGCCACACGTCGGTAGTGGTGGTTGACGGCCCGCATCGTCACGAAGACGATCACCATGGCGAGGATCGCGATCCACGCGCCGGCGAGGAATTTCGTGATGAGCACGATGATCAGGACGGTCCCCGTCATCGCCAGACCCACACCGTTGACGACGCGCGCACGCTGCATTCTCCGGCGGTGACGCGAGTCGGTTTCGGTGGCCAACAGCCGCGTCCAGTGACGAACCATTCCGGTCTGGCTCAACGTGAAGGAGACGAACACTCCGACGATGTAGAGCTGGATGAGATGGGTGACCTCGGCGTCGAACACCCATACCAGCACGATCGCTCCGAGAGCCAGGAAGACGATGCCGTTGCTGAACGCGAGCCGATCGCCCCGGGTGCGCAGCTGGGTCGGCAGGTGTTTGTCCTGCGCGAGTACCGACGCGAGAACCGGGAACCCGTTGAATGCCGTATTCGCGGCGAGGACGAGGATCAACGCGGTCACGGCGGTGACGAGGTAGAAACCGAGCGGGAAACCGGTGAAGACCGTCTCGGCGACCTGCGCGATCAGTGTCTTCTGGTGATAGTCGGCCGGTGCCCCGCTCAACTGTGTCGCGGGATCTGCGGCGACGACGACCCCCAGTCGCTCGGCGAGGACGATGATGCCCATCAGCAGCGTGATCGCGATGGCGCCCAGCAGGAGCAGGGTGGTGGCAGCGTTGTGCGATTTCGGTTTCCGGAAGGCCGGCACCCCGTTGCTGATGGCCTCCACTCCCGTCAGGGCCGCACATCCCGACGAGAACGCGCGGGCGAGGAGGAAGGCGAAGGCCAGCCCGGCCAGGTGGGATTGTTCGGCGGCGAGTTCGTAGTGCGACGACTCGGCGCGCAGAGGGACGTCGGACACGACGAGACGCACGAAGCCCCAGACGAGCATCACCCCGACACAGAACATGAAGGCGTAGGTGGGCACGGCGAAAGCTGTTCCGGCTTCGCGGAGTCCGCGCAGATTGACCGCGGTGAGGAGTGTGATCGCGGTGATGGCGAACAGCACTTTGTGGTGTTCGACGAAGGGGACGGCCGACCCGATGTTCTGGGCGGCCGACGAGATCGACACGGCGACCGTCAGCACGTAGTCGACGATCAGCGCGCTGCCCACCGTCAGGCCGGCGATCGCACCGAGGTTCTTCGTCGCCACCTCGTAGTCGCCGCCCCCCGACGGATAGGCATGCACGTTCTGCCGGTAGCTCGCGACCACTACGACGAGGACGACGGCGACCGCGAGACCGATCCACCCGGAGAATGCGTAGGCGGACAGGCCCGCCACCGACAACACGAGGAAGATCTCCTCCGGCGCATAGGCGACGGACGACAGAGCGTCGGACGCGAAGACCGGCAGGGCTATCCGTTTCGGCAACAGCGTGTGGCCGAGCGTGTCGCTTCGCAGCGGCCTTCCCAGCAGCACTCGCTTGGTGATGCTGTCACGGCCCTTGCGGATGGTTACGGCCACGACCACCGACTCCTGTCCGGCGCATACCCGCGCACGCAGAAGCGAACGGTACGCTCGTATTACGCCGCTCGCCAGAGGTGCAGACCGGGCGAATTTCACCCCGCCGATCACCCATCGGTGAGGTTGGCAGGTGACACAATCGTCGATAGCGTGGAGACGTTGTTGCTCCTCGCAACAAACCGTGCCGCGTCTCCTCCCCTTTTCGACTCGGCACGGACGGACCCCGTCGGCCCCTCCCCTCGTTGAGCCGACGGGGTTCTCTCATCGATTCCCCCCCATGCGGTGGCTCACACATTTTCGTACAGAGCGGTCCGTCTGGCGGATCTTGCGGCGATCCCGTACAGCGGCAGCAGAACTTGACTCGTCCACAGTGCGCGCGGTCGACTACTTTCTTTCACTACGCTCACGATCCGGAGAACCCTGATGACCGATTCCATCCTCGAGCTCTACGTCAACGACGGATTGTCCGACGAGGAAATCGATCAGCAGAGGGCCACCTACGGTCCGCTCACCGGAGACGTGCGCGAGCTGATCCAACTCGCACTGCAGACGCGTGTGGATGCCGACGACGTCGCGCGGGCGCGGGAACATCTCGCAGCCGCGCGCGAGATCCTCGAACGCGACCGGGAGGACGGCCCGTACGGCACCCGGTTCAACGATTCGGGCCGATTCCGTAACTGGGGAAACGCCGCAATAGGCTTGCGCAACGCGATCGCCCCGATCGGCGGCATCCACGAGGACGACGACGGACGCGTGTGGACGGACATCCACCTCGGTCCCGTCTACGAGGGGCCGGCCGGGCACGTGCACGGCGGGGTCTCCGCACTGCTGCTCGACCAGATCCTCGGCGACGCCGCGCGCATCTCGGGATATCCAGGGATGACGGGCACGCTCGCCATCCGCTACCGCAAGCGCACTCCCCTCGGCGCTCTGCGCGTGGAGGCGAAACTCGACCGCGTCGAGGGACGTAAGGCGTTCGTCGTGGGGCACATCGCCGACTCGGAGGGGATCTGCGTGGAAGCGGAAGGCATCTTCATCGCTCCGGTGTGGATGGTTCAGCAGCGTGACTCGTTCGCGGAGATACCGAGACCCGAATAGGCTCACAACGCCCATGGTCGACTATCAGGGTTGTGAGCCTCACCTGTGCGTTGTGAACCTCCGGACGCCGGAGCCGACGATCAGGTGCTTGCTCTGACGACCGTCACCCTGCAACGCCTGAGCTGATGCTCCTGTTGTGAGGGTCACGACTTGCGACTCGGTAGGTCCGGCTCCTCCGCCAGTACAGTTGATCGATATCCGGCAGGAGCGAGAGGAGTCGACCGTGCAGAACGCCGTGTTCTACTCGCTCGTCGCGATGTGTTCGTTGTTCGCCGCGTCGACGTGGTGCCTCTCGCGCCCCCACCTGCTGTCGAGCTCGGCCGCGTTCGTGGCCTCCGGGCTCTGGGTGCTGATGAACGGACCTCTCGAGGGTCGTGTGCTGTACTCGGTGACGCCGAATCACGGACTGACCGAGGCCGACCTGCTCTCGGGAGTGGGCGTGTGCATCGCAGCCTGGGGTTTCTGGACGACGCGGAACCGTCGGCGACGGCGGCGTTCGCAGCGACCGGCGTCGTACCGCAGGCATCCCGACGGGTCCAGAGCCATGCCGACCCCCGTCTTTCCGGCGGAAAGCGACGTCGAAGCGGGCCCCATCCGCCGCAAAGCAGGGTGAACGTCTCGGTTCGACCCCGAGAAGATTCTCAGGTCTCGTTTCAGTATCGACTCTGGACGAGTGCCCAGCTGTCACCTAAGCTCCAAAGCGGCCACGGCGTAGGTGGCCGTGTCTCCCTAGAGTCCTCCCCGACACAGGAGATACAGCGCGAGGCCCCCGCCGGCTCCTCCCCTCGAATCGCTGGCGGGGGCCCTTCCCTGTCGGCCTCCCCGACGACAGGGGCAGATCGATGGTAATCAGGTCCCGATGTCCGATTCGTCCTGCGTTCGGACGAAACGCCGAGTAACCCTTGTGACCTTCGTCTCTGCGGCGCTGTTCACAGCATAGAGCAATCTGCTCACTCGCGTGCATAGGTCTTTCTCGAGTTCACCGAAAGATCAACTCGCAGAGTCCGTTCTGCCGCTTTCGCGCGCTTCGCACTCTTCCGTCAGGCACGATCCGCCAGCTCGGCGTGCCCGGCCTGACGAGCACAATGCGCGCAGCAGAAGACGGCATCCGCCGACTCCACGCCGTGCCCGAGGATGCGGCAGTGACAGTGGGCGCACTGCGGCGCCATCTCCTCCTCTTCCGGCGTCACGATCGGACGGTGTCTGCTTTCCTTCCGGTCGGGTACCCGGGAACCGCCGGAACACACGAGCCCGCCCACACCGATTCGGTGCGGTCGGGCTCGTGGACGACGGATCTATACCGGTTCAGGTTCCCTCGCTTCGTGCTTCGCGGCTTCCTGCTGCGCGGCCTCGAGCTTCAGGCGTTGTCCGAGCACCGACTTGCGGCGACCGTAGACGAAGTAGATCGCCACTCCCAGGACCATCCAGACGGTGAAGCGGATCCACGTCTCGACCGAGAGGTTGAGCATGAGCCAGCCGCAGGCGAGGACCGCGAGGATCGGGACCAGCGGCACGAGCGGCACCCGGAATCCGCGGGGCAGGTCGGGGCGGGTACGGCGGAGCACCATCACGCCGACGCAGACCAGGACGAAGGCGAACAGCGTGCCGATGTTGACCATCTCCTCGAGCACACCCATCGGGAACACCGCGGCGAGGACGGCCACGACACCACCGACCATCAGGGTGATGCGCACGGGCACACCCTTGTGGTTCGTGACGGCGAGCTTGCGGGTGACGAGTCCGTCGCGGGACATCGCGAACAGCACGCGGGTCTGGCCGAGCATCATCACCATCACGACGGTGGTGAGGCCGGCGAGGCCACCGATGTTGATGGCCATCTGCGCCCAGGTGATGCCGTGTGCCTCGAAGGCCGTGGCCAGCGTGGCACTGCCGTCACCGACCAGCTCGCTGCCGGTGCGCAGGTCGGTGTACTTCACCATGCCGGTGAGCACGAGCGTGACGCCGACGTACAGGACGGTGACGATCGCCAGCGAACCGAAGATGCCGCGGGGCAGGGCCTTCTGGGGGTTCTTGGTCTCCTCGGCGGTGGTGGCGACGACGTCGAAGCCGATGAAGGCGAAGAAGACCAGGCTCGCTGCGGCGAGGAGGCCGTACCAGCCGTAGGTGCTGCCGCCCGCGCCGGTGAGCGCCGAGAACAGCGACTGATGCAGACCGGATGCGGCGCTCTCCGCCTCTTCGGCCTGCGGGACGTACGGCGAGTAGTTGGACTTGTCGATGTAGAAGATGCCGACGACGATGACGAGCAGGACCACCGCGACCTTGATGGCGGTGACGACGGCGGAGACCCGCGACGAGACCTTGGTGCCGATCGCGAGGATGATCGTGATGGCGCCGACGATGAGCAGCGACCCCCAGTCGACCGTGATCGGTCCGAGGTCGATCGACGCGTCCCCGCCGAACATGCCCCCGAGATACATCGACCATCCCTTGGCGACGACGGCGGAGGCGAGGGCGAACTCGAGGATCAGGTCCCATCCGATGATCCAGGCGACGAACTCACCGAAGGTGGCGTAGGAGAAGGTGTAGGCGCTGCCGGCGACCGGTACCGCAGAGGCGAACTCCGCGTAACACAGTGCGGCGAGACCGCACGCGATCGCGGCGAGGACGAACGCCAGCGAGATGGACGGTCCGGCGAGATTGCCGGCGGTGCGGGCGGTGAGGGTGAAGATTCCGGCTCCGACCACGACGGCGACGCCGAACACGGTCAGATCCTTGGCGGTCAGTTCTCGTCGTAGCCGCGAACCGGGTTCATCGGTATCCGCGATCGACTGTTCGACGGATTTGGTCCGCCAGATGCCGACTCCGGGCATTGTGTGCTCCTCGGGGTGATTGCGGCGCCCGCCACGCCCGGTCCGGGCGAGGGGTAGGCATGTCGCTCACTTCGCGCGCATTACGTTGCAGCAAGCAGTGTTTGCGTGAGCATTTGATGTAGCAATCATGGCACTGGCTCGTGAAGTGTCAATATCTTTCTGTTCGGCTGAGCATTATGCTCGAGTGGTGACGCGCATCACAACGGAAAGGGTGTCATCGTGTTCAGTCTCGACCGGCTCGACGCAGCTCTCCTCGGAGAGCTCACGCACAACCCCCGGGCAGGAATCGTCGACCTGTCGGCGAAGCTCGGCATCGCCCGCAACACCGTGCAGTCGCGCATCAGAAAACTCGAGGAGTCCGGTGCCGTCACCGGATACCGACCGGTCGTCGACCTGCCGAAGCTGGGTGTGCCGCTGCAGGCGTTCATCGGCGCCGAGCTCGTCCAGGCACAGATGGGGCATGTGATCGCCCAATTAGGCCGATTCCCAGAGGTATTGGAAGTCCACGCGACAACGGGCCGGGAGGATCTCCTGATCCGGATGGCGGCGCAGTCCCAGGAGGACCTCCTGTTGGTCCTCGAACGGCTCCACGCCATCGAGGGCGTCGCGCACACCACCACGACGCTCGCGCTCACCACACCGATCGAGTACCGGACGCAGCCACTCGTCGAGCACATCACCCGCAATGCGGGGCACGGGCGTTCCTCGTCGGCCGGAAACTCCTGAAGACACGAGAAGGGGAGGCACCTCGCGGCACCTCCCCTTGTTCCCCTGTGCGGATCAGTTCCCCTGTGCGGATCAGTCCCCCTGTGCGGATCAGGCAGTATCGATGCGGCGCTCGGCGATCCGGTTGGCCGCTGCGCCCGGCGTGACGCCGAGAGTGCTGGAGACTTCGAAGATCTCGGCGGTGCGCTCGAAGATCGACTCCACTCCTGTGCGGACGACGTCGGCGGCGGATCCGTCGACCTCGCCGGCGACCTGGATCAGTCCGCCCGCGTTCGCGACATAGTCGGGTACCCAGACGATTCCGCGCTTGCCCAGCAGGCCCTCCACCTCGGGCTGCGCGAGCTGGTTGTTGGCCGCACCGCACACGAGACGTGCGTCGAGGTGGGCAGCGGTGATCGAGGTCAGCGTGCCGCCGAGAGCGCACGGGGCGTAGACGTCGGCGGACGAGGCGACGACGTTGTCGGTGACCTGCGCCGGGAACTCGTCGACCACGCGGGCGACCGCGGCGGGGTTCACGTCGGAGACGATCACCTCGGCACCGTCGGCGACGAGCAGCTTCACGAGTTCGTAACCGACCTTGCCGAGACCCTCGACACCGACCGTGCGACCCGCGAGAGTCGTTTCGCCCCAGACCGTCCGAGCGCCGGCACGCATGGCCTGGAAGACACCGAGCGCGGTCAGCGGCGAGCTGTCGCCGGATCCGCCGGCGGCGACGGTGCGCCCCACGGCGTGGGCGGTGTGCCGGCCCACCACGTCGAGGTCCTCCGCGCGGGTTCCCACGTCGGCGGCGGTGATGTAGCGACCACCGAGTGACTCGACGAATCGTCCGTAGGCGGCGAGCAGTTCGTCGTTCTTGTCCATCTTCGGATCACCGATGATGACGGCCTTGCCGCCACCGAGGTTCACACCGGACACCGCGGCCTTGTAGGTCATGCCCCACGACAGTCGCAGCACGTCCTCGAGTGCCGACATCTCGTCCGCGTAGGGGTAGAAGCGGGTGCCGCCGAGGGCGGGTCCGAGTGCGGTGGAATGGATCGCGACGATGGCGCGCAATCCGGTGGCCGCGTCGTGATGGAAGACGACCTCTTCGTGGGGACGGTCGGTCAGGCGGGCCGAGCGGCCGAACACGCCGTCGGACGTGGTGAACTCGGGGAGGTCGAGGGCAGAGGTGGTCATCGGTGGGTTCCTTTGCAGCAGAGGGTGTTCGTGCTTCAGAAGTCGGTGTCGATGCCGAGCTCGGCGAGGCGGGCCCGGTACTGCTCGACGGAGCGGAGCTTGACGTCCTCGTAGCCGCGCACCATGTCGGGCAGGGCCGCGATCTCGGCGGCGCGGTCGTAGGAGTCGACGTCCAGGCCGGCGGCGAGCCGCTGGATCGTGGCGGTGTAGTGGGCGAGCAGAGCACGCTCGACGCGGCGGACGTGGGCGTAGCCGAAGGGATCGAGCTTCGTGCCGCGCAGACGCTTCGCCTTGGCCAGAGCCTTCAGCGCGACATGCGATTTCGGTCCGAAGCCGACCTTCTTCTCACGGCCGAGTGCGCGCAGCGCCGGCGGATGCAGGCGGTAGGTCAGCTTGCGCCCACCGGGGACCTGGCCCTGCACCTCGTCGAGGAAGGCCGGGTCGACGAGCATGCGGGCGACCTCGTACTCGTCCTTGTAGGCGGTGAACTTGAACAGTCCGCGGGCGACGGCCTCGCTGAAGTCCGTGCGGTTCGTGACGCGGCGCTCGGCCTCCCAGGCTGCCTGCACCTGCCCGATGTAGCGGGCGGCGAGGGCTTCGCTCTGGAAGTCGATCAGCGACGCGGTGCGGATCCGCACGAGCCGCTCGACCTCACCCGTGAAGGTGGTGCCGGCGAACAGACGCTCCGGTGCGACGGTGGCAACGCGCTCCGGGCGGGCCGGTTCGGTCGCGGCGGCGAAGGCCGCGGGATCCGCGACGGCCACCCGGCCCCAGCGGAAGGCGGCGATGTTGGTCGCGACGGCCACACCGTTGATCTCGATGGCCTCCTCGATGGCGTCGGCGGGGATCTCGAGTCCGCCGAGCTGGTGGGCGGCGCCCACGACGAGGAAGTTCGCGGCCGAGGTCTCACCGAACAGCGCCTGGGCTGCGGCGAGGGCGTCGAACGAGACGGTCGTGCGGGTCGCGGTGTCGAGGCGGGCGAGCAGGTCGTGCTCGTCGGGGTGCCGGACAGAGCGGTCGTAGACCATGTCGCCGGTGGGGACGCGGCTCGTCGACGCGACTGCCACGGTCTCCTCACGGTTCGCGTAGGCGAGGTTCTTCGGCTCGGTCGCGGTGAGCAGGTCGAGCGCGAGCAGAGCGGTGGCACCGCCCGGACCGACGCGGTTGCCGGGCTCGAGTCCGTCGGCGGCGAAGCGCAGGTGGGAGACCACCGGGCCGGCTTTCTGGCTCATGCCGATCTGGTCGAGCGACTCGACCTCGAATCCGGCGCGTAGCGCGGCCGTTGCGAGCACCTGGTTGACGGTGACGATGCCGGTGCCGCCGATGCCCGCGAGGAAGACGTTGCGGGTGCCCTTCGGGGTGTCGATGGCGGCGTCCGGGATGCGCGGCGGGGTCGGAGCCTTGCGGCGCTTGGGTTTCTCCGGCGACGTCTCGACGGTCACGAAGGACGGGCAGTCGCCGTCGAGGCACGAGTAGTCGGTGTTGCAGGAGGTCTGATCGATGCGGGTCTTCGAACCGAATTCGGTGTCGACCGGCTGCACCGACAGGCAGTTGCTCTTGACGCCGCAGTCGCCGCAGCCCTCGCACACCGCTTCGTTGATGACGACGCGGGTCGTGCGGGCGGGCAGGGTGCCACGCTTGCGCTGACGGCGCGCGTCGGCGGCGCAGTGCTGGTCGTAGATGAGCACGGTGACGCCCTCGATCTCGCGCAGCAGCTTCTGCGCCTCGTCGAGCCGGTCGCGGTGCCAGACCTCGGTGCCGCGGGCAAGGGTGCGCTTGCGGAGGCGCTTCGGTTCGTCGGAGCAGATGATGATCTTGCGGACACCCTCGGTGGTGAGCTTGTGGGTCAGCGCCGGGATCTTCAGGGCGCCTTCGGCGTCCTGCGCGCCGGTCATCGCCACGACGTCGTTGTAGAGCAGCTTGAAGGTGATGTTCACGCCGGCGGCGACGCACGCCTGGACGGCGAGCTGACCGGAGTGGAAGTAGGTTCCGTCGCCGAGGTTCTGGAACATGTGGCCGATGTCGGTGAACGGCGCCTGGCCGATCCACTGCGCACCTTCGCCACCCATCTGGGTCAGGCCGGTGACGGCGCTGTCCTTGCGGCCGGACAGGGTGACGAGGGTGTGACAGCCGATGCCGCCGCCGCCGATCGAACCCTCCGGCAGTGCGGTGGATCGGTTGTGCGGGCAGCCGCTGCAGAAGGTAGGGGTGCGCTGGGTCGACAGCACCTCGAGCGACAGCTGTGGCAGGGGTGCGGGGCCGAGTTCGACGTGGCCGCGGAGCACGCGACGCAGCGGGCCGCGCAGGCGACCGGCGGTGAGCTCACCGTCGACGGGCACGAGCGGGCGGCCGTCGGCGTCCTTCTTGCCGACGATCTGCGGGGCGTTCGCGGTGCCGTAGAGGATCTCGCGGATCTGGGTCTCGACGAAGGCGGTCTTGTCCTCGACCACGATCAGTTCGTCGAGGCCGCGGGCGAATTCGCGGACGATCTCGGGACCGATGGGGTACGGCATGCCGATGCGCAGCAGGCGGATGCCGGCGCGGTGCAGCGCGGCGTCGTCGACACCGAGGTCGAGCAGGGTCTGGCGCAGGGCGTCGAAGGTGGTGCCGGTGGCGGCGAGGCCGACGCGGGCCTGCGGCGGGTCGACCTCGATCACGTCGAGGCCGTTGAGGCGGCCGTATTCCTGGACGATCTTCCAGCGCGGGCCGTAGAGGTCGGCCTCGGCGATGACGCTGTCGCCGGGCGCGGCCATGGGGCGCTGCTTGTAGACGAACGGCCGTCCTTCCCATTCGATCTCGGGGACCGCGATGGGCAGGTCGGAGATGGAGCCGTCGACGGACCAGGCGCCGTCGGCGACGTCCGCGACGATCTTGAGGGCGACGAGGCAGCCCGAGGCACGCGACAGCGCGACGCCGTGCAGGCCCATCGTGACGATCTCGGCGGCGTTGCGCGGGAACAGGACCGGGATGCCGAGGGCGGCGAGGGATCGCTCGCTGACGGCGGGCACGGTCGACGACTTCGACGCGGGGTCGTCACCCACCATGAGCAGCACGCCGCCGTTCGGGTTCACGCCGTACATGTTGGCGTGACGCAGCGCGTCGGTGGCGCGGTCGAGGCCGGGGCCCTTGCCGTACCAGACACCGACGACGCCGTCGTGAGTCGGTGTGCCGGCGCCGAGCTGTCCCTGGCTGCCCCACACCGCGGTGGCGGCGAGTTCCTCGTTGAATCCGGGCACGAAGGTGATGTCGTGCTCGGCGAGGACCTTCGGCATGCCGTGGAGCATCTTGTCGAGACCACCGAGGGGGCTGCCCTGATATCCGGAGACGAAGGTCGCCACCCGGCGACCGTCCCGCATGGCCCGTACCTGCTGTTCGACGAACAGCCGGGCGATGGCCTGCACGCCGGTGAGCAGCACGGTGCCGGAGCCCGAGCGATATCGGTCGTCGAGGTCGTAGGGAAGTCGTTCGCTCTCCCGGATTACGGTCTCGGTCATTGCGTACCACCCGTCCTTCGTCGCGGCGTCCGATTGTGTCTGCGCCACTTCGATCGCGTCATTTGGTACAGCAATAGTTGATTGAGCTAGGCGAACTCGTCAACATAAGATTTTCCAGCGCATCATTTTGATCAGATGTGATGCACGACACACTGAATGGATGCGCACGGTGCTCAGTTCCGGGCGATCCGGCGCATCCGCCTGGGGAGGATTCGCTCTACCGTTCACGCGGAGGTCGGGCGGTCTCGACCACTTCGACGGCAAGGTCGCGCACGAGTTGGTTGCGCTCCTGGGACAACCTGCGCAGCATTTCGAATGCGCTCTCCGCGTCGAGGCCGAAGCCGTTCCATGAGAACGCCCTTCGCCTGCCCGATGACATCCCTCGAAGCACCCAGACGGGCCGCTCGGGAAGCGAACGCGGGCCATCGGTCGTCGTGCATCTCACGAGCGAGTTCCTCGATGGATTCTCGCACTTGTCGTTCGAACCTCACCGAGTCCGCACTACGAGCGCCGCGGCCTTCACCGGTGTCCATACTGCATCGTGGCATCGAAACGGCGACGGGGTTGCAGCGTTCGACCGAGGGGTATTGCCCTCGGTAGCCGGAATCGGTGTCCGGACGCCGCACCCGGTGAGGTGCTGCCGGTTCAGACATGCAGCCGGCAGCACCGTCCGGGTCCCGTATACCCGGGTTACTGCATCCCGGGCTACTGCACCGTCAACGCGAACGGTCCATCAGGCCGGTTCCCATCGCAGCCGCGGCCACGCCCAGGACGAACACGATCGCACCCACGATGACGTGGGACCAGATCATGGACGTACTGGTATCTACTCCGCTGACCAGCCACGGCGAGACGAACAACCACAGACCGAGCAGCGGCGCGACGAACGCCAGGCCGTGGGTGCGGCCGTAGGCCGAACCGAGCGCCATGGCGAGCAGTGCGACCGCGAGGCCGCAGATCAGATTGGTGGTGGCGAGTGCCGTCTGATCGGCGAAGCCGATGATCCAGGCGGATGCCGCCGCGTACAGACCGGCAACCATCATCAATCCGTCGGTGACCTGGACTGTGGGCTGTTCGCCCATCCGGTCGTAGCGTTCGCGCATCTCGACGATGTCGGGATGGGTGTGCATTGCAGAATGAGCCGATGATGTCGACATTGTCCTCATCTCCTCGTGGGTGAGAAGTCCGAGGGGCCCTCCTGGGTCCGACACTATTATCGTCGTCCCGGGCGGGATGTTCCCGTAGGGTAGAAAGTCCCGACTTGGTGATCTCGGGCGGAGCGCACCGTATCGATCCGGACCATCAGGGGACGAGGACGGCAGCGCCGCGCACGCGGTCGCCGGCGAGATCCGCCAGCGCGCGATCGGCGTCGTCCAGCCCGTATCGCATCGTCGCGACCCTGATGCGGTGCTGCCCGGCGAACGCGAGGAACTCCCGGGAATCCTTACGGGTATTGGCGGTCACCGACCGGATCTCGCGCTCGTAGAACAGGTGCCGCTGGTAGTTCAGCTGCGGAACGTCGGTCAGGTGGATGCCGGCGATCGAGAGGATGCCGCCGCGGTCGAGTGCTTCGAGTGCAGGCGGCACGAGGTCGCCGACGGGTGCGAAGAGGATGGCGGCGTCGAGGGGCACCGGTGGTGCGTCCGCGGCTCCCTGCACCGACGCGGCCCCGAGTTCGCGAGCGAGATTCCGCGCATCCTCACTCCTCGTCATGACGTGCACCTCGGCACCTCGCGCCAGGGCGACCTGCGCCGCGATGTGGGCGCTGCCGCCGAAGCCGTAGATGCCGAGCCTCCCGCCGTCGGGAACCGAGGCGCGCTTCAGCGCGCGGTAGCCGATGATGCCGGCACAGAGGAGCGGAGCGAGTTCGACGTCCTCGTATCCGTCGGGCAGCGGGAGGGCGTACGCCGCCGGTACGGCGACGAACTCGGCGTACCCGCCGTCCTCGTCCCAACCGGTGTATCTCGAATCCGGACACAGGTTCTCGTCGCCACGACGACAGTAGCGGCACTGCCCACAGGTCGAACGCAGCCAGGCCACGCCGACGCGGTCGCCGTCGGCGAACCCTTCGACCGCCTCCCCCACTCGATGGACCACCCCGACCACCTCGTGCCCCGGGACGACACCCGCCCGGTGGACGGGGAGATCGCCCTCGGCGACGTGCAGGTCGGTGCGGCACACACCGCACGCCAGCACGCGCACCAGAAGATCGTTCGGTCCGGTCTCGGGAAGCGGGACGGATTCGAACCGCAAAGGGTGACCGGCGACGGGGCCGGGCTCCACCACGCGCCACGCTCGCATCGACTCAGGCAGAGCCCGCCGGACCCCCGCCCTCCGGACCCCCGCCCTCCGGACCCCCGCCCTCCGAAGCTCCGCCGCCCGGACCTTCGGTGTGCCAGGGCCGCACATCCGGATCGTCGTCGGCCGGCGGCTCCGGATCGCGTGCCTCGTCGGCGCGGGTCGGACGGTTGGCGCGGATCATTCCTTCGGTTTCCTCTGCGAGCGCGTCGTCCTTCTTCGGACCGTGCTTGTCGCTCCCTCGTTCCATCTCTCTGCTCCTTCCGATGGTTCGCCGAGAATCCGTCTGTAACGCAGCGGCTACTCGGTTGCGGGTGGGACGTGGTCGGGGTCGTAGTCCTCGACGCCGGCGGCAATGCGTTCCTGCTCCGTGCGGTACTCGAGATAGTCGTCGTCGACGCGGTCCGGCGACTTGCCGTGCTCGCGCCGATCCTTGGGCGCGGACTCGGTCGGGTCGATCACGTCGTCGAGATCGGGAGTGTCGTGCGGTCCGGTCATGATCTTCCTCCGAACATTTCTCGGTGAAAGGCGGTCTCCCTAGGACTACCCCCGCCCGGCTCCCCGAACCACCTACCCCGGCAGGATGCGAATCCCCGTCGGTCGCCGGAGTGTTTGCCCTCGCCGGTAGTGGTGAACCCCTTGGTACATGAGCAGCACAGACGGTTCTGCCGATCCGTACGACGCAGCCGAAGATCCCGACGCCGATCCCGACAACCTACTCTCCAAGGCTCCGCAGCAGCCCGACCAGGCGGAGGGCGAGGACGAACCGGACGAGACCGGCGATACCGGACGATCCTGACCGTTCGAAGGAGACATCGATGACCGAAACCGCCCACGAGGGACCGAATTCCGGCGGCACGGAAGCCGTTGAACACGACAAGGAGGAGCACTACGAGATCGTGCAGGTGATGAAGCAACTCGAGGGCGCGGAAGCATCGAGTGCGGAGTTCACGACGTTGGTGAAGAAGTTGCAGGATCTTCTGCGCCACCACGCGAACGACGAAGAATCCGACCAGTTCCCGGCGTTGAGGACGCATCTCGGCAGGACACCCTCGTGGAGGTCGGCACCAAGGTACAGGCCGCCAAGAAGCTGGCCCCGACCCGGCCGCATCCGTCCGCGCCGCATTCCGAACTGTTCCATAAGACCGTCGGACCGGGGGTCGGCATGGTGGACCGACTGCGCGACGCACTGACCGGACGCAATACCTGAGCATCAGGACGGCGCGGCACCCCGTCACGCCGGGTCGGGTTCCTCCGGCGCGCCGTCCTGAGCGCTCGTCCGGGCGAAGAAGGAGATCCTCCCGTTCGTCTCGAGCACCGCGAGGTCGATGTCGGCGAACCGCCGGATGCCCTGTTGACGCGCGGCGGCCATGAGGTCGTCGAGGGACAGACGTTCCCGTTTCAGGTTCTGCAGGTCGGGTTCACCGTCCTGGACGATCACCACGGGGACCCCGTGCGTGATGCCGCGCATCCGCGGAAATCGGGCGTTGATCATCGACAGGGCCAGGGTCAGCACCGCGAAGACACCGATGGTGAGGACCGCACTCGTCATGGACACGTCGTCCTGCGTGATCCCCTGCTGCACGAGATCGCCCATGGCCACGAACAACACGAGTTGGAACGTGCTCAGTTCGCCGACACTCGATCGGCCGACGAGGCGGGTGATCCCCCACAGGAACAGGAACAGGACGAGCGCGCGGATCACGATTTCCATCAGGGCACCAGCCAGGTATCGAAATAGATTGTCACTGCCGATTTCTCGTCGTCCATCACCGAGACGGAGCCCGATTCGCCCCATTGCCTCCCGGCCCGGATCCGCACGTCGAGCGCGAAGGTGAACTCGTCGCCGGGTGGCGGGTCGAAGGTCAGGTACGCCAGCCCCTCGCCCGCGGTCTCCGAGGACGGCTCGGGCAGCCGGCCCCGCATCTCGAGAACCTCGAAATAGGACGTGTCGATCGCCAGGACGATCTCCCCGTCGAAACCGCCGTCACGGCGCACCGTCACCGCCCAGGGAACGTCGAGACCGGAGCGCGCGATGCGCGGATAGGTCAGTTCGAGTTCGTACCCGCCGCCCTGCGCAGTGGCCGTCGAACTCCGCACGCCGAGAAAACCCAGCACCCCGGCCACCAGCACGATCACGAGCACGGTCGCTGCAGCGGTCCGCAACCACGCCACGCCCTTGCTGCGAGCCACCTTCCCGACGTCGTCAAGGGTGGATTCCGGCCTGTTCTCCATCCCTCCACGTTGACACACAACCGGTGACAAACGGTGGATATCCCCAGGCGTTTGAGCTGCTCGAGCAGGGTAGCCGCACATAGCACCACGGGCCAACCGAGGCGGCGTCGAGACCAGGCGCCACGGGGTGTGTGCACAGTCGCGCCTTCTCGCGCGACAGGTCTTCGCACGACAATCGGCATTCGAGGAGCAACATGTTTCGTCACACAGACCATCTGCAGTTCGACGTCAAGCCGGAGAAGCCCGATCCCGTCTACGCCCGCAAACTCCAGGAGTTGATCGGCGGCGCGTACGGCGAGATGACCGTGACCATGCAGTACCTGTTCCAGGGCTGGAACTGTCGAATGCCCGGCAAGTACAAGGACATGATCATGGACGTTGCCACCGAGGAGATCGGGCACGTCGAAATGATCGCCACCATGGTGGCGCATCTCCTCGAAGGCGCACCCGCCACGGAGTCCACCAAGAACGCCGCCGCCGATCCGGTGGTCGCAGCGGTACTCGGCGGCATGGATCCTCAGCAGGCCATCATCTCCGGTGGCGGACCCACCCTCTCCGACAGCAACGGTGTGCCCTGGAACGGCCGCTTCATCGTGGCCAGCGGCAATCTTCTCGCCGATTTCCACGCCAACGTCGCCGCCGAAGCGCAGGGCAGAGTGCAGACAGCCCGGTTGTACAACATGACGGACGATCCGGGCGTCAAGGACATGCTCCGGTTCAACCTCGCCCGCGACACCTACCACCAGAACCTGTGGCTCGCGGCCATCGAGGAACTGAAGGCCGACGGTATCGAGCCCAGCCCGATCGCCCCGAACGCACTGTTCGACGAGGAGCACTCCGAGCACGCGTCCAGCCTGTGGCACCTGTCCGACGGCGCGGCCGCCGATCAGGGTCGCTGGGCGCACGGCACCGGCCCCGACGGCACGACACCCATGTCGTTCCTCGCCGACCCCGTCCCGCTGGGCGATGTGGCGGCGCACCGCCGCCGGACCCGAAGCTGTACGCGACCTACGACGGGTCCCAGGGCAAGCCCCGTTCTGCCGCAATGGGAACGGAGAAAGGACTCGTGGGCAAGGTCAAGGACGCCCTCGACCCCGAGACTCCCTGACCCCTTCCGATACAACCGCCCCGACTCGCGAGCCGGGGCGGTTGCGCGTGAAAGTACCTTTCCTGCGGTTTGTTTCGATACCGGTTTGTTTTGTGATGCGAGGGATCGGGAAGGCTTCATCTATGAGCACCAACATCTTCGTCCTCGGACTCACCGATATCCAGCGCAAGGAGCTCGAGACCGTACGCGGCGCCGAACAGCTGAGCTTCCACGGCCTCCTCGATTACGAAAGCCTGGTGGAGCCGGACGAATACGTGTTCGACGATCTCCTCGACGCCTGCCGGCGCGAACTCGACGACTTCCCTGGCAGCGTGGACGGGATCATCGCCCACTGGGACTTCCCCACCAGCGTGCTCGCCCCCATCCTCGCCGCCGAACGGAACATCCCCTCGCCGCCGCTGCGCAGCATCGTCGCCACCGAGCACAAGTACTGGAGCCGACTCGTCCAGAAGGAATCGGTCCCCGAGTGCCTCCCGCAGTTCAACTCGTTCGACCCCTTCGACGACAACGCCCTCGACAGCATCGAGCTCGACTTCCCGTTCTGGGTCAAGCCCGTGAAGTCGCATTCGTCGCAACTCGGATTCGAGATCCACAACGAGCAGGAATTCGCCGAGGCCCTCGTCGAGATCCGCGAGAAGATCGGACTCGTCGGTAACGCTTTCGACGAGGTTCTGCGCCGCGTCGACCTCCCGGACGAGATCGGGAAGAGCTCGGGCACCACCTGCCTCGCCGAGCAGGTCGTCAGCGGTACCCAGGCCGCCCCGGAGGGCACGATGTTCCAGGGACAGTTCAACGTCCACGGCGTGTTCGACATGCGCAAGGACGCCGCCGGGCACAGCTTCGAACGCCTCGACTACCCGGCGAGCACCGTGCCCGAAGAAGTGCAGGCACGCATGATCGACATCACCGAGCGCTACCTGCGCCAGGTCGGCTTCGACAACGGCTGCTTCAACTCCGAGTTCATGTGGGACGAGGAGAACGACAAGCTCTGGCTGATCGAGGTCAACACCCGGATCTCCCAGTCGCACAGCGAATTGTTCGCCAAGGTCGACGGCAGCTCCAACCACGAGGTGGCCATCGACATCGCCCTCGGCCGGCAGCCCCGCATGCCTTACCGGCAGGGCGAATACGCCGTCGCAGCGAAGTGCATCATCCCGCACTACGAGGACGGCATCGTCACGTCGGTGCCCTCGGAAGCCGACATCGCCCGTCTCCGCGAACGGATCCCCGGCGCCCTGGTGTGCATCGACGTCGCTCCCGGTGACCGGCTCGCCGATCTGCCCAACCAGGACGCCTACCGCTACGAACTGGGCACGATGTACATCGGCGCCGACAGCGTCGAACAGCTCGAGCAGCGCTATCACGAAGGCCTGGAGACACTTCCGTTCGCCTTCGATCCGGCACCCGAGGACTAGGAGAAGCACTACATGCGCACGATCACAGACCTCCCCCATGAGGTCCGTGTCATCGAGAACGTCTTCATCACGATGCGCGACGGCGTTCGGCTCGCGGCGCGGGTCTGGCTGCCCGTCGACGCCGAAGCACATCCGGTACCCGCTGTGCTGGAATACATCCCGTATCGCAAGCGGGACTCCACGCGCGGACGTGACGCGTTGAACCACCCCTACATGGCCGGCCACGGCTACGCCTGCGTGCGGGTGGACATGCGCGGCAGCGGCGACTCCGACGGGGTGCTACGCGACGAGTACCTCGCCGACGAGCACGACGACGCCTGCGAGGTCATCGAATGGCTTGCGGCGCAACCGTGGTGCGACGGTTCGGTCGGCATGATGGGCATCTCGTGGGGTGGCTTCAACAGCCTGCAGGTCGCGGCACGCCGGCCACCCGCCCTGAAGGCCATCGTCAGCGCTTCCGCCACCGAGGACCTGTACGTCGACAACATGCATTACATGGGTGGTTGCCTGTTGTCCGACAACCTGTCCGAGGCGACGGTGATGTTCGCCTTCAACAGCCTGCCTCCCGATCCCGCGATCGTCGGCGACCGCTGGCGCGAGATGTGGCACGAACGTCTCGAGGGCAGCGGCCTGTGGATCGAGAAGTGGCTCGAACACCAGCACCGGGACGATTACTGGAAGCGTGCCTCCGTCAACGAGGACTACTCGTCCGTGCGATGCCCGGTCCTCGCCGTGGGTGGCTGGGCCGACGGTTACACCAACGCCATCTTCCGGTTGATGGAACATCTCGACGTTCCCCGCCAGGGACTGATCGGACCGTGGGGCCACAAGTACCCGCATCTCGGGGTCCCCGGCCCGGAGATCGGTTTCCTGCAGGAGGTCGTGCGGTGGTGGGACCACTGGCTCAAGGGCGTCGACACCGGGATGATGGACGAACCGATGGTGCGTGCCTGGATGCAGGACTCCATCGAGCCGAACCCGTCCTACGCGGAACGTCCGGGCCGTTGGGTGGCCGAACCGTCGTGGCCGTCGCCGAACATCGAGAACCGCCGCTACACCTTCGACCGGTACGCGCTGCATCCCGACGACGACGGCACCCTCACCGTCGACGAACGGCCCCTGGCACTGCAATCCCCGTTGAGTGTCGGCATGTTCGCCGGCAAGTGGGCGTCCTACGCCGCGACTCCCGACCTGCCGTCGGATCAGCGCGAGGAGGATGGCGGTGCGCTCGTCTTCGAGACCGAGGCGCTCGACACCACGACGGAGGTTCTCGGCCGTCCCGAGCTGGAGCTCGAGGTCTCGTCCGACAGACCGGTGGCGATGCTCGCCGCCCGGCTGTCCGACGTCGCGCCCAACGGCGAGGCGACACGCGTGACCTACGGGTTGCTCAATCTCACGCATCGCGACAGCAGTGAGAAGCCGGAAGCCCTCGAGCCGGGAAGGCGCTACCGCGTCCGGATCGAGCTCAACGGCATGGGCCACGTGTTCCCGGCCGGGCACCGTCTGCGCCTGTCGCTGTCCACCTCCTACTTCCCGCTGGCGTGGCCGTCGCCGACACCCGCCGAGGTGACGGTGTACACCGGTGGTGGTCTGCATCTGCCGGTGCGCCCGTCCCGAGCGGAAGATACGCATCTGCGCGAATTCGGTGAACCGGAAGCGGCTCCGGAGCTCGGGATCACCCTGCTGCAGCCGGGCGAGCACCATTGGCGGACCACCCGCGACCTCGCGACCGGCGTGTCGACCCTCGACATCCTCGACGACCAGGGGTCGTTCCGGATCGACGAGACCGGTACGGTCATCCGGCGTCGCACGCAGGAGTGGTTCAGTTTCGGGGGTAACGATCCCAACTCCGTCCGCGGCGAGACGCAGACCGTGCGGCGCTACGAGCGGGACGACTGGCGCACCGAGGTCCGTACCCGCACGATCCTCACGTCCACTCCGGAGGAGTTCGTGATCAACGCGGAGCTCGACGCCTTCGAACTCGACGACGATCACGGCGATCGTCGCGTCCACTCACAGAGCTGGCAGCGCCGGACGCCGCGAGATCTGGTGTGACGCACACGCGAGATCCGGTGTGACACGCACACGGAAGCCCACCCCGCGATATGCCGGGGTGGGCTTCCTGCGTTCTGCGCGAACGGTTCTCAGTCGCTCCTGTGCGAATCACCGTCGACGTCGAAGTGCTCCTCGTACCACCTCTTCGCCTCGTCGAGCACATTCCTGCCGAGCCGGGCATGGGGCCGGACGCCGACGAGCAACGGTTCGTGGCCGGGACCGCGCCCGACCATCCTGCCCGTGAGGATCCAGACGAACCGACCGTCCTCGTCGCCGAACCCGGTGCACGTGCAGACACGGCGGGCGACCCAGTCCTTGACGGGCCGGCGCCACCACGGCTCCGGAGCGAGGGTGGTGGCGACGAGCCCGGGCAGGGTCACGTTCGCCTCGCGATCGCGGCTCGGCCCGTCCTCGGCATCCGCCGCCGGACCCTTCGAATACCGCAGGTAGAGCAGCGGATCCGTCGCGAGGTCGGCGAGCTGGTCGAGCGAGGTGATCAGCGGGATGTCGTCGGGATCGGGTTGGAAACCCCGCACGGACGTGTTCACCTTCGACTCCTCCTGCAGATCCCAGGGCGAAGTCGAAGGGTTCCCTGCCCACCGGCTACGAAACCCCGCACTGCGGTGGGGTCAGTAGGCGCCGTCGCTCGCGAGCACCGCGCGCACCGTCTTCACGACGATGAGCAGATCCTGCACCATCGACCAGTTCGCTACATAGAACAGATCGAGGCGGATGCGGTCGGCCTCGGACAGATCGGATCGCCCGGAGACCTGCCACAATCCCGTCATGCCGGGTCGCACCAGGATGCGGCGCGGAACGAAGCCCGGGATCTTCTCGCCCTCACCCACCGCGAGGGGACGCGGCCCCACGAGACTCATGTCGCGGGCGAGGACGTTGAACAGCTGTGGCAGTTCGTCGATGCTGGTGCGGCGGATGAACCGTCCCACCGGCGTGATCCGCGGGTCGCGGGCCGACTTGTAGAAGGTCGCGTCCTCCTGACCGGTCTGCGCGCGGACCGTATCGACCATCCGGTCGGCATCGACGACCATCGATCGGAACTTCCACATCCGGAAGACGGTGCCGCCCAGGCCGACGCGTTCCTGCCGATAGAAGACCGGACCGCCGTCCTGGAGTTTGGTCAGCGCGGCGACCACAAGCATGACCGGCGCCGCGATCGTGAGGGCGAGGACCGCGCACACGAGGTCGAAGGTCGTCTTGGCGATCCGATGCGACCCGCGGTACTGCGGCTCCTCGACGTGCACGAACGGCAACCCACCCACGGGATGCATCGACAGTCGCGGCAGGGCGATGTCGGTGACGCCGGGAGCCACCACGAGATCGACGCGATACGGCTCGAGTTCCCATGCGAGCTCGCCGATATCACCGTTCCCCCAGTGCGTTCCGGCAGCGATCGCGACGGTGTCGGCGCCGGAGAGCTTGACGGCGTTGATCACGTCGGTTTCCGCACCGAGTACCGGGATCTCCTGTCCGGCGACGGTGATGGTGCGCCCGCTCTCCCCCGTGTACCCGGTGGTGCACACACCGACGACGCGGTATCCGGCCGAGGTGTCGCGGACGAACGATCCGACCATCGCATCCACCGCGCGTTCGGAGCCGACGACGAGCACCGAGGTCCGGAACTCGCCCCGCACACGCCGGCGTTCGATCGAACGACGGCACCATCGACGTCCGAGCGGCAGAACGACCAGGCCGACCGGCATGGCCAGCAACACGTAGACCCGGATCGTGTCGAGGTCGGTGGCGAACGAGTCGACGAGGAACGAGGCGATCGCGAGCAGACCGAAGGTCTGCAGGGTGGCCCTCGTGACGAGCCGGTACTCCTCCTCGCCGCTGCCCACGATCGGCTTCTTGCGAGTTCCGTTGAGTGCCAGAATCGCAAGCCACAGGCCGGCCACCACGATCGCCGAGGCGAGTCCCCGGGTCACCGAGGACCCCGGGTCGACCGGTCCACCGATCATCGTCCCGGCCCCCTGCGCCAGGACGACGGTCGTGACGACGATCGTCGTGTCGGTGATCGCCAGCGACCGGAGATAGGTGCGCTGCCATTGTCTGCGCGGGACACTTCCGTGACCGTCGCTCGTGTCGTGGGTCGGCGCGTTGCGGCGCGCCAACTCGGGTCCGATCCCCATACTTCTCCTGCTTGCCTACTCCACGCGAAGTGGCCCCGACAGCCAGATGAACGATTCGGTGATTATGTCCGTCTTCTCGAAGGAACGCGAATCCTGTTTCAGTGCAATGGATCACAGTGACGCGGGTGATTCCAGCCTGAAGCGAAGAAGCTACGCGTAACTCGAGTTACTTGTGCGCGTAGTTACTTCAGCAAAGAACACATTCATGAAGCGGCGACGAACGCAGCTCGGCCGGAGGCAGTGAGCCATGACGATCCCCCATCGAACCCCATCAGCAGGCCCCGACCCAGGAGAAAGGTACAACAGAGACGAACCGGCGACAAGAGTTCGCCTACTCGTCGGTAGTATGATGTGAGTCACGCCGTTCCGATCCCTTCCCCGACCCAGTCGCGGATGTGCTGCTGGAAGTTCTCCGAGGACAGCGCGACGACGGCCTCGTTACGGCCCTTCGGCACACCGTCGATCGCGGCGATGCACTCGGCGACCGCCTCCACCCTGTCCTCGCGGAAACACAACCCGTCGACCCCCTCGGCAACCGTCTCACCAGCACCTCCGAGCGCGTTGACGACCACACGCGCCCCTGCCGCACGTGCCTCGACGGGCATGATCCCGAAGTCCTCCACCGCAGGAAAGACGTAGACGTGGGCCTGCTGGTAGAGCGCGTAGAGCAGGGCGTCCGACGGTCGAGCGAGCACGTGGACCGGCACCGTCGCCTCGTCGGCGAGCTGCCGCAGCCGGCCCTCCTCCGGCCCCGATCCCGCGATCACCGCCGGCACCCCGGCGAGGTCGGCTGCCCGGATCACCCAATCCAGTCGCTTGTACGGCACGAACCTCGACGCCCCCAGCACGAAGGTCTCCGGAAGCCCCTCCAGCAGGGCGGATTCGGCGGCGGACAGTTCGTCACGCCAGTCGGGCACCGACGAGATGCGGGCCGTCTCGACGGGAGGGAAGATCACACGCGCCTCGACACCCCAGGCCCGCTCGATGCGGCGACGCACGAAATCGCTGTTCGCGGCGAAGTGTGCACCCTCCCGCGCGCGACGCCGATCGAGGGCACGCAACGGAGGTGCCGCGCACCGCACCGCGGCCGAGGCACCCCGATCGTCGAGTTCCGGATTCCACAGGTAGCGCGCCGGAGTGTGTACGTAGACGAACTTCTCGAACCCGCTCGGTGCGCCCCGGAAGGTCACGTGGTGGGCGAAACAATGCGAGCTGACCAGGGCGAAGTCGTACGAACCGGGTCGGCGACGCCAGACGTACGGCATGGCCGACAACGCCAGCGCCTTGCTCCTACGCAGAGGTGTGCGTGCCAGACCGCTCTCGTGCACCGTCCGCCCCGGATACCGGTCGGCGTCGTCCCACAGGCACAGGACGTCGGCGTCGGGAAAGGTGCGGACGAACTCGTCGAGAACCTTCTCCGAACCTCCGTCGCGTGCGATCCATTCGTGCACCAAGATTCCAGGCACAGCCATCCCTCCGAAGACCCCGAGCCGATCTGGAGGGTACTTTATGACCTTGCCGACGCCGAGAGGTAACGGGTCGGCACAATCCCTCGATACGAATGCGTCCGAACGGCAAGAAGATTCAGGGTCCGAGACGGGGCGGGAAATCACCCCCTCTTTCACCCCCTCGACAGTGGAGGTCACGGAGTGGATGTGCGACACGCGTCGTGGTTCGGCGACCCTGCGTCCCCGATTCTCGGGCACGTCCACCTTCCCGCCGACCGCCGCGCGCGCGGCGCGGTGGTGCTGTGCCCACCCCTCGGCAAGGAACACCTCGACACCTATCGAGGCGTCAAGGCTCTCGCCGAGCAACTCGCCGAGCGGGGACTGGCGGCAGTGCGCTTCGACTACACGGGCACCGGAGACTCGGCCGGCGATCAGGATTCGCCCGACGCGGTCGCGGCATGGCAGCGCAGCGTCGTCACCGCAGTGGAGACGGCCCGCGCGAGCGGCGCCGAGCACATCACCGTCGTCGGACTGCGCGCCGGCGCACTGATCGCGGCGGCGGCACTGCCCGAGTGCGGACGGGCCGACGCCGTCGTGCTGTGGGATCCGATCGTCTCGGGCCGAGCGATGTTGCGCGAACAACGCGCCCTCTACCGTCTCGCCCTCGGCGCCGACGATCCCGAAGACCCCCGGGTTTCGATCGTCGGCGGGGTTCTCGCCCCCGAAGCTGCCGACGCGCTCGGCGCCCTGAAGATCGATCCGAGGTCGCTGAACGGCACACGAACCCTGCTCGCGACCCGACCCACAGCCCGCGAGACCGCCGCGGTGTCGGCGCTCGCCACCGCACTCGGCGGTGACGAGCTCTCCCTCGACGCCCACGAATCCTTCGTCACCCCCAGCACACTCCACTCCGCGATCCCGACCGAGCAGCTCACCCGGATCGCCGACTGGGTAGTTGCGGACGCGCCGGCCGCCACCCGCGAGGTCCACTTCCCCGAGTGCGGCCGCGCGGTCGTCGCGACCACCGACTCCGGGCTCCCGATCCACGAGAGCGTCGAATATCTCGGCCCGAACGAGATGTTCGCGCTGCGCACGCACGGGGTCGCCCCCGAATGGTTCGACACCGAGGGGTTCGGCACCGAGGGGTTCGGCACCGAGGGGTTCGGCACCGGCAGGTTCGGCGCCCCGCGCCGGTCCACCCCGACGGTGTTGTTCTTCGGCACCGCCTACGAGCACCGACTCGGCCCGAGTCGTCTCTGGGTCGAGCTCGCACGCGAGTTCGCCGCGCACGGCATCTCCACTATCCGGTTCGACCGGACCGGGGTCGGCGATACCGGCACGGCACACGGGGCGACGCCCACGCCGCTGTACTCCGACGACTCCGACCGCGACGCCCTCGATGCTGTCGCCGCCCTCGGCATCGATCCGCAGGACCTCGTGGTGATCGGCCTGTGTTCGGGTGCGTGGTACTCGTCGTGGGTCGCCCTCCGGGGTGCAGCACACTCCGCCGTGCTCGTGAACGTGATCCTGTGGTGCACCCACCGCCGGAAGTCGTTGCGCGCAGATCTCGGTCCGAACGCACCCGATGTTCCGGCGATCGCAGCCCCGGCGGAACCGCAGACGATCTCCCTGCGAGCCCGCATCAAACCGTGGGCGCAGAAGTACCTGCCCTATCCATTGTGGCTGCTGCTGGGCCGAATCGGCGTGACCCAGGTTCCCGAGGTCGGGTTGGAGGCACTGCGTCGCGCGGGTGTGTCGACCACGGTCGTGCTGTCCGCCGAGGACCACCGGTGGTTCCTGACCCAGCGCGGAGAGGAAGGACTTCGCCGCCTGCGCCGACGGGGCTTCACCGGGGACATCCTCACCAGCGAGGTCGGTGAGCACAGCGGTCGGCAGCGGGACGGGCGCGAGTTCCTCCGCACGGCGGTCACCTCGACCGTGCTCTCCCGTTTCGGGTCCCGCACCGCGGACCCTGCTGCAGACGAGTACGTCTCATGACTCCTGTGCTGATACTCGCCGTTCCGGTCGTGCTCGTGCTGGGAGTGTTGCTCTGGCGGCGACCCCAACGCGGGTTGCTGGCGATCGCCGCGCTCACGCCGTTCCACGGCCTGCTCGCGATCGTCCCCGGCGGTGAATCACTGTCGCCGTGGAAGGAGGGGCTGCTGCTCCTCACCCTCGCCGCGACCTTCGTCAGCCCCTACCGACGGCGGCTGCCGGCACCGTCCTATCCGTGGTGGCCGGCCGTGGTCGCATGGGTGGCAATCGGAGTCCTGTCGGCGTTGCTCGTCTCGGGGCTCGCCGGCATCATCGCCATCAAGATTACCTACTTCTACCTCGTCATCCCGGTGATCCTGTGGCGTGCACCGTTCGACGCCCGCGACCGCGACCACCTGGTGTCGATCCTCATGGGCACGACGGCCGTCACCGCCGTCGTCGGACTCGCGCAACAGGTGATCGGCGGTGAGCGACTCGCCGAACTCGGCTACCGCTGGGACGAGCATCTGCGCATCAGCGGCGGAATCCTGCGCAGTTTCAGCACGTTCACGACACCCTTCGCCTTCGGCCTGTTCGTGATGATCGGACTGATCGTGGGGTGCTCGGTCTCCTTCGCCGATCCGCACCGGCTCCGCAACAGACTGTTCCTGTGCGCGACACCGATCATGGTGCTGGGCATGGGTGTGACGATCGTGCGCGCCAGCTACATCGGTCTCGCCGTCGCATTGTTGTGGCTGGCGGTCCACCGCTACCGCACCCTGCTCCTCGGTTTCGGCGCCACCGCGGCGCTCGCACCGCTCGTCCTCTTCGCCGTGCCGAGTTCGATTCTCGCTCCACTGTTCTCCTCGTCGAGCCTCGGTGAGCGCGGGGACGGCTGGTCGCAGACCCTGTCGTCGCTGTGGGTGCACCCCTTCGGTCAGGGTCTCGGCGCGACCGGCTCGGCTGCCGCCGACACGGTGGCCCAGAGCAACCCGATGCTGTCGGAACTGTCGTACACGGCGGCCGTGCAGTTCGGGTTCATGCCCTATCAGCCCGACAACTACTACATGAAGCTCGCCGTGGAACTCGGCCCGATCGGCGTGTGGCTGTTCGTCCTCGTACTCGTGTGCGCCGCGGTCTCGACGCTGCGTGCATCCCGGGTGCTGAGCGGGCAGGACGCCGCACTCGCACTCGGGGTGAGCGGCACGATCGTCGCGGCGGCGGTCGCCTCCACCGTGGCGACCTATCTCGAGATCTTCCCTCTCGACGTCTATTTCTGGCTACTGTTAGGAACTGTCGGATGCGCACTGACGCAACACTGGTCACCTCACCGAAGCTCGCTCACCGCATCGGATTCGGCGCCCTCGCACTCCGTCCGTCCGGTAGTGGAGTCCAGACCTACGTCCGCGAGCTGCTGACCGCGCTCGACCCGTTGTTCCCCTCGGCTGCGCTGCGCGCGACGGTGCAGTGCGATGCCCTGGGTGAACTGCCCCCTCACGTGACCCCGTCGGTACGACCGGTCGCCGACGGGGTGCGGCGGATGCTGTACGCCAAGATGCCCGTCCGCGGGGTCGACCTGTTCCACAGCCTCGACGTCGACCTGCCCGTCCTGTGTTGCGGTGTCACCGTCTCGACGTTCCACGATCTCGCCGTCTTCGACACCCCGTGGGCGTTCAGCAAGTACCGCGCCGCCGGTGAGCGCGCACTGCTGCGCGATGCCATGCGACGGGCCGACGTGCTCGTCGCGGTCTCGAACTTCACCGCCGAACGTCTCCACGCGCTGTGCGGCCGCGACGCGGCGGTCACCCCGCTCGCCCCCGCGGCGTGGGCGAAACCTCCCACTCCCGAGGAGATGCGGGACATCCACCGGGTCTACCGGCTGCCCGAACGGTTCGTCCTGCAGGTCGGCACCGTCGAACCCCGCAAGGACGTCGCGCTCGTCGCCGACGCGTGCCGTATCCTCGACGTCCCGCTGGTGCTCGCCGGAGCCGGATCCACCGGACCCCACGCACCGGCCGGTTCGATCGGTCTCGGTTACGTTCCCACCGCACACCTTCCCGCGCTGTACGCCGCAGCGACCGCCGTCGCATACGCCTCACGCTACGAGGGTTTCGGGTTACCGCCGCTCGAGGCGATGGCGTGTGGTGGGGCGGTGGTGACGAGCGCTGTCGGTGCACTGCCCGACGTCGTCGACGACGGAGCGCTGCTCGTCACCGAACACACCGTGACCTCGTGGACCGCGGCCCTGCGCGTCGTCGTCCACGACCGTGATACCGCGGATACGCTGCGTACCCGTGGACGCGAGGTCGCCGCGACCTCGACATGGACGCGCACCGCCGAGCTCACGCGCGATGCCTACCGCTCCGCGGGCCTGAGAATCTGACGAGGCCGTCGCGTGGGTAGACATTCGCTGGCCGACCGGATGGCCGAAACCGTCGTGATGGAGCGGATCGTCGCGGTGCACGACCCCGGCGGTACTCTCCACGAACCGCAAACCCCGGAGCTCGACGGGCGGGCCGCGCGACGCAACACCGTCGTGATGCTCGGCAGCCGGTTGGCCGTCGCCTCGATGGGCTGGGCCGGTTCGATGATCGTCGCCCGCGCGTTGGCACCGGACGACTTCGGCAAGTTCTCCTTCGTCTTCGGCCTGCTCGGGTTGCTGTCCGTCGTCACCGATCTCGGCGTGGGCCGAGTGGTGCTCGCCAAGCTCGTCGAGTGCAATCCGTGGGAGGTCTCCTACGTCACCACCGCGTTCATCGCGTTGCGCGGTGTGCTCGGTCTGCTCGGGTACGCGCTGGCCATCGGGTACGTGCTGCTGCTCGGATACTCGTCCGATGTCGTCTGGGCGACGGTGATCGCCGGTCTCGTCGTGGTGATCGCGACGCCCAACAACGCCCTGTCGGTGATGTACCAGAGTCGACTACGCATGGCATCGGTCGCGGTCGCCGAGACCTTCGGCCAGCTCGCGCAGCTGATCGCCACCATCGCCGCGGTGCTGTGGAATCCGGTGCTGCTCGTGCTCGTCGTGCCGGCCGTGATCAACGAGGTCGTCGGCGCAGGCATCCTCGTGCGCGGCGTGCGAGCAGGCAAGGCCGGTCCCCTGCCCGCCGCACGTGCCCAGTTGTGGCGGTGGCGCGAGATGCTCGTCGAGGCCATCCCCCTCAGCATCGGTTTCGCTCTGCTCACCCTGCTGTCGAAGATCGACGTGCTGATGCTCGGGCGGATGGACACTTTCGACTCGGTAGGTCTCTACACCGTCGGATACAAGTTCGCCGACCTGCTGTCGATGGTGTCGTCGACCGTCGTGGGTCCGGTGACCACGCTGCTGGTCGCCACCTGGCCGGCGCAGAGCGAGATGTTCCGGCAGCGCACGCGGGAAGCGGCGATGCTCCTCGCGGTGCTGGGCGCGACCGCTACCGCGGCCTTCTGGTCGTCGGCGGACGGCGTGCTGTCCCTCCTCTACGGCGAGCGGTTCGCCGAGGCAGCCGGCGCCTCGCGCATGCTGGTGCTCGGCAGCGCTCTGTCGATGCTCACCGAACTCGGTCTCATGGTGCTCATCGCGACCGGACGCCACCGCGTCTACCCGTGGGTGGCACTGGCCGCGCTCGCCGGGAACATCGGTGCGAACCTCGTCCTCATCCCCCGCATGTCGTTCGACGGGGCGGCGCTGGCGACGGTGCTCACCGAGGCTGCGATGCTCGTCGCGATCTGGATCGTGGTGGTCCGGAGCGTCCGGATCAGGGGTCTGTTCCCCTTCACCCAGACCATGGCGATCGCGATGCTGGGTGTTTCGGTGGCCGTGTGGATGTCGCTCTTCGCGGAACGCTACGATCTTCCCTGGCCCGTCACCGCTGTCCTCTCGGCTGTCTGTGTTCTGGCCGGAACCCATGTCCTTCCCATCACCGGCGGGCTCGGCCTCGCCGGTCTCGTCAAGTCCCGTTGAGGTTGCAGTGTCCCTTTCGCGGTCGATGCCGCGTCGCGTGTCGCGGTCCATGCCGCTCCGCGCCGTTCTCACCCTTGTCGGTGTGTTCGCTCTGTCGTGTACCCAGAGCACCGAGGCACGCGACTGCCGAACAGATCTGACCGCCGACAGTCTCGGGGTCGCGACGGGAGCCGGTCTCGACTCCCTCGACGCCGACGACCTCGACGCGTACATGTCGAAGGTCGCCGACAGCGGCGCCGGCTGGATCCGGTTCGACATGGACTGGTCGATCATCGAACCCGCGCGCGGACGCTTCGACTGGAGGGGCACCGACCGGGTCGTCGCCGCGGCCGACGCGCACGACCTGCAGGTGCTGGGCCTGCTCACCCACACTCCGCACTGGGCGCGGACGTCGGAGGCCGACCCCGGCGATCCGCACGGGATGCCTGCCGACCCCGGCGAATTCGGGCGCTTCGCAGGCGACGTCGCCGATCGCTACTCGGACAGAGTCACGCACTGGGAGATCTGGAACGAGCCGAACCTGACGGCCTTCTTCACCCCGCAACCCGACGTCGACGCGTACGCCGACCTGCTCGTGGCGGCGTCGGAGGCGATCCGCAACGTCGACCCCGGGGCGGTGGTGATCACCGGCGGCCTGTCCCCCGGCACCGACAACGGCTCCGACATCGCCCCGACGACCTTCCTCACCGAATTGTACGACCAGGGCGTGTCGCCGGCCTTCGACGTAGTGGGCATGCATCCCTACAGCTATCCCGCTCTCCCGTCCGACGCCTCGACCTCCGACTGGAACTCCTTCTACCGCATGCGCGAGATGCGCACCGTCATGGTCGAGCACGGGGATTCCGACAAGCCCATCTGGGCAACGGAGTTCGGGGCACCGACGGGCACGGACACCGACGCGGTCGGGCCCACGGAACAGGCCGACATCCTGCGCGACGGGATCACCGAGCAACGCGCGTTGGGCTTCGTCGACAAGCTGTTCGTCTACAGCCTCCTCGACCGGGGCACCGAGGTGGCCGATCGCGAACAGAACTTCGGGGTCCTCACACACGACGGGTCGCCCAAGCCGGCCTGGGACGTGCTGCGCACGGCCGCGGTCATTCCCGGTTGCCTCTGATCAGCAGCGGTTCGACGTGAGAGCATCGCGCGCCGCCAGGCGCAGGGGACGGACGAGGTCGGCTCCGAGATCCGCGGCGCGGAGGGTCCATCGGTGGTGCGGTCGCGAGGTCGGGACGGCGACGATCCGCCCCACCCGGTAGTCACCGTTCGACCACTGCTCCTTGAATTCCGATGTGCCGAGCAGATAGTCGAAGCGGTCGATGCCCAGCTCGTCGTGGCGGTCGGCGAGGTGGCGCTGCAGCAACTGGCCGGGCTGGTAGCGGCGTGCCTCGGGATGGAAGCGGCTCAACCACATCTCGGCCGTGGTCCCGGTGCGGAACATGATCTCGTGTGCCGTCCATCGGTCGCCGACGAGCAGGCCCACGATGAGCAGCCGGCCGGCGCGGGCCTCGGCGTCGAGCAGCGGCCGGGTGAACGCGGTGAACGGCGGCGCACAGAAGTTGTCGCGCCCGCTGTGTGCGTCGGCGACCGCGGCGACCGCGGTGATATCGCGCCACCTCTGCGCGAGATGGTCCGGATCGCGCACCACTTCGACGGAGACCGGGGTGCCTTCGCGTTCCAGCGAGCGTTCGAGCCGAGACAGTGTTCTCAGTGTGCGCCGACCACGCAGCGCTTCGGCGCCGGCACCGGTGGCGACATCGACGGTCAGACACCGCTCGGTTCCGGCGATGTCGATGCTCCAGCGAGGCGAACCATGCAGCATCTCGACGAGTGGGTCGGTGAGATCGACGTGGTCGAGTTGCAGTGCCATGTTCCGATCGGCGATGCCGTCGAGCAGGTCGGCGAACGCGGCCTCGTCGGTCGCGAGGAAGGTTCCTATCGTGGCGAGGCCGTGAGCCGGGAGTCGTAGAGCGGTGACCCCGAGACGGGTGCGGGCGTGCAGGGGCGCGAGTCCGACGAGGCGCCCGTCGCGCCGAACGGTGCACACGGCCGATCGGCCGCGCCCCATCCGATTCCAGGCCAGTACGTAGGAGGGGCGGGTCGCGACGCGCCGACCCACCTCCTGGGCGAGATCGTCCCATTCCGCGGAGAGCCGGACTGCGGATGTTTCGTCGTGGATCTCGAAATTCACGGTGCGCATGCACCGGAACCTTCGGTCCACGAATCCCGCATCTTCCGGCCTCCTGCTCGTTACAGTGAATTCGCGGCGTCGGTCTGCCGCTCGCTCCACCGCAAGAATCGCAGGTCGGCGGCGCGACGTTACGACCGATGCCTGAATTGTCCGAATGGTACATCAGGAGAGTCGATGGGTCGTCTCGCACACATTGCACTGGCCACAGCCCTCTCGTGCACCCTCGCCGCACTCGCAGCGTGCGCTCCACCGCCCCAACCCCCTCCGCCGACCACCTGCGCGACCGACGACATCGGCATCGCCGCCGGCGCACCGCTGATGTATCTGCCGGACTCCGAACTCGACCGCGAACTCGACACGATCCGGGCGGTCGGCGCCCGGTGGCTGCGCGTGGACATCGACTGGTCGGTGATCGAACCGAACCGCGGACAACAGAACTGGTCGGTGCCCGACCGTGTGGTGGATCGTGCTCGGGCCCGCGGACTCGAGGTGGTCGGCATCGTCGCGTACACCCCGGCCTGGGCGCGCGTCGCGGGCGGCGGCGACACTCACGGATACCCCGCCGACCCGGCAGCCTTCGCCGGTTTCGCCCGGCAGGCGGCACAGCGCTATTCGACCCGCGTGACGCACTGGGAGATCTGGAACGAACCGAACCTGACGAACTTCTTCCGTCCCCGTCCCGACGTCGGCAAGTACGTCGAGTTGCTCGCCGCGGCCGCTCCGGCCGTCAAGTCCGTGCAACCGAATGCCCGGATCCTCAACGGCGGACTCGCACCGGCGGTGGACAACGGTTCCGACATCTCCCCCGTCACCTACGTGCAGCAGCTCTACGCGCGCGGGGCGCACCAGTACTTCGACATCCTCTCCGTCCACCCCTACAGTTATCCGGCACTGCCGTCCGATGTGAGCACGCAGAGCTGGAACACCTTCTACCGCATGCGTCTGATGCGCGACACCATGGTGCAGTACGGCGACGCCGCGACACCGGTGTGGGCCACCGAGTTCGGCGCCCCGACCGGCACCGCCTCGAACGCGGTGAGCACGCAACGGCAGGCCGACATCATCGCCGACGGTATCGCAGAGGCCCGCCGGCTCGGCTGGGTACAGAAGGTTTTCGTCTACTCGATGCGCGACCGCGGGACGAACAAGGCCGACGTCGAGCAGAACTTCGGGCTGCTCTACCAGAACTTCTCGGCCAAACCCTCACGCGCCGTGGTCGCTTCGGCGACCTCCGGATGCGCGGCCGCGAACGACACACTCGAGTCCACGAACACCCCGGCCGACGCGGTGTGGTGACGGGGTGTGCTGACGATCAGGCACCGAGCGCGTCGGTGATCCCGTCGAGGATGCGATCGAGGATCGGCCCCGACGTCGCGAAGTTGATGCGCAGGAAGTTGCGTGCGCCCGACCCGAACCGCACCCCACCGTCGGCGAGGACACGTCCCCGAACGCGGACGGTCGACACCGGATCGTCGATGCCGAGCGGCCCGGTGTTCAACCACGTCAGGTAGGTACCCTGCGGCAGGTGGTGCCGCAGATCCGGAATCCGGTCGCGCAGAACCTCGTCCACCCGTCGACGGTTCCGGTCGAGGACCTGCAGCAGGTCGCGCTGCCATGCACCGCCCTCGCGCCACGCGGCGAGCGTCGCGACCACGCCCGGCACCGAGACCGTCCCGTACAGGTCGAACGGCTCCGCGTCCCGGCGCTTCAACAGGGCCTCGGAGCCGTAGTGCACCACCGCGCACCGCATCCCCGCGAGATTGAACGCCTTGCTGGCGGAGGTGAGAGTCACCGTGCGGGCAGCGGTCTCCGGCCCGAGCGAGGCGAACGGGATATGCCGGTGCGGTTCGTAGATCAGTTCGGCATGGATCTCGTCGCTGACGACGAGCATGTCGAACCGTTCGGCGAGATCGGCGATCCGCTCGAGTTCCTCACGCGTGAGCACCCGTCCGGTGGGGTTGTGCGGGTTGACGAGCACCAGCACCCGCGGACGACGACGCGCCGCCAACGGCTCGAACACATCGAAGTCGAGCACCCACCCGTCGCCCCGGTCGACGAACGGAAAGTCGATCTGCTGCAGACCCATCCGTCGCACTGACGCGAGGAACGGCGGGTAGTTCGGTGTCTGGATCGCCACCGCATCGCCGCGCGTGGTGCTCAGGTGCAACACGAGCTGCAACGCCTGGATGAGATCCGTCTGCTCGCGCACGGCTCCGGGACCGGGTTCCCATCCGTAGCGCGTTCGCATGCGCTGTGCGAACTCCTCGCGCAGCGGCGTCCCGTGGGACCAGTCGGGATAGCCGAGATCGCTACGGTCGACCAGCTCGTGCAGCGCACGCGCGATCGGCGGTGCGACCGGGAAGTCCATGTCGGCGACCCAGGCGGGGGCCAGTCCGTCGGCGGCCGCCCGTGCCCACTTGGCACCGGACCGCACCGACAGAGCATCGAAGTCGAGGTCGTCGAACCCGGGCACCCCAGGACCGCCGACCGAGAGGCGCTCGTCGCGGGTCATGGTGAGAGAATCGCACGGTTCGCGGCAGTGCGCGCGGCGAAGTCAGGCAGCTGGTCGTTGGCCCGTGACGAAGAAGATCAACCGATCGGCGACGTCGACGGCCTGGTCGCCGAACCGCCCGTAGAAACGCGCGAGGAGTGCGGTGTCGACCGCGGTCCGGATGTCGCCGTCCCATTCGGGGCTCTCGAGCAGGGCGAGCAGTCGCGAGTGCACCGCATCGAGTTCGGTCTCGATGGCGTGTGTGCCCTTGATCGTCTCGAGGTCGAAGTCGGTGAACGCGTCGCGCAGGATCGCGACGATCTGCGCGGCGAGTTCGGCCATCCGGCGAAGATCGTCGCGCAGGAGGTCGTACACCAGCGACTCGGGATGGCGACGCCGTACGACCCGCGCGATGTGCAGGCTCAGTTCGCCCATCCTGGTGAGATCGCCCGTGATACGAACCGCGGAGAAGACCAACCGCAGGTCGGCGGCCACGGGACCCTGCAGGGCGAGGATCCGCACCGCTCGCTCGGCACAGTCGGTGTCGAGTTCGGCGATCCGTGCATCGAGATCGAGGGCGGCCTGGGATGCGTCGAGATCGGTGTCGAACAGGGCGCGAGTGGCCAGGTCGAGCCCTTCGGCTGCGACCGCGGCGAGCTCACCGAGACGTTCGACCAGGTCGTCGAGCTGTCCTCGGAACAACTCCCTCATGTCTCGCTCCCTCCGTCGCCCGGTTCACGGCACGTGTACCCGGCTGGTCCTCTGTGCAGTCCTGGAGATGAGCCTAACGGCGCGCGTCGACGACACTCTCGGTGGCGACGTCCTCGGAGGGCGATGCGGAGCCCGCACCGTCTTCCATGCGGGCGAGATGAGCCTTGATCCATTCGGTGCTTCCCGGCGTCGCGGTGCTGTGCTGCGGTGTGCCGGCAATGCAGATAGACAAATCATTTTCCTCGTCGTGACGCCGATGTGCTCGGCTGCGCAGGCCAAACCCATCCCCTGGAGTGACCGCCATCACTATAGCCTGTCGGTGCGACGCTTCAACTCGGGCGGGAACACGGTCAGTAGCGCGACGTCTCCCGAGATTCGCCGTAACCGTTCTGCTCGGGATGAGCGTGCCCGTCCCGGTAGCTCTGTTGGTCGGCGTATCCGTAGTCGTGCCCCTCGTCGTAGCGGTACTGCCGGTAGGCCGAATCCTGGGGCGGGACGAACAGCGACTCGGGTTGCGACGGCACCGGCTGCGGAGCCCGGTGACGGTCGTCGGGCACTGGTCGCGGTGCAGGCGCCGCAGGTGCAGGTGCAGGTGCGGCGGCCGGGACGGGAGCCGGGGGCTCGGGAGCCGCCTCCACGGCCGTTTCGCGGCGCCGGGCCGGAAGCACGGGCACCAACTCGCGTCCTGCACCGAGCAGGACGAGACGCGTGGGCACCTCGATTTCGGCCAGGGCACGCAGTGTGTCCTCCGCTGGCGCTCGCTCCTCGGCCCCGGCCTGCAGCACGATCACGGCGAGCGCGAGCCCCTCGGTCTTCGCGCGGGTCCACCACTGTTCCCCGACTCCGCAGCACACGATCCGGTCGCGGGCATCGCCGAAGGCGTCGGTCTCGACGGTCACGCCCTCGCCGGTGAGGAGGAGGATGTGGTCGCCGAGCGAAGCGCGCTGTCCGAGCATGACGATCGTGTCTAGAGGAAGCGTCTCCCGATCGTCGCGCTCGATCTGCACAGCTGTCCGGTGGCGGCGCGCGACCCGCCGGGCCCAGGCCGGGCTGTTCGACGCTCCGAAGCGTCCGTTCAGCGCGACCAGCAACTCGGCGACGAGGACGAACACGGCGAGAAAGGCGACCGCGGCCTCGGCGCGCGGCATCGGGGACACCTTCGTCCCGGTACCGGCGGGCATCGACAGCACCTGGAGGTATTCGAGGCTCGCGCCCGAGCGTGCCTGCCGGAGCTGCTCGAGCCGCGCATCGAGTTCGGCCTGCACCACCGGATCGGCTACGCCCTCCTCGTCGGTGGCGATACTCGCGGCGAGGTCGGCACGCAGACCGGCGACGACCGCGTCCAGCTCGGCGATGCGCGCGTCGAGGGCGACGCGATTGCGTTCGGTCTGCGCGCGGTCGAGCTGCGTGACGACCGTCTGCGCGAGCCGGTCGGCGTCGGCCTGCGAGTCGTCGCGGGCGGTCACGGTGAGCAGGGTGGGCGACGAGCCGTAGCCGACGTCGATCCTCGACGGCAGCTTCGCGGGGTCCTCGTTCGTCTCGGCTGCGATCGCGGCCACGACCGCCGAGTCCTGCGACAGCGCGACATAGGGAGCGATGAGCTGCCCGAGGGTCGCGTCGTTGCCGGACACGGATGCCGACGAGCGGATCTCCGCGACGAGCGACGACTCGTACACCCCGGGGCCGCTGTCACGGACGAAGAAGACCGCGACCGCGGCGAGCGCGGCGACGAGTGCGGCGGGCACGGCCACGCGAGCGAGATCGCGGGCATGCCCCACAAGATCGACGGTGGGAGGAACACCGAGCTCACGACGCAGTTCGGCGTCGCGGATGCTTCGTTCGGACACGATGCACAGGCCTTTCGCTGTCGCCCCGGGGAGTGGGCACGTCGCCAGTGTGTCGCGACGAATCGGGCAAATGTTACCGACCCGAACGTCCGTCAGCTGCCGAGCAGCCAGCGCGGACGGGACCACATCTGCCAGGTCTCGGCGACGCGCGCTCCGGCCGCGAGATAGAGCGGGGTGACACGCGGCCTGGTGAGTCCGCACATCGCGACCGGGCCGCGCTGCGTGTGGGTGTGGGCGGCGCCGGCCCGAATCAGCCGGTTCGCGTATCCGCGACGTTGCCGGCCGGTGCGGGTGCCGAGCGACCACACCGTCCGGATCGGTCCGCTGTCGACGAGCAGGGTGCAGGACTGCAGAACTGCAGCCCCGTCGTCCGCATCCGCATCGTCGAAGATCCCGATCACCTCGACGCCGGTGGTGCGGGCGACGACGTCGGCGTAGGCGACCGCGGCGGTCCCCGGGGCGATCCCGAAGGTCGCGGCGGCGAGTTCGCGGGCATGCACCATGTCGTCCTCGCCGAGAACCCGAAGGCCCGGATCGATCGGAGCGTCGTGGGCGACGAGGTAGGTCAGGTCCAGCGAACCTGCACACACCCAGCCGTGGTCGGCGAGAACCTGGGCGGCGCCGAGGCCGTCCCCGGCGAGCAGGACGATCGACGGGTGACCGGCCTCCGTCAGCGTCTCGTAGACATGCTGGGCGTGACCGGTAACGTCGCCGCCGTGGACGAGCGCGAGATTGTAGTCGGGGTCGGGGGCTGCGGTGATGCCGATCCACCAGCCGTCACCCTCGGACCAGTGGCCCCCGGACGTCAGCGGCCGCATGCTCGCGCCGTACGCACGTCGCAGTTGCAGCGACGATGCGAGAACCGTCGCGATCGAGGCGGCGTCCACCCCTTCTCCTTCCACTGCCACAGAAATCGACCCCGGACCACATCTACAGGGTCGGCACGAAAACGGCATCGGCGGCACCCGATGGGTGCCGCCGATGCCGTCACGTGCGGATCGGAGTGTGGACTCCGATCAGAGGTAGGCGCCGATCAAGTCGCGCAGGAACTTGATCGCGAACTGGAGCGGGTCGACCGGCTCCGGCTGCGACTGGGGGGCCGGCGGAACATTGTCGGCCTGGGGCGCGGCCTCGCCCTGCGGTGCGGGCGCGGACTCGGCCTGCGGCGCGGACTGTGCCTGCGGAGCCGACTCGCCCTGCGGTGCGGACCCGCCGCCGCCGACCGTCACGGAGATGCCACCGGTGAAGGGGCGACCGGACGCGTCGAAGATGTTCTCGTACTGCGCACCCGAGGCGTCCTGGCAGCCCCAGAAGACGTTGTAGGTGCCGTCGGTGATCGACTCCGGGCCGGCCTGCGAGGGTGCGCCGTCCTTGATGTACAGCGCGCTCGAGGTGCTCGTGTTGGTCACCGAGAAGCTCGTGCCGGCGGGCTGCGCGTCGATGCGGCCCGACGGATCGGCCGTGTCGACGGTGCCCGGCTTCAGGACGTAGGTGACGCAGGTGACGCCGCGGTCGACGTCGGCGCGCGTCAGATCGAAGTCGACGACGATGGCGCCGTTCTCCGCCTTCGCCGAGACGCTCGGACCCGCAGCGGACGAGACGCCCGGAACGACCAGTGCCAGCAGTGCGGCACCGGAGGCCGCGACTGCAGCCTTCTTCGCAACAGAATTCATCGATTTTCCTCCCCGTATTTCGATGTCGGCGACCACTTTCGTGAGCGGCACGCCGTCGACCGTGCCCGACGCGCGTAGAACGCGGGCACATATACGAGAACGTTACCGCTAGATGTCGTTGCTGTCGCGACGAGGTGGGGCATCGGCCCGGGCGGCCCGATCCACATGCCCGAGATCACGATCCGGCTCCACGAGATCACGCACTCGCTGCTCGAGCACGACGATCTCGGGAAAGCCCTTGTCCTCCTTGCGGTCCCACACGACCGTGTCGTCGACAACGATGCGGAACACTCCCCCCGTCCCGGGAACGAGCGCGACCTCGCCGAGAGCGGTACCGAAAGTGTTCAGCATTTCCTGCGCCATCCATCCGGCGCGCAGCAGCCACTTGCACTGCGTGCAATAGGTGATCGCGACGCGGGGAGCCTGCTCGGTCATGAGCGACAGGATATCTCCGCCGGAAACAGGCCCGAGAATAGGTGAAGCCCCGGCAATCGTGGTGGTGGATCGGCCGGGGCTTCTGCACGGACCGGCGATGGGGGGTAGCCGACCCGTGCGGCCGTCCTCACATGGGGGACAGGAGGACGACGCGGAACCGAGTCTAGACACGAGAAATTGTTACTCGCGAGTATCGCGCAGGCGGACGCCCGGCGTGTCAGGAAGCGACGGGAGGATTCGCAGGATCGCGCTGCTCCCGCTGCATCTCGACGAGCTGTTCCTCCCTCTCGGAGACGAACAGGAACCGACCGACCGCGAGCGCGCCGAGAGCCGAGAGGCCCAGCCACGCCGCCAGCGCCGATGCGATCCACACCCACATGGCTCACAGTGTGCGCGAATCCGCCGGGAACACCAAACATCGGCGATCACAACATGGTTGCAAAAGCAATACTCGAGGACGCCTCACGATGTGACGCCCGTCGCCCACAAGGCGTTCACCATGGCCGGCAACGTGACTTCGATGTCGTGGCGCTCCTCCACCCGGCGACGCGCGGTGACGGCAATGTCGTTCCGCAGGTCGGGAGCGGACATCAGTCGCCGCAACGCCTCTGCCAGAGCCTTCGCATCGCCGGGCGGAACGAGCAGACCCGCGCCGTCGGCCAGGTGCTCGGCGGTCCCTCCGTGATCGGTGCCGACGACGGGCACACCGTGCGCCATCGCCTCCAGTGCGACCAGCGGCCCCGCCTCCGGCGAGGTGCTCGCGGAGACCATCACGTCCCACACCGCGAAGACCTCGGCGGGATCGACCCGCCCCAGGAACGACACTCGTCCGCGCAGGTCGGGGGCGTGTGCGCGACGCCGCAGTTCGTCGAGGAAGGCTTCGTCGCCGGGGAACGGTTCCCCCGCCACATCGAGACGGATCCCGGGCACCTCGGCCACCGCCTCGAGAAGGACGCGGTGTCCCTTCCATTCCGTCACCGACGCGAGGATGCCCACCCGCACGGTCGAGGCATCGGGAGTCGAGTCCTCGGGAGATGTCGACCGGGACGGAACAGGCGGGATCGGGACGCCGTGCGGTGCGACGACCACCGGATATCCGCATTCACGGACCGGCACGGCCGAGGCCCGCGAGACGGCGACCGCTCCACCCACGGCACCCCTGCCCATCCGGGCGACGATGCGCTGCTTACGGGAGGACAGAGTGTCGTGCACCAGCCACCCGGTACGTTCACGGTGGGACGTGCCGAGCACGGCGAGCCGCAGGGACGGCAATGCGAACAACGAGTTGCACACGACCCGCGGCCGCTCCGCGGAGAGCACGCGACGGAGCCTGCGCGCTCCCACCAGCCACCGCAGCGGAAGACCCGCCAGGCCCGCGATCCGCCCGACTCCCCTCTGACCCCACATGCCCAGCCGGGGCAACCGGACACGGACGCATCCGGCCGGGAGGGCGTCGGCGAGCGGCCCGTCAGGGCACGCCACCACGACCCGACGCCCCTGCGCGAGAGCGACGTCGACGAGCATCAGCATGACCTTCTCGGCACCCGACCGCTCACCGGTGTGCGCGACGAACAACAGCGGATCGCTCACGGCGCCGCAACCGTCCGATACCTCGCTGCTTCCGCCACGGGGCCTCCTGATTCGTCCGATTCGAGTCGTCGGCTGAAATCGAGGCCGGACGTCGTTCCGTTACAACAGCGCAACGTCACACCGAATTGTCGCCGCGTCTGCAATATTCTCGTGATCGGACGCAATACGCTGCTCGAGTGACATCGCCCAGAACCGGTCGCCGTTTCCGTCGCACCCTCGTGCTGGCTCTTGCCGCCTCGATGACGTTGTGCGCGAACCCGCTTACCGCTGCAGCACAGGATCTCGAACCGACGGAACCGACTCCTCCGGGCGAGGTCGCATTCCCGACCCGCAAGCTCGGGCTCGGGCCGAACATCGAATTCCGTGGCAATTCCGATGTCGTCACACTCGCATTTCCTGTCCCGGCCGGAAATACTCCCGCCTTCCTGGACACCACCGCCGAACTGCCCACGAATGTCGCGCGCGGATGGATCGACGTCGTCTCGGACGGGCGCCTGCTCACCCGCGTGGAACTGCCGCCCGGTGGCGCCATCGTGCCCCTGACGATTCCGCTCGCCGGGGCGAAGGTGGAGAACGGCGCCGCGGTGGTCTCGCTCGATCTGCACCTGGTCGCCGTCGACAACATCTGCCCCGACGACTGGACGCTGGGTTCGGTACGTCTGCGCGACGGTCTGGTCCGGTACGCGGGCACACCCGCGGCGCCGCAAGCGGTCGCCGACTACCTCCCGCCGGTCCTCGATCGCCTCGAGTTGTATCTGGCCGAGGACCCCACGGACGCCGAAGCGGGCGTCGCCCTCGACCTCGCAGCGACCGTGAGCGCCCGGTATCCCGGGCGGCAGGTGCCCGTGGACGTACGTGAACTCCCGGCGAACGGCCTACCCCCCGCAGCCGACACCCCGCTCGTCCGGCAGATCGTCGTCAGCGAGGGCGACCAGACGGGTGCGGAGGTCGTGCCGGTGCCCGACGGGCCGCCCGCCCTGTACGTCCGAGGCGACGCCCAGACCCTCCTCGACCAGGTAGGCCTGGTGAACAGCATCCTGTCCGGTCTTGCCGTCGGTTCCGACGTCGCCGTCGGCACCTTCGACGTCCCGCCCATCCTCGCTCCGGACTCGACCACCCTGTACGACCTACGAGTGTCCGACCTCGAGACGAGCGGTCTCGGCCTCGCCGACGTACACCTCTTCCTCGACCAGACCGAATTCGGGCGGCCGGTGCGCGATGTGCGCATCGACCTGAAGGGCACCTACACCCCGCTCCCCGCCACCCAGGGCGGGTCGATCACCGTCTCCGTCGGCGACATCATGCTCGATTCGTGGGCCGCCGACGCGAGCGGCGTCATCGACCGTGTCGTCACGGTTCCGAACTCGGCCCTCGGGCGGCTCACCGACATCAGTGTCGAACTCCGCACCACCGGCGCGCAGCAGCAGTGCGGTCTGCAGCAACCCGTCACCCTGCGCATCGACGGCGGCAGTCGTGTCTTCAGCACCCTCGCGGATCCGCCGCTGCCCGTCGGCTTCCCGTCGCTGCCCCAGACGCTGATGCCGAAGGTCGACGTCGCCACCTCCGATCGCAGCCTCGTCGACGTCGACCGTGCCGTCGAGCTCGTCGCCGGGCTCCAGTCGCTCACCAGCCGTCCGCTCGACCCCGAATGGGTGACGATCGACGAAGCGCTCGCCTCGTCGGGACCGGCAGTGATCGTAGCCGCGAACGGTCTCCTGCCCGAAGATCTGCAGTCGCAGCTGCCGCTCGTCCGCACCGAGGACCGCCGGTTCGAGGTCCGCAACGCCGACGGCGAGAGCACCAGCCTCACTTTCGGCACCGAGGTGGACTTCGCCTCGTTGCAGGTCGTGCGGGACGACGGACGCACCGTGCTGGTCGCCACGTCGACCGGTGCTCCCGAGGAACTCGATCGGACGCTCGACTGGCTCGCCGCCGAGCCCGGTCGCTGGTTCGAACTCGAGGGCAGCGTGCTGTTCACCGCGCCCGACCGCGAACCGATCACCCTCATCGATCCCCGCACCCGGGACGACGTCGACGCGGCGTCGTCGGAATCGGACAGCACGGTGACCGCAGTGGTCGTCGCGGGGGTCGTCCTGCTCGTCGTCGGTGCGGCGGGCGCCGCGGTGTGGTCGCTCACCCGTCGGCGCCGTCCGCAGTCGCGGTGAACACGATGACCACGACAATCGAGCATCCGTCGTTCATCGAGCGGTTCTTCACGAACGCGATGCTGCACACCACCAATCGGTGGATCGCGATAGTCGCCGCAACCCTGATCGGCTTCCACTCCACCTGGCTGCAGCTGCTCGACGAGATCCGCACCGGCACCACGGGTGGTTACGTCCTCATCGTGCCGCCTCTCGTCGCGATCGTTGCGATCGGCATCACGCGGCAGCGGAAGAACGAACTGCCGATCCACGACCGGCAGACCGACATCATCACGTCGGTGCTCCTGCTGCTGATCGCGCTCGCGATCAAGGGGCTGCTGATGCCGCGCTACGCGACGAACTATCAGGTGATGCACCTCGACGTGCTCGCCGCGTGGGTGTTCGTGTGCGGGGCGTGCGTCGCGATGTTCGGCCTGCGCGTGACCGCGGCGTACTGGCAGGCGTGGGCGATGCTCTTCCTGAGCTCGCCCGTGCTCTACCGGATCGTGCTCGTCGAGGCCGGGGGCACGAAGCTCGCGGCGGGACAGGTCACGCTCGTGCTCGCCGCCACGGCTGTCGGACTCGCGACGCGGCGCACCCGGGCCCGCGGATTCTTCTACGGCTCCGCAACATTCGTGACCGGTTTGGTGGTGCTCGTCCTGGTCGATCAGCGGTGGCCGGACGCACCCATCGCCGTGTCGCAGTACGTGCCGGCGGTGGTCGCGACGGTGGTCGTCGGGGCCGGTGCCTATCTGTGGACCTACCGCGGGCTCGCGCCACGCACGCTGCCACCGAATCCGGTGTCGGTTCCCGAGGCCGTGCGCGGAGCGATGTGCGTCGCGGTGGCCACCCTGCTCGCCGCACTCCTGCCGCTTCCCGACCAGCGCCTGACGCCGGTCTCGGTCGGGCCCCCTTACTCGGGCACCGCCACCCAGATCGTCCCATCCGGATGGGTGCAGTTGTCGTCCGTCGACTACGACTGGCCCCGCGCATACTTCCGTCAGGGATCGGTGCTGCGCCGGCAGATGCTCCGGGCGGAGGAACCGAACCCGGAATGGGATCGGCTGCTGCGTCCCCGCACCGTCGCCGTGCAGACACTGCAGGTGCGTCGTGTCGGTTCGTTCGCGGTGTACCCCACCGAATCGATGTACGCACTGGGCAAATCACGGGTGAGCCCGAAGGAATATGTCGATCTGGGTCGCGGCGTCACCGCCGAGTACTTCACCGTCGTCGACGACAACTTGCTCCTGACGTGGAGCTTGCTCAGCTTCGTGTGGACCCGCAGCGACACCGTCGCCCAGCGGGTGAGCCTGCTGACGGTGGACAACCACGAACTCGATGCGCCGTTCCCGCAGCCCGAGCCGAACACTGTCGCCAACGCACGCACTCTGATGCGAGTGTTGTTGCGCGGCAACGGCACCGTCGAGGACACCGATCCCGAGTACAAGGACCGTTCCATGCTCATCGAGGTGGGTCGCGAACTCGTGGAGGCGCAATGGCAGGGCGAGTGAACGTCGGCTCGGGACACGATGTTCCGCCCGAAGACACCGTCGAGTTCGACGCCTACCGGACCGCGGCCCTGCACGAAGCGGTGCACGGACTGCGCGAACGCAGCCCCGTCTCGTCGGCGTCGGTCGCGTTCGTGCCGTGGCAGAGATACCTCGGATTCGCACTCGCGGGGGCCTTCGTGCTCGCGCTCGTCGTGGCGACGAAACCGACCCTGATCGTCTTCACCGTGCTGTGCACCTTCGGGTACATCGCGACCCTCGCCGACCGGCTGCTGCTGTTCACCCGCGGCATGGCACGCGACGCGCAGTTCATCGTCGACGACGAGGAAGCTCTCGCCCTCACCGACGACCAGTTGCCGCCGTACACGGTGCTCGTCCCCGCTTACAACGAACCCGAGGTGGTGGGCGAGCTGCTCGCCGCGATGGCCGCGCTCGATTATCCGGCCGACAAGCTCCAGGTGTTGTTGCTCCTCGAGGAGGACGACACCGTCACGATCGAGGCCGCGGAGAAGGCCGGGCTCGGCGAGAGCGTCGAGATCCTGCTCGTCCCGGCCGCCGACCCACGGACGAAACCGAAGGCGTGCAACTACGGTCTGCACTTCACCACCGGTGAGATCGTCACGATCTTCGACGCCGAGGACCTCCCCGAGCCCCTGCAGTTGCGTCGGGTGGTCGTCGTCTTCGACCGTCTCGGCGACGACGTGGCATGTGTACAGGCGAAACTGGCTTTCCACAACGGAACCCAGAATCTGCTGACCGGCTGGTTCACCGCCGACTACGCGCTGTGGTTCAACTTCATCCTGCCCGGACTGATGAAGTCGCACTCGCCGATCCCGCTCGGCGGGACGTCGAACCATATCCGCCGATCGGTGTTCGACGAGATCGGTGCGTGGGATCCGTACAACGTCACCGAGGACGCCGACCTCGGCGTCCGGATCGCCGAATCCGGCTACTCCACTGCGGTTCTCGACTCGACCACGCTGGAGGAGGCGAACAGCGATCCGATCAACTGGGTGCGGCAGCGATCCCGGTGGTACAAGGGCTATCTGCAGACCTGGCTGGTCCACATGCGCCGGCCCGTCCGGTTGTGGCGGGTGATCGGCACCGCGGGGATGCTGCGTTTCACGACCCTGCTCGCGGGCACGCCGATCATCGCGTGCCTGAACATGGTGTTCTGGATGACGACGCTCGCGTGGCTGCTCGGCCAGGCGGAACTGATCGAGGAGATCTTCCCCTGGTACGCCTACTTCCCCGCGCTGATCTCGCTCGTGTTCGGCAACGTCGCCGTGATGTACATGAACTTCGTGGCGTGCCGCGAGACGGGCCACTCGAACCTGTGGTGGCCGTGCCTGACCGTGCCGTTCTACTGGGTCCTCATGTCGATCGCGGCGATCAAAGGCACCTATCAGCTCATCCGTAATCCTTCCTACTGGGAGAAGACCTTCCACGGGTTGTCGTCGTGAGGACCCGCAGCACGTGGGTGTTCTGGACCGCCTGCCTGATCTATCTGGTGGTAGGACTGTGGCTCGCGCTGGACGTGCAGTACTACCAGGGTGATTCGCTCAGCCGTGTCAGCGCTGCGCGGTCGGTGCTGCTCAGCCGCGACCCGCACCTCGCCGCCATCGGTTTCGTGTTCACACCCCTCACCACGCTCGTCCAGGTGCCCCTCACAGGACTGTCGGCGTGGTTCCCGGGACTGTCGGCCTATGCGGTGACGGCCGTGCTCATGTCGGCGCCGTTCATGGCCGGCGCGGCGGTGCAGATCCACCGCATCGCGTGCGATCGCGGCTGCACGCCGTGGTTCGTGTGGACGGTGACGGCGGTGTTCGCCCTGAACCCGATGATCGTCTACTACGGCGCGAACGGGATGAGCGAGGCGCCGTTCCTGTTCGCCTTGTGCTGGGCCGCGCGTCGTCTGATCCGCTGGTGCAGCACCGACGACATCCACGACCTGGCGCTGGCCGGAATCGCCCTGGCACTTGCGTATCTCGCGCGGTACGACGCGCTGGCCGTCGGCGGGGCGGTGACGGTCTTCGTCGCACTGCTCGTCCGGTACCGATCGCGACGGTACGCTCCCGGCTCGGGATGGCAGCCGGCGATCATGGACGCGATCCTCGTCGCCGCTCCCCTCGCTCTGGCCTTCGTCGCGTTCGTCGTGACGAGCTGGCTCGTCACCGGTGAATGGCTCGCGCAGTTCACCTCGGCCTACGGCAACGCCGCCATCCTCGAGCAGAGCGGTGGCGGGTCGTCGGGCGGGCTCGGTGCGATCGCCTTCTCGCTCGCCGAGACCGTCGTGCTCGGGCCGGCGCTTCCGCTGCTGATCCCGGTCGTGGCGGTGCTCGCATGGCGACGACGCGATCTCGAACCGCTCGTGCCGTTCGTCGTCTTCGGCGCGGTCCTGGGCTTCGCGGCCCTGTCCTATGCACGCGGAATGACCTTCCCGTTCCTGCGCTTCTACATCTGCGCGATCCCGCTGCTCGCGGTGTGGGTCGTACAACTGGCTCCGCGACGTGGACTGCTCACGACGCGACGCCCCGGGCCGCATGCCGTTCCGAGGACGGAGGACCCCAGCGGCGCAGCACCCTTGGGTGCGGTACTCCTGGTGTGCAGCCTGCCCGTCACGTTCGTCGCGATGGGCTCGCCCGCCCTGTCGCAGGAACAGCACGCGCTGCGCACGGTCCTGTTCCCGGACGACAACGATCCGTCCGAGGTGCGTGAGAAGCAGCGACAGGTGATCGCGGCATTCTCCACGGAACGGCGCATCGCCGAATACCTCGACGCGATGGACCTACCGCCGGGCTCGGTGCTGATGGACACGGTCTACGGGTTCGCGATCTTCTCGGCCACCGAACGCCCCGAGACGTTCGTCATCCCTTCGGACTCCGACTTCACGGCCGTGCTCAACCGCCCTTCCGCCTCCGGGGTCGAGTACATCCTGACCGTCCCCAACGAGGGCCGCGGAACATCGGACGCCGTCAACCGCCGCTACCCCACCATCTACGAGACCGGCAGCGACATCGCGGTACTCGAACTCGAAATCCCCAACGACGGTGCCGACCAACCAGATTGGCGACTCTTCCGGGTACTCGACCGGACGTCACCCTGAGCCGTGGTGACGCCGTAGGACGTAGTGGACCGGGTCGTCCGGGCCGATGTCGTAGGTGCACTCGTCCGGTCGCGGGTCGGGGACGAACGACCACATCAGTGCGCCGTCGGCCCCGAGATCGCGGTACCGCGTGAGCGTGCGGTCGACGATATCGGCACGTTCGCTCACCGCGCGGCACGAACCGGCCCGGACACCGAGTTCGGCGACGAGCATCGGCTTCGACAATCCGTCGAGCCGCCGTTCGAGGAACTGTGCGTCGTCGTAGTCGTGGTACTGCACCACGTCGAGCTGCTCGGCGTCGGTGACGGTCACGAAATCGTCGCCGGCGGAACCGCACTGGTCGCCTCCGATGGTGCCGACGGTGACGAGCCGGTCCGGGTCGTGCTCGCGGACTATGCCGGCTGCTTCGTCGATCCAGTTGCGGAGCAGCCGAGCACCGCCGGGCAAGCACTCGCGTCGTTCGAGGGCGCACTCGTCGTCGGTGCAGGTCGCGGTCTCGGGTTCGCCGATCAGCTCCCACATCGCGACCGCCGGTGACGAACCCCACCGTTCGACGGCGGTCGCGACCCAGTCGTCGTAGGCGAGCACATGACCCGGCAGCGGGTCGTGCCAAGCGGCGTCGTACCAGTCCGCCTGCTTGTATCCACCCGCGTCGCAATCACTGTCCTGCGGGGCGAGCACCGGGATCAGGTACACCCTGTGCCGCTCGGCGGCGTCGAAGACGGCATCGAGCGCCGTGATGTCGAGCGTGCCGTCGATCCGGTGGACAGCGTGGGACTGGAAGGCGTCGAAACGCACGATCGAACGCGGCGCCAGCGTGCCGAAGAAGTCGTCGAGGTCCACCTCGGCACCGCATCCGTGGTTGACCTCCCATCGGGTACCGAGCTGGTATGCGTTGAGTCCGGCGGGCCACCACGTCCGGCCGTCGAGGACGAGCCGGTCACCGTCGGCACGCACTACCGGGAGATCCTCGGGAGGCGAGGGGCGCGACGAGGTGTCCTGCGCGCAGGCCGCGAGCAGGAGCAGCAGTGTGGTGGCGACCGCAGCGACGCGCACATGCAGAGATTAACCCGGGCGAGAGGGTGCCCGACCCGCACGGACGAGATTCACCCCGGGGTTCGTCTGCGACGTGCGCAGGACGAACTAGCTGGGACGCGCGTCCGGATGCTTGTGCACGAAGTTCAGGTACGCCTTCGACGGCGTAGGCCCGCGCTGGCCCTGGTACTTGGACCCGACCTTCGCGCTGCCGTACGGGTGCTCGGCGGGGCTCGTCAGCCGGAACAGGCACAGCTGACCGATCTTCATGCCCGGCCACAGCGTGATCGGCAGGTTAGCGACATTGGACAGCTCGAGGGTGATGTGCCCGTCGAAACCCGGGTCGATGAACCCGGCCGTCGAGTGCGTGAGCAGACCGAGCCGGCCCAGCGACGACTTGCCTTCGAGGCGACCGGCGAGGTCGGCCGGCAGGGTGCACCGCTCCATCGTCGACCCGAGCACGAACTCGCCGGGGTGCAGCACGAACGGCTCACCCTCGGGAACCTGCACCAGCGACGTCAGTTCGTCCTGCTGCTTCGCCGGGTCGATGTGCGTGTAACGCGTGTTGTTGAAGACGCGGAACAGGCTGTCGAGTTTGACGTCGACACTCGAGGGCTGCACCAGCTCCGGATCGAACGGGTCGATGCCCAGATGCCCGGAGGCGATCTGGGCGCGGATGTCGCGATCGGAGAGCAGCACGCGTAGAGGTTAACAATCGCGCGGCCGCGGGGTTCTACGTGGCCGAGTCGCGTCGCAATTGGACCGACATCGTGATCAGCAGTTCGGTGCACTCCTCGACGACGTCGTCGTGGCTCAGCGGCACGGTGCCGTCGAGCCAGGCCGTCAGCGCCTGGGCGAGTCCGCCGACGACGTAGTGCGCCGCCAGGTCGAGCCGGGGGCTCGGGGTGATGGCGTAGATGTTCTCGGCCTGGGCGGTGACCAGCCCGGCGAACATGCGGGTCGAGTCGAGGCGCCGCTTCGCGAGCTGCGTGTTGGCCTGGCTGACGGAGAACAGCATGCGGCCGAGCCGCGGGTCCTCGTCGATCTCGCGGACGATGTTCTCGACGCAGGCCCGCACGATCGCGCGGTCGTCGTCGGCCGGTGCCGAGGCCACGGCGGCGAGCGTGCTCTCGGCGATGCGCTGGACGACGTGGTCGTAGACGGCACCGGTGAGCTCGTCGCGGTCGGCGAAGCTCTCGTAGAAGTAGCGCGAGGCCAGACTTGCGCGCTTGCAGACACCGCGCACCGACAGGGTGGCTTCGCCGTCGGCAGCTCCGAGGAGATCGAGACCGGCCTCGATCAGCTGCGCTCGCCGATCGGCCTGTCGTTCCTCGCCTGCGCGTCCACCGTAGAGCCGTCCAGTTGCCATGCCTCTATCTTCGCAGCGTCCGCTTCCGTGCCGCGCAACCTCCGGTCTTTACCGTCGGCGCGCATCTGGGTGACAGTCGTGGTCACTTCTGACGATGCGGGACATTCGATGACGACGCCCGTCGACAAGGCACACGCGCAGGTGCGCGCCACCGAGTCGAGCCCGGCCGAATACAACGCAATGGACCCGGAAAGCAGTACTTGGAGGACAACCTCCACAAGATGAAGATCGACGACACGATTTTCGAGCAGATGCTGCTGCCGTGGACGCCGCGCGACCAGCGTCGCTTCGACCGCGTCATGGGGGCTCTCGGTGTGGTCCAGGGGTCCCGCGATCGACCCGGAGAGTCTGCTACAGTTTGCTCCGAAAGCTCGGGCCGGAGTCGACGAGAATCGGCAAAAGCCCAGCGTGCCGATGTAGTTCAATGGTAGAACATCAGCTTCCCAAGCTGAATACGCGGGTTCGATTCCCGTCATCGGCTCCACGAAGGCCCTGGTAAGCGCATCGCGCAGCCGGGGCCTTCGTCGTTGCCGGGGTTGCTGGTACCTCCGCGGTACCTCGGGCGCCGCGATCCCAGGGTGCACCGCATACCTGTCGGTACGCGATGAGATGATGCCTCCACCCGCCACTCGACCAGCCTCTTGAGCGGCGGTTCCACTTGGGGAGGAAGTTATGTACTTGCGCGAACTGTTCATTCAGAACAACGGCCCTATTCGAAATCTACACCTAGAACCCACGTTCGATGATCAAGGCCTTCCAATTCCGCACATTATCGTTGGCCGCAACGGAAGCGGAAAGACGAATCTCCTCTCTATCATCGCCGATGCGTTAATGCAAGGAGCTAGTAGCGCATTCACTGATGTTCTAACCCAGAAAGGATTGGGGCGAAGCTACTTTCGAATCGTAGGAGGGGACATAATTTCCTACGGGGAATCTCACGGATTCTCCGTTCTGCGATTCAGCGACGAAAGCGGACCCCTCTTCTATCGGGAGAACATCGGAGAAATTTCAGCCGACCAGGCTTCAAATCTACTCCCTGAGACCATGAAGGCTGGAGCAACATGGCAGGGCACCGATTCTTCAAAAGAATTCAAAATCGACAATGATAAAGCTCGGACCATATTCGAATCGGGGGTGTATGCCTACTTTCCCGCCAGCCGTTCCGAACACCCCCACTGGTTTAATAAGGATTCAATTTCTTCCGATGAATATGATTTAACCCCCAGGTATTTAGATAAACTCGGAAAGAGACTGTATGTCGAGCAGGGAATCGACGCATTTGCTCAATGGCTCCTTGGAGTTATCACAGAGGCTCGACCAGACGTACTTGCAGCCGACTATGCCGACGGAGGGAGAGATAAGGAGCATGCGGTTGTCACCCTGGACACAGTCGACTACATGGAGAATCAGAAGCCACTAATATGGGCGAACTCGATTCTGCAGACAATTATGGACGACCCAAGCGCAAAATTTGTCTGGACCGGTCGCCGAAACCACCGGAAGGTTGCAGTCCATTCCAATAATCAACGACTCGCCTCCGGCTTGAACAGCCTATCCGGCGGCCAAGCGACCATGCTCGCCGCATTTGGAACGATCCTCCGCTACGCAGATTCCGCGTGGCTGGGACCCGGTGAGGTCGAAGGAGTCGTCTTAATAGACGAACTGGACGCCCATATGCATATAGATCTCCAGCTGAAAGCGCTTCCCAAACTTATAAAATTCTTCCCGAAGATTCAGTTCTTTATATCAAGTCATTCCCCGTTCTTTGCCCTAGGAATGGAGCGAGAACTCTCCGCCTCGGGAGTGCGTGTGCTAGAAATGCCCCACGCGACACCGGTGGTGGCAGAATCCTACGAAGAATTCCAGCGGGCTCTAAACGCTTTCCAGGAAACAAAAGCGTTCACGAATATAATCAAAAAGGAATTGGAAGCAGGGGAAGAGCCACTTATCTTACTCGCTGGAGAAACTGATTTGAAGTACTTCAAGACTGCCGCTCAGGTTCTCGGATACACCAGCCTAATAGGCATGTTCGATTGGATCGGAGCGGAATCAGGCGCGGGGGGAGGAAAATTCACAGGAGACTCCAGCCTCGATCAGACCGCGCAACTATTTCGTGCCAACCCAAACCTTACAAAGAGAAAAATTGTCTTAGTCTACGATTGCGATGCGAAGGTACGTGAAGAGAGCTTTGCTTCGGTTCACATACTGCCGATCAACCAAGTGAAGGACGCTTACTGCCAAAAGGGTATTGAAAACCTTCTTCCAAAGCACGTCTTCACTGAAGAAATGTACGACCGCAAGGAGTACCCCACCGGATACGGAGCGCCGAAGATTATCCCCGAACTCCGTAAAATGCAGCTGTGCGAGAAATTATGTGCACCAGACGCGGATGTGGAGAATTTTCGCAATTTCGAGGCCATTCTGAAGAGAATCCACGAAATTATCAGTCCCGGTGGCGAAAGCGACAGCGTTACCGCTGAATGCTCGGCTGCCGCGACTGACTAGTCAGACAGGCAAACGCACTACGTTCCCATGTTCCGCGACCGGCTGGCCCATCGCGCCTAACGCAGCCATCGCGTCGGCGTGGTCGTCGGCGAACAGGTGCGCGTACACGCTGAGCGTGGTGGTGACCTTGGCGTGCCCCATGAACCGCGCGATCTCCAGCGGCGGGATGCCCGCCGCTACGCACAGGCTGGCGTAGGTGTGCCGCAAGGCGTGGAACTTCAGCCCTGCTGGTAGGCGCGTGTCGGGGGTGAGCCGGTTTGCCCGCAAGACCGCGGGGCGGTACACCGCCTTGTAGAACGTCTGGTGCCGCAGCGGGGCGTGCCAGTCCAGCGTCAGCCGCGCTTGGGCTTGGTCCACGGTGAGCGCAGCCAGGGCGTCTTCGGCCTTGGGGACGACGCGCTTGCCGGTGGCGTCGGTGGCCTTCTTACCGGTGGGCTTCTGCGCGACAAGGGTGCCAGCTGGGAACAGCGGCGCGGCGGGCTCGTCGTGGCGGGGGTGCCGTGCCAGGTAATCGCGCAGCAGGTCGACCGTCGCGAGGGTCAACGGGACTCTTCGCCGGCTCCCCCGCGTCTTGGGGGTGTCGTACACCGGCTGGCCGTCAATAGTGATGACGGTCCGCTCCACCCGCAGGGTTCCAGGCTTGGGGCGCGCGTTGGGGTTCAGTGACCGCGCGGGCAGATCTACGTCGCCCACCTGCAACCCCGCCAACTCAGCCGCGCGCAGGCCAGTCCACGCGGCCACGTGGACGTAGACGTTGTACGGCCAGGGCGTCGCTGCTGTGAGTGCCTGTACTTGCTCCGCTGTAAGGAATTGGTCCGGGTCGTCCACGATGCCCGGCGCTCCACCGTTGGTGCTGTGTTCGCTGGGGAGCTTCACGTAGTCGGCTGGGTTGTCGGTGAGCCGTCCGTCCACCACGGCCTGCGCCAGCACCATCCGCACGACGAAGTACGCGTGACGAACCGTGGACGGCTTCTTGCCTGCGGCGACCATGCGCTGCACCCACTCGCTGATCTGTTGCCGGGTGATCGCGTTCAGCGGGTAGCCAGCGAACGTGGCCGCAATGGACAGCTCGCGTGCAGCGATGGGGCCGCGAGTCTTGGGGCGCAGTAGGTTCTCGTACTCGGCGCGGGTGCGCGGCTTGAGGTCGTGCCGGGAAGCCAACCACTCCCCCGCCGCTACACCGAACGTCATCGCTCCGGCGCGGTGGTCCCACGTGCTGCCGCGCCGCTGGGTGTAGTCCACCTCGTTGGCGTAGGCCTCGGCGTCCTTCTTCGTGGTGAAGCCGCCCTTGCTGCGTTGCTTGCCGTCCGGCGTCCGGTACTTGACCACGTAGCGGGTCTGGCCGGTGCTAGTGGTGCGCTTCTGCACGTGTGCCATCGTCAGGCCACCGCCTTCTCTTCAGCCAGGCGGCGCAGCACACGCCGCACCGACGAGTAATGCCACGTATCGCCTCCGGCGGCGGTGGGAATGCCTTCTTGGGTGAGGCGTGCGGCTATCGCCTTCGCCCCGAGGCCTTCTGAGCGCAGGATCTGGATGCGGCGCTGCGCGCTGGTGCTGACCAGGCCAGGCTCTCCCCTCTTCCGTTTGGTGTCCAGGGCCTCACGGGTGCGGGTACCGATCTTGCGCCGTTCTTCAGCGGCCATCGCCAGGCGGATGTCCGCCGCGAAGCGTTGGCTGGGTTCGCCGCTGTCTGCACCTTCGCAGTCCATCAGCCGCCAGCCGTAGCGTTCGGCGCGCTTCATCAGTTGAGCGGCGTCCAGTTGGTCGCGGGTGACGCGGTCCAGCGCCCGCACCAACAATGCCTGAGCGACCCCGTTCTCCACGGCGGCGATGGCTACCTCACGCCCGTACATGGCGTCCGTCTTGGCCCCGCTGATGACGTCCGTCGTAACAGTGAGCAGCTCGTGCCCACGCTGGGAACACCACTGCTCCAACGATTCCCGCTGAGCCTCCAAGCCGAGGCCGCTCACACCCTGATCTTTGGTGCTCACTCGTACGTACCCGATGACTCTCATACCCGTTGTCTCCCTTGCCGTTGTGGGGTGCATGGGGCGCGATGTTGCCTGCACCCCTGCACCCCACAACCTACCTCGCACATATGTTCGATACCAGCGCGTAACAGCAGGTCAACGCCCCGCCGGTTGACTTTTACCGTGCCCCAGCCCCGTGCCGCCCAGCCGCCCTACTGCTCCGATGCGGCGACGGCTGGGCGGGCGCAGCGGCCCTATGTGCGGCGGGTGCGGTGTGCGCGCCGGGGCGGTGGTGGGCTGGTGCGCCGGACGCGCTCCACCGCGTCTTCAAACGGGATTAGCCCCAAGTCCACCACCTCGTCAGGCAGGGCGGGCGGCTCAGCCCTCGGGACGAACGGGGCGGCTTCTTCCTCAGCTTCACGCCGGAGGTCGTCGGAGTCGGCACGCTGGAGGTCGCGCAGTTCCTCGTAGACCCAGCCCCAGTCCCGCTTCACTGGGCACCTCGCGGGGGTGCGGCTTTACCGGGCAGAGACGCACGCATTCCGCCGCCCACAGTACCGGGGCCCAAGCGGTCCCAGTTGAATTCGGTATCGGGTACTCGGCTGTTCTCTATCACTTTCGTCCCTCTCGTTGGAATCGCTTCCGGCTGATTTCCGGGAGCGCCACCACTTCCGGTGTGACGACTTCCGTCACCCTCGCCACAACCTCCTCATCGGTAAGCGTCTCGCCCACAAGCGAATGCACCTGCGAGCGGCCACGAGCCGTCACCGTCAGTAGCCCCGCCTCCACACACAGCTCCCGGCCCAGGTGGAAGAAGAACACTCGCTTGGTCGGGTTGCGGTCCGTCGCCGAGACTCCCGCGTGTTCGCTGATCGTCTTTACGTTCGGCGCTTTGCCCGCTGTAAGGCATTCCGCCACGGCGCGGTACGCCAGCACTGCGCCTTCCACCGCTCGTTCCTCACGGGGGCGACCCCGTGTTCCAACCTTTGGAAACGTGATCGTCAGTTCCATGTCTTCTCCTTTGATGCGATCGGCCCTGGCCGTTGTCGGGGAGAGTTGATGTTGCTGTTCGTGAGGCTGTGACTACCACTAGGACCGGATAGGGGGTACATGGGTACCTGTACCCGCCTACCTTTCCGATCGGACCCCACAAGGGGCCTTCCCACGAATGAATCTCTCTCTTCTACCTGGTCTTTCAAGGTCACCCTAATTATGGGTTTGCGCGGGGCATGGGGGGTACCCGTACCCCTGTACCCCCTTGTGCAGGGTCACGGGCCGCATGCGCCGTCACTCCTCCTCGACGGGCCTGATCAGCCATGTCGGCGAACCGTTCTTGGCCTTGTAGCGAACGATCTCCACTTCGCCGCGTGCCGCGAGGAGTTCGGCAGCGTCGTCCTTCAAGCCCTTGTCTCGACCGAGAAAATCCGGCATATCCGAGCGCTTCAGCTCACTGACGTCCTTCAGCTTCTTCATGATTCGGTCGCACACCCGCGCAAGACCATCCTTCTGCAACACCTCCGCCTTGGCGAGCTCGCGCCGTCCTTCGGCTTCGCCTCGAGCCTGATTGGACTTCGCCGCCTCGGAGGCAATTACTCTCTCAACCTCACAACGAGTGCGATTGCTGACCTCCATCACAACGCCCGCCAGATCCCAGTCGTCGTCGCCTACCTTGTCGTAGCGACCGTTCAACACCATCAGACCGACCGCAACCTTCAGACGCGTCATGAGTGCATGGCCGTCGAGAGGGTTCGCGCTGGGATCACCACGCAACACCTTCTTTCGCTGTGCCAGCACGTCTTCCCGCACGCTTTCCGGGATTGCGAGCACAACAAAACTCTTCGGATCAGGAGGCGTGGTCACCAGTGCGACTTCAGCCGTCTCAACACCGCTCACGGAGAATCCGGTCTTCGGTTGCGGCCAAGGCCCCACGGTGATCGGTTTGGGCTCTGCCGGCTCGACGTCCGGCGCGTTCGGGTCGGTTGTCGGCATCCACAAGAAACGCTGCGGGGTACCGCCGTCTGCATCGTCCAGGAGCGGTTGCGCTTTGGTCGGCTGCGCTCCAACGATCATCGTCAGTCGGTAGCGGTGCGCTTCAACCGGAATTGCTTTCGTCTTGTCGCGGTTGGCGAAGCCGAGCGAATCACCCGTCCACGCCGACCGAAGCGTCGGAAACAACGTGGACCCGCTGCGGCCACCCTGAGCGGTAAGCGATTCGACCTCGTCCACGGTGAACATCACCCGCGTCCGCAGGCCGACGTATTCCTTGGCCTTGGCGTCGTAGGTGGCGAACTGATCCACCAAGCCCTCACCGCTGCCGACGTTCCGGACGTGCAACTGCGCATCCCCCGGCAGTTTGAGCCGGACGAGCTCCCGCGCTGCGCTGCGGGTGACGCTCTTGCCTGCGCCCGACGAACCGACGAGCGCGACGAACGAGTTGACACTTCCATGGCTACCGATCAGTGGAGGCAGAACCACGCGCGGAGGCACTACCGCGAGTGACCGCACCAGCACAGCACCGAACAACGCCCACGGCGCGATCAACCGCGCCTGCGCGAACTGACGTACCGCCGACAACTCTGGGCGTGCCGTCCAGAATGCCTCCACGCGCTCCTCGAGGGCACTCTCGTCACGGTTCAGGCGGGTCAGGGTCTCTTCGGGATCGACGAGAAGGGCCTGCGCTGCTGCCCACTGAGCCCCGCGAACGAACTCGTCCCGACTGGGTCTCGTACGGCCTTCGCGCACTGAGAGTTCCTTGTCCTCGAACGACCTCTTGAACATCCTTTGAACAGTCGTGTACACGTCATCCGCCGGATAGCAACCCGCCACGGCCTCACGGAAGCCCATCGCCAGCGCATTGACCATTGCTCCGTGCCGCGACCCGTTCTCTTTGAGCTCGCGCTCGAACGTCTTGATCAAGCCCGCGAACGCAGGCATCCGTTCGCTGCCGGTGTACGTGTCGAGGAATGCCTTCATTTCGTCGGGAGCGAGCAACGGCGCTTCGTTTTCGGGAGCAGCACGCAAGCACGCAAGCAACTGCGGAGCTTCGCTCACGAGCGGCAGCGGGCCTGAATCAGCCCACACGTACCTGCCACCCTTCGTGTCGGCGTCGACGTGCGGAGTCGGGGCCGCGATGATGACGCCGTTCTTGCCGCGCACCTCTCCAAAAGTCCGGAACGCCCCGGCACCGTTGCCATAGGATTCCCCCGCGGAAACGGCGAACACATAGTGTCCGCGATCGCCGACTCCCTGGCGGGTACTCTGGAATCGTCCCTTACGCAATCCTTCCCGCATCTCCCCCGGAAGGTCGCCGAAGTCGTCCACATCCAAGTCGAAGACGATTGCACCGGAGCGGCCTGCGTGCAAAGCGATTCCGTAGTCTGGATTCTTGCTCCACCACGCCGCAATCTCCTCGGGGTCGCGGGAGGACTTGCATTGCCACTCGCCGCCGACCACACTGCCCGGACTCTTGGTACCGGGCATCACTGGGAGAACGAACCATCCGGTAGAGGCATAAGCCAAGGCAGCTTCAGCAAGGGACAGGTCCGACACATCGGGGACAATCAGATCCGTATCATGTTGTGCCTGAACTTTATTTACTACAGACGAAACTACCCGGGACGTCTGGGGCCTGGTAGTATTGCGCATTGACGAGCCTTTCGCGTGGTGAGTCATGTTCAGTCGCTTTCGCGTAGGAAGCGGCTGAAACCGAGATGGGAGCCTCGGGACTTTGAGAACAACGCCCGCCCTGGTCGCTACACCAAGGCGGGCGTTGCGCGTGTGCAGCATGCCTAGCGTACTACCTAGCTAATTCTATGCCATTGCTGCACAATTAATTTCGCACGGGTGCGGTACGCTGGTCAGCGGTCCGCTCCAGCACTTTCGACGGTTCTAGCTCGGTCCAGAAAAGGGCGCGTTCGGTTCGTATCGAGTGCGTCCTTTTCGTTTGCGGCGGTTGACTTCCGGGCCGCTCTGCCAGGGTTGCCCAGCGGGCATACAAGCCCGCCAGCGGGGCAGCCAGGAGGCCGCGATGCGCCACCCAGCAACCGCACTGCCGGGTACTGCACCAACCCCCGCACCGCCGTACACCGCCGGAAACTCCCAGGCGGAAGCACCCATACATCGTCGTGCCATTCGCGGTCGTCTTCATCAATGACGAACGTTCGCCCCCACCGCTTCTTAACCTGGAACGCCCACCCCAAGAACAAGTCCGGCGCATCCCGCAAGCTCGGGCCGGCGACGATCGCGGACCCTGGCTCACACCACCCCGCGCGCATCAGATCCACTCATCTGACGGACAGCCGGTCGCGTGAAACCAGTCGTCGTTCATTCGCCAGTGCAGTCCGCCAGGTTCGGTGTCGCGGTCGAACCCCTCGCGGCACGGTGAGCACGTAGAGAACACGCGCAACGTTCCACCGCAGCTGACGAGCAGATAGTCCCGAAGCGGCTTTGACGATTTGTCGTTGCACCAATAGCAGACACAACTGGACACAACCACCATGTTCACGATCCGCCACGCCGACCACCCCGCGACTACCGGGCACGCCAACGCTCCGTCGTCTTCGGTCCACTCAGCAAGATGGAAGACCACCGAGCTCGACAGAGAACCGCCGTAGTCGGCAAGCTCCAGCGCGTGAACGTACTCCACGTCTAGCATCGCTTGTTCCCCGTGAGTGATCCCCAGACGGTCGCGCTCTTCTTCCCGCAGATCAACGACGGTGTGCGGATACGCGCTGTACGGCAGCAATCCGCGTCCGGTGTTGCCGTAGACGCGGTCAACCCCGGCGAGACCGACAAGGTCAAATCTCGGCGGGATCTTCCGGGCGCGATCAATCCCCTCGCTGAGGACGGGATGTAATCGGGCTGCGGGCGAGAGGTTGTGCTCACGCACAGACAGAATTCCGCCCTCCTCAAGTGACCGGATCACCGGACGGTTCCCAGCCTTGGCCTGATCCACAAGCGGGTGCGCAGCGTTCAAAGCGGCGTGGTCGTCGTTGTAGAGGGCGTGCAGAGCCGGGAAGTCCTTGCGTGCCTGGCCGAGTGGGTAGTAATCGTTCATGCTGCACCGTCCTTGCGGGTCTTAGCGAGAGACAGAACCCAGTCGTAGAGGTCCTTTTCAGCCGTATGATTCCAGCGGTCAATCTTGTAGACGGGCAGCTCGCGCCGCTCCAGGGCTGTCCGCATCCGGTTCGGCGTCACCGGTACGCCCAGGCGATCCCTGATGAACGCCACGGCGGCGTCCCTGCCACGAATTGTCGGTAGCTCGTTGAGCTCGTCGCGGTTGATCGGCGCGCGGCGGACTGGCCGTTGCGGTGGGCTGATGGGACGGGCCGCGTGGGCGTGTCCGTATTGCTGACTCATCATCAATAGCCTTCCGTTGGAGGGAGAACGCAGCGCGCCGTCCCGTGATCACTTCTCTGAGATGTGCGCGCGCTTCTCTGCTCAAAGGGTGAGCCGCGATGCTGCCTCGGACCGGGCGGTGACCGGCGATTGAACCGCTTTGTTAAAGGCGTCGACCAGAGTTCTTACGTTTACGTGCGGGGGCTTCGTTTCGTCTGTGTGCCGCACGCGCTGCGTCGTGTTGGCTGCTGCGGTGCTGCCGCCACGCTAGCGCACACAGCCACCACCCCGCAACCACACTTCAGTCACGAAAGATGCTGGTAGCGAATGTATTCGACCGAGTCTTCTTTCCCTTTACTTAACACGTCGGTGTGTGATTTGCGGTCCAGATCAACGCTGACGGCCCTGGAGCGACTTTGGGTCTGCAGCTGTGGGCGAAAGAAAGTCAACGGCGGTACGTGTGATGCCAGTGTGACGGATGTGATTCTGCCCAATCCAGCAGAAGACCCCGCGATGGTGAACCGGAGAGAATTCCGTCGCGGGGTCTTCTGTGAGTAGCCACCCGGAGACAAGTCGATCCAGGGCCTTGCTCTCACCGTCGCCAGAACAAGTTCACGCCCGACGGCTTGTTATCCGCGTGGCCGGGACTGGCGCACGCGGCGTCTGTGAAGTTGGGTGCCGCGCCCCGCCGGAAGGCAAGGGAACCAACAAGACGCGGCGGCGACCGGACTGCCCCGGTCGCGGTCTGGGGTTACCGCTTGAGCTTGGTGCCTGCGGCGGCGCGGCGGTTGGGATTTGGCGTGGCGTGCACGCTGAGCTTCTTCTGCGTCTTGTTCAGCTCCGGCGTGATGTCGAAACGGCGGTCCGGCTTGCCGTGATACCCGACGATCCCCTTCACGAGCACGCCCCGGCCCTTGGGCGTCTTGAATTCCGCGCCCACCTTCACGCCCTTGTATTCGACGCCCTGGCCTACGACGAGGTTCTTACTGAAGCTTCCGCTTACGTAGCTTTTGCCTACGCCCGTCGCTACCTTGGTCGCGCCGGTCTTCGTCGCAGCCCTGGCCGCAGTACGCGCGCCCCGTGCGGTGTTGGCCACCTTGGTCCCCGTTCCCGCAAAGCGACCCAGCCGGTCACGGCGTTGGTTCCGGCGGCGGGCCATGTCAGCGGCTCCCGCGCCGGTCCAGCTCGTCGGCGAGGGCGCGCAGTCCGGGCGGTTCAGCGACGGGCGGCGTCTTGCCTCGGTACATGCCGCCGTCAGCGGGCGCGGCGTTCTCCAGTCCCTTGGGGGTCAGACCCGGCCCCCACGAGTACTCGCCGGCCTCGGGGTGCTGCCGCGCCACGGGACGGTCGTCACGGGGGCCGTAGGTGCCCATGCGCGTGGCCATCAGGACCACGCCCACACGGGCGGGGTGTACACGGAACCGGGGGTCACCTGCACCACGCACGCCGCGCTGCGGTAGCGGACGCCGCACCCGAACGACCGCTGGAAGAACGAATCCTGCAACGGGTACCGCTGGTCGCGCCCCGGAATGATCCGCAGGCCCTGATAGGCGGGGTTCGTATGCTGGCGGAATGCGATGGGGTTCCGGGCGCTGTTCGGCCCGCCCGTAGCCACCACTGCGAAGTAACCAGCGGGGACGAAGTACGACGGGACGATCCACACTGGGCCGTAATTACCGAGTACTTCCAATCCGCCGAACTCACCGGGCGCGACCTGCCCCACGACGTTTTCCTCGGTGAGGTACGCCGGGGCGCTCTCCGACGGGATGAAGTCGAACTTACTGACGACGCCATTGGCTTCCTGCCCCGCGCGGAAAGTGCTGATCTCTTCGGCCTCGTTGGGGTGGCACAGCACGATCAGGCGCGTGTCCACCGACGCGCCAAAGCCCTTCAACCGCACCGCATTGATCGCATCCAGCAAGTCGCCGGGGTCGATCGCTGTGTTGCCGCTTGCGAGGTAGTGGCTGGTCGTGCTGGGGAACTCCAGACCGGCGTGCGGGGGCGGTGCCATGCCGTCGGTGCCGTTCCACAGCCCGAACACGCGGTGCTGGTGCTCGTTGGTGCCTTCGGTCGGGTCGAACAAGCGCCGGAGCAGCTTGCCGGTCACTAGCCGGTTGTCGGCTTCCAGCGCCTGATTGATCGCTGCGTTAACTTGTTCCGCCGTGGCGTTGCGGAGAAACTTCCAGGTCATCCGACTGGCGAGGTCGTAGTCCTTGAAGTCGTACCCCAGCACCAACGCGTCGGGGGCGGCGCGGATGCCGACCGGCTCTCCAAACTCGGAAGCTTCCTCGAAGTTGGCGCTGGACGCTTGCTGCGGAATCGCGTCACCGACGTTCGTCGTCGGATAACTGATCAACGCCGCCAGGGAGGACCGTTCGCGGTTGTAGAGCGACATCGCCGATGCCGCCTGCGCCCAGATGGCGTTCAGATCCACGCCATCGGCGGTCTGATTGACCAGCTGTCAGCGGTCATGTAATTCCCCAGGTTGAGGGGTCGACCCGTCACGTAATTCCTCACCCGCCTGTCACGTAATTCCCCACCCTTGGGGCGTGTCGGCC